>JAXSOX010000036.1:0-13602 GCA_037926525.1 Aquificaceae bacterium | reverse complement strand
CTTCCGCCCATTGGACCAAGAACCTGCCCATTCTTTCCGCAAGGTCAAGGTGTGGCTTTATCAAGGTTAGGACCGAGAGGTCTGGGAAAGGTGCGTTTACCACATACTCTACTGTTTGACCTCTTAGGGCTTTTATAACTTGCTGGGCAATTATTACTGCAACATTTTCTTGAGATTCGTAAGTGTTTGCACCTATGTGAGGGGAAAGGGAAACGTTGGGAAACTTGGATATTTTTTCTATAAACTCCTTTGGTGGAGGTTCTACAGAAAAAACGTCAAGACCTACGCCCGATAGCTTACCGCTTTCCAAAGCCCATATGAGGTCCTCGTCTTTTACTATCCCACCTCTTGCACAGTTTATAAGAACCGCACCGTCTTTCATAATTTCAAACTCTTTCCTTGTTATCATGTTTCTTGTCTCGTGGGTCAAGGGTGCGTGGATAGTTAGGATATCTATTTGACGAAGCATGTCGTGTAGGTTGTCAAAGAGCTTTACGCCCAGCCTATCCGCCTTTTCTCTTGGAATGTATGGGTCGTAGGCATAAACGGTCATACCAAAGGCTTTTGCCCTTATGGCAACTTGTGAGCCTATGTTTCCAAGACCAATTATGCCAAGAGTCTTTCCGTATAGCTCTGTTCCCATAAACTTCTTTCTGTCCCACCTGCCCTCTACCATGCTGTTATGTGCCATGTGTGCGTTTCTTATAACGTTTAGCATATGAGCGAGGGTTAGCTCTGTTGCTCCTATGGTGTTGGCACCAGGGGTGTTTATAACCAATATGCCTCTCATGGAGGCAGACTCTATATCCACGTTATCCACACCTACACCAGCCCTGCCGATGACCTTTAGGTTTTTAGCCCTTTCTATTAACTCGCCTGTGACTGGGGTTCTGCTTCTGGTTATAATGCAGTGATAGTTTTCCACAACCTCAAGTAGCTCCTCGTAGGATATGTCTGGCTCGTAGTCCACCTCAAAGTCTGGCTCACGCCTAAGAAGCTCAATGCCCTTTTCCGAGATTGGGTCAGTGATTAGAATTTTATGCATCTTAAACCTCCAGAAGGCTAAAGTATTATAAACTAAGTGCCAAACTCCCAAGAGGATAGATATTTTACCTGCTCTGGTGTTAGTTGGTCTATCTCCACCCCCATGCTCCTTAACTTCAAAGAAGCCACCTCTTTGTCTATCTCTTCTGGCACTCTGTAGACGTCTTTTTTGAGGTCTTGGTGGTTTCTGAGGATATACTCCGCAGAGAGGGCTTGGTTAGCAAAGCTCATATCCATCACGGAAGCAGGATGACCTTCCGCACTGGCAAGGTTTACAAGCCTTCCTTGTGCCAAAAGATAGAGTCTTCTACCATCCTTGAGCCTATACTCCTCAACGAAAGGTCTTATCTCCCTTTTACTCACACTTAACCTTTCGAGAGCCTCTATGTCTATCTCCACGTTGAAGTGTCCAGCGTTGGAGATAATGGCACCGTCTTTCATCCTCTCAAAATGCTCCTCTCTTATTACAGAGGTATTGCCTGTAACCGTCACGAAAAAGTCCCCCAGTTTGCAGGCTTCTCTCATGGGCATAACCAAGAAGCCGTCCATTTTCGCCTCAAGTGCCTTTATGGGGTCTACCTCGCAGACTATAACCGTTGCTCCCATACCTCTTGCCCTTTGGGCTACGCCTTTGCCACACCATCCGTAGCCTGCAACCACAAAGTAAGAACCTGCTATAAGTCTGTTGGTAGCCCTCATTATGGCATCTATGGTGGACTGCCCTGTGCCATACCGGTTGTCAAACATATGCTTTGTATAAGCATCGTTTACCGCTATTATGGGAAACTGCAAAACTCCCTGCTGAGCCATAGCCCTTAGTCTTATAACTCCTGTGGTGGTCTCTTCCATTCCTCCGTAAACTCTTTTTGCAAGCTCGGGAAACTCCTTATGAAGCGTGGATATAAGGTCCGCACCATCGTCTATCACTATGTGTGGTTCCCTTTTTATGACCTCTCTTAGGTGCATATAGTAAGTGTCTGTGTCTTCGCCCTTTATGGCAAAAACTGGAATGTCGTAGTATTTTACCAATGCGGATGCGGTGTCATCTTGGGTAGAAAGGGGGTTTGAGGCTGTCAAAAAGACCTCTGCACCACCTTCTTTTAGAGTTATCATAAGGTTTGCAGTCTCTGTGGTAACGTGAAGGCATGCGGATATGCGTATACCTTTAAAGGGTTTTTCTTTGGAAAACCTCTCCCTTATGCTTCTAAGCACTGGCATATCCCTTTCTGCCCATTCAATCCTCTTTTTGCCAAGCTCCGCAAGGCTTAGGTCTTTTACATGGTAATCCATCTTACTCCTCCAAACTTAATATTTTTTGCTATCCTTAAAAGCTTTAAAAACCCTTCCTCTCCCTGCCTTCTTCTCTTTGCATACGCTAAACTCATGCACTCAAAGGAGGTCCTATCCTTACCAGACCGAGCTCCGTTATCTCCATGTAGTGCGTTCTTGTGTCATGACCGCACATCCTACATCCATCTATACGAAAGAGCCTAACAATCTCACCTATAGGCTTTTTGTAGAGCCTTGATTGTGCCTGCGTGAGAATTATGTCCTTAGATAGCACCATAGAGCAGTCCACTATGTGGCTTATAGCGTAGCCACCTGCAGCTTCTGCGGTAAGCTCCTCATGTCCGCTTCTTTTTTGAGAGATAAAAAGAGCGGTCTGATACCACTTTTTCATAAAGTTGAAGAGTTGACGCACCACAATTCTTGCTTGCATTTCACGGGCTTCATAAAGTCCAGTTATTGAGTCTATAACCGTGTGTCTTACCTTGTAGGTCTTTATTACGTGTGCCAGTGTGGCAAGAAGGTCTGGTATGTTTTCCCTTAGCCTTCCATGGCTTGCAGCGTCTATTAGGATTATGCGGTCTTGAATGCTTTCAAAGTCTATTCCCATGGCTTTTGCCCTTTCCCTTATACCTGTAATGGTAAAGTGTGCGGGAGACTCTACAGTTATAAAGGCAACAGGCTCTCCTCTGCTTGCCTGCATCACCGTATACTGCTCAGCCATAAGGCTTTTACCCGTATCAGAAACTCCCGTTATATTGGTGACCGAGTAGGCAGGAATGCCACCAAGGGGTTTTCTCACTGGCTTACCCTCTTGTATGTCCGATGTGAAGAAGAGTTCATCAAGACCCTCAACACCTGTAGGCACTCCATATAGCTTTGGAGCTTTTCTTATTGCCTCTTGTGCGGTCCATATGCTTTCTTCTACGACCTCTGGCTTTTTCTCTTCCATGGTAGTAAATTTTAACACTATGAAGTACTACATAAAAACTTTTGGATGCCAGATGAATTTTAACGATTCGGAAAGGCTAAGAGGTATACTGCAGAGTATGGGCTACGAACCTGCGGAAAGTTGGGAGCATGCGGACATAATTCTCATTAACACCTGCACTATAAGGGAAAAGCCAGACCAAAAAGTCTACTCTCACCTTGGGGAATATAAGAAGATAAAGGAGAAAAATCCTAATGCTCTAATAGGAGTCTGTGGATGCCTTGCCCAGAGGATGGGAGAAGAATTGGTGCAAAAAGCTCCCGTTATAGACATAATGTTTTCCAGCTTTAATATGCACCAGTTGCCAGAGTTAATCCAGCAGGCTCAGGCAGGATATAAGGCTATAGCCATCCTTGAAAACCCACCAGAGGACGAAGACAAGTTATGGGAATATCCTACGGTAAGGGACAACCAGTTTTGTGCCTATGTGACGGTTATGAAGGGCTGTGATAAAAACTGCACCTACTGTGTGGTGCCAAAAACAAGAGGTAGACAAAGGTCAAGAAGTCTTGAAAGCATACTATCGGAGGTCAAAAGCCTCGTGTTAGATGGTGTAAGGGAAATACATTTGCTTGGTCAGAACGTGACCGCATGGGGGCAGGACCTTGGGATTCCCTTTGAAGAATTACTTTACAGAGTTGCGGAAATTCCCGGCGTGGAAAGAATTAGGTTTACCACAGGACATCCCAAAGACCTAACGGAGGGTATAGCAAAAGCCATGGGAGAGATACCTCAAGTTTGTGAACATATACACCTACCTGTGCAAGCAGGCTCTACAAGGATACTTAAGCTCATGGACAGGGGCTATACAAAGGAGGAATATCTTGAAAAGGTCCAAATGCTGAGAGAATATGTGAAGGGCATTACCTTCTCCACAGACATAATTGTAGGCTTTCCCACAGAAACAGAAGAGGACTTTGAGGATACCTTGGATATTTTAGAAAAGGTGAGGTTTGAGCAGGTTTTCTCCTTTAAATACTCGCCAAGACCAGACACACCAGCCTACAGCATGGAAGGGCAGATTCCTGATGAGATTAAAACTCAAAGGATGTCAAGACTTCTTGAATTGCAAAAGAGGATACTATCAGAGATAGCCAAGTCCTACGAGGGGACGGAGCAAGAGGTCTTGATAGAGAGCTACGAAGATGGAAAGCTCACAGGCAGAACAAGGACAAACCGCTGGGCTACCCTAAAGGGAGATAGTAGCCTTCTTGGAAAGTTGGTAAAGGTAAAGGTGCTAAGCTCAAAGCCCTTCAATATGGAGTGCGAAGTCATAGAGGTGATAGGATAAGCGTTTCATATTGCTACCTATAGGGAGAGGAGTAAATTTATAAGTGGAGGCTTGCCATGATTGAGATGGTGGTGCATGGAGTTACCCTTGACCCAGTGTCTCAGATGCCTATAGTGGTGCTTAGAGCAAAGGATAACGAGGAGGTGTTATTGCCCATATGGATTGGTATCTTTGAGGCGGACAGCATAGTGCGTCAACTTCAAAATATAGAACCTCCAAGACCTATGACCTACGAGCTTATGAAAAGCATCATAGAAAACATGGGAGCGAGGCTTGAAAAAGTAGTCATAAATGACCTTAGAGACAGCACTTACTATGCGGAGCTCCATATATTGCAAGGTAATAACCTTATAGTAATAGACTCAAGACCGAGCGATGCCATAAACCTCGCTTTGAGGTTTGACGCTCCTGTGTTTGTGGAAGAAGAGGTGCTTGAAAAGTCCAGAGTGCCAAAACCAGAAGAGGATGAAGAAAAGGAAAAGTTAAGAGAGTGGCTTGAAAACATAAAGCCAGAAGATTTTGAAAAGGGGTTAAGTTGATATAGCCTTTTTGAGACATTCAAACATGAGCTCTTTTGGAGGGCTACCTACATCTATCACGGGTTCTACAGCTACAAGGTCTTCCCTTTTGAGGTTTTCATAAAGAAGCCTATAAACCCTTTCCAAACCCTCTTGAAAACTTAGTCCTTCTTTGAAAATATACAATTCCAAATCTTCTCTGTAGCCTATAAGGTCGTAGTCCTGTGGGTTTTTTATCTCTTCGTCAAAGCCTATGGCGTAAGCCATACCATATTCTATGGCTAACTTTGCGGGTGCGTATTCAGAAGCATAGCACTCCATGTCCACTGGGTTCAAGGGCTTGTCCTCTGGTAGAGCGACCACATATACCGCAGAAACATGGTTTTTGCTACCCTTCTCGTAGTATCCTAACAGTTCTATATAATATACCCAAGACCTCATATTCTACCTAAAAGATAGTTCCAAAGGAAAAGAATGGGAGAGGATATGAGCTTCCCTATTACTCCAGTAAAGAGGAGAAGTGCTATTATTAGAAAACCATACATCTCAAACCTATAGAAAAGCTCCCAGTATTTTACAGAAAAGAAGCTCATAAGTGCCCTGCTTCCGTCAAGGGGTGGTATGGGTATGGCGTTGAAAAAGGCAAGAACTAAGTTTATGAGGACCGCGGTTGCAGAGAATAGGGCAAGGGGTATAAGCACAGCATCGCTTAGAAAGTTTAAATAGCCTTGCATTATGACTCTGTAAAGAAGGGCAAAAACCAAAGCAAGCCATATGTTCATCACTATACCCGCTATGGAAACAAAAAAAGTTCCCACTCTAAGGTCTCTAAATCTAAGGGGGTTTATGGGCACAGGCTTTGCCCAGCCAAAGAGTATAGGAGAGCCTATCAATATTAGCATGCCGGGTAGTATTATTGTTCCAAGCAGGTCTATATGAGGTATTGGATTTATAGTGAGCCTACCAAGCTCCTTGGCAGTTGGGTCTCCCATCTTATAGGCAACCCATCCATGAGCGTATTCGTGAAGTATCACCGCCATCATAAGGGCTGGTATAGATACAATTGCCATCTGCAGGTCCATTAGTATTTCCTCTCCGCAGGTTGGTGATAGATTATTTTTACGTCTATATATTCTATCTTCAGTTTATCACCTTCTTGCCACACCAACGTATGCTTTAGGAAGTTTTCATCGTCCCTTTCTGGATAATCTTCTCTGTAGTGTCCACCCCTTGATTCTCTTCTATGAAGGGCACAGTAGGCGACCGCTCTTGCAAGGTGTAGCATGTTTCTTAGCTCAAGCACCTCTATAAGGTTTGTGTTAAAGACCTTGCTTTTGTCCACCACTGGAATGTTCTCCCAACGCTCTAAAAGTTCAGAAAGCTCCTCGTAAGCACTTTGTAGGGACTTCTCATCCCTGAATATACCCATCTTTTCCCAAGTTATCTCGCCCATCCTTTTCCTTATGTCCGCAAGTTTTTCATAGCCTTCTCTTTTCATAAGACCTTCTATAAGCTCTTTACCCTTAGCCTTTTCTCCCTCCGAAAGCTCAAGAAAATCCACCTGTTTGGCGTATTCCCTGGCGGATATGCCACAGAACTTGCCAAAGACCAGAAGTTCTATAAGGGAGTTTCCTCCAAGCCTGTTGGCACCATGCACGGACACGCAGGCACACTCACCTACTGCATAAAGTCCTTCAAGGGGTGTGGAGGAGGTCATGTAGTTTTCCACATGCACTCCACCCATGCAGTAGTGGGCTGTGGGTCTTATTGGCACAGGGTCGTAAACTGGGTCTACACCTTCAAAGTCTATGGCAAGCTGACGCACCTGGGGCAGTCTTTCTTTTATCTTCTCTTCTCCGAGGTGCCTTAGGTCCAAAAGCACATAGGCTGAGGTGCCTTCCCCAAAGCCTCTTCCTTCTCTTATTTCATATTCTATGGCTCTTGAGACCATATCCCGAGGTGCGAGCTCCATTTTCTGAGGTGCATACCTTGCCATAAAGCGTTCGCCCAGCTTATTTATAAGATAGCCTCCTTCTCCTCTACAGGCTTCTGAAAGGAGTATGCCAGTTTTGGCAAGACCTGTGGGATGAAACTGGATAAACTCTATATCCTTTAGGGGGAGACCGTTCAGCAGGGCTACCGCCACACCATCTCCCGTGTTTCCTATTGCGTTGGTGCTTCTTTGCCAGTATATGCGTGCAAAACCGCCGGTTGCAAGGACTACCGCCTTAGCCTTTAGGTTTACCACCTCTCCGTTCCTTATATCATACAGGCACACGCCCTTGACCCTCTGCCCATTATGGATAAGGTCAAGGAGGAAAAACTCGTTGAAAAAGTCTATGTTTTCCCGTGCCAGAGCCTGCTCGAAGAGGGTGTGCAAAAGCACATGTCCCGTCCTGTCCGCAGAATAAACCGTCCTTGGAAAAGATGCACCACCAAAGGGTCTTTGGGCTATCCTGCCATCCTCCATTCTTGAAAAGGGCACACCCCAACGGTCAAGCTCGTAAACCACCTCGGGTGCATGTTTGCACATAAAATAGACTGCATCTTGGTCCGCCAAAAAGTCAGAACCCTTTATGGTATCAAAGGCGTGGGCTTCTGGGCTATCTTGAGGAACTGCGTTTCCAAGGGCGGCGTTTAGACCCCCTTGTGCTGCACCTGTATGAGACCTTGTGGGATAGACCTTTGAGACCACCGCCACCCTTATGGATGGGTCCCTTGCACACTCTATGGCAGTGCGAAGACCAGCACCACCTGCACCTATAACTACCACGTCATAGCTTTTCATGGCTTTAAATTTTAACCTATATTACCTTCAGCACGTAGAAGGTTAGCACCAAGCAGGCTATAAATATAACCACTCCATAAGCCTTGTAAAGCCAAGTGTGTGTCCTATAGAAGCCTTTGTCAACCTGCTGTATAGTTCTATGGAAGTTAGCCATGCCAAGGATTAAGGTAAGCAAGCCAACCACTATAACAAAGATACCTATGCCTACAAGCCTGTGGTGCTCTTCCGCAAGGTGAATGTTAAAAACCTTTTCAAGCTGAAGCAGGAAAAACTCAAACTTCTCTATAACAAAGCCAAAAACTATAAGGGCTATGGCAGTCCTCACCCAAGCAAGAAAGGTCCTCTCCGCTGCCATGTAAATCCTTGGGTCTGTAACTTCCTTTGGATGCACAGGAATACCTCCTTCTATGTATTTTATGTCTAAGTAGAAGGTAATTAAACCTGCGATAATCATAAAAACTCCTATAACTCCAGAGACTTTGGCGGTCCATTCAAGAAGCACAGAAGCATGTATCTTTTGGGTAATGACAGCCAGTGTCTCCAACTTTCTGAGAAATACTCCAAAGGACAAGGTGTATAGTGCAAGCCTGACATAGCCAAGGTATGTTCTTTCCACAGACATGTATATGCGCGCATCTCTGGCAGAGGGTAGTTTATCTTTTAGCACCAACATGGCTTACAAACTCCTTTACAAGCTCCTCAAAGGCGTAGTAGTAGGGATTTATTACCCTGTATATTCCCATCTTTTCTAACTTCTCCGCATCCTTTTGAGACCTTGCGACCGCTATTATTTTGCCCTTGTAGTCCATGTCCCTTAGGTTATTTACCAGTGTCTTTATGTCTTCCAGCTCTGGAACTGTTATAACTATTATGCTGGACTGACTTATAGGTAGCTCTTCCAAGGTTGTTTTGTCCTCCGCAGAGCCAAAGTAGGCAGGCAGTCCCTTTTCTCTAAGCTCGCTTACCCTTGAAGGGTTGTAGTCCAAGCCTATGGCGTTTATACCCATCTCCTTACAGTGCTCTAAGAGCTCGCCACCGAGCCTGCCAAGTCCAAATATGACAACCTCCACTGGTCTTTCTTCAGAAAAGAGCTTTTCAAACCTTAGCTCTGCATGAGGTGTCCTCTTTTCAAAAACACTAAGATAAGGCTCAAGCCATTTATATAACTTATGGGAGTAGAGTATCATATAAGTGGAAAGGGCTATGGTTATAAGACCCACCATGGTGGTTATGCTAAGGGCGTCCATTCCCACATGACCCAAGGACATACCCATAGCCACGAAGATTATGGAGAACTCGCTTATCTGTGCCACTGTAAGACCTGCCAAGAAGCCTGTTTTCTTCCTGTATCCCATAATACCCATTATCACCATAACAATAAGAGGGTTGCCAATTAGAACAAATAGGGACAGAATAACTGCAATGTGCCAGTCCATGCGAATTACAGAAAAGTCAAACTTAGTGCCAAGGTCTATAAAGAAGAAAAGGAGCAGAAAGTCCCTTATGGGCGTAAGCCTTGAGCTTATCGCATCCCTAAAGTGGGTTGCAGAGAGGGAAAAGCCTGCAAGAAAGGCACCAAGCTCCTTTGAGAGCTCAAGGTATTCTCCAAGTGCTGCAAGACTTACAGACCAAGCTATGGCAAAAAGGAGCAAAAGCTCAAGAGAGCCTGCTACGACCCTTAGGAGCCTGTCCGCTACGTATTTCATAAAGACATAGATAAAAAGACCCATAAGCGAGAGCTTTAGGATAACGGTAAGAACTATCTGAAATACATTCCCCTCCTTACCTGTTATACCAAAAGCACTCATTACCACAAGGGCTATTATGACCGCTATGTCTTGGACTATGAGAAAGCCTATAGCTATCCTACCGTGAAGGGTATCCACTTCCTTTTTGTCAGAGAGGAGCTTGACTATTATCACTGTAGAGGAGAAGGTGAGGGCTATGGCAAGATAGAGGGAAGTGAGCCAGTCTTTGCCAAGAAGCAAGATTATAAAAAAGCCTATAACACTGGTAAAGATTATCTGACCCAAACCAGTGGCTACTGCCACCGCACCAAGTCTACGCACATACTGAGGGTTTAGTTCCAAACCTACAAGAAAGAGAAGCACCGCAACGCCTACTTGAGCCAAAATATCTACCGTGTCCTGTGCCTTAACAAGCCCAAAGCCAGAAGGACCAAGCAAAATGCCAAGGATTATGTAAGCTATAATGAGAGGTTGGCGAAGCACAAGACCCAAAAGACCCAGCAAAACCGCAAGGAGCAGTATAAAGGCAAATTCAAAGTAAGCGGTGGTGAAAAATGAATGCATTATATTCTCATTTTAAACCAAAAGTTGCAAAGGCACAGCTCCAAGCCTGCTGAGTTTTTTCTTTATGATGTCCTGTGAATACTTTTCCAAGTAGTAGACTATGGTTTCCACTCTTATCTTTACACTACCTGCAGGCTTTGTCTCATCTAACTCTCCGAACTTGAAAAAGAGCGTCCCAGAACTCTCCACTATCTTCTGCACTGGTGTAAAGGTTGGCTGGTCCATGCCACACTCGTAGCTGGAAAGTCTTATAACCCCCGTTATCCATGGAAACCTCGCAGAAAACTTTGCTCCCCATATTATCTCGTTGGTGTTTGAGCTGTAAGAGGAAGTCCACACATCTGAGATATCAAAGTAGCTCCTTATTATGCCAGCCCTTATCTCCTCTCCAAAGAGCCACTCCAAGAGCCAGTCATCTAAGGGTAGGTAGTTATACCAAAGCACAGGAAAGCCATACTGTTGGAATTCTCCATCTATATCATGCCCTATGCCAGGGTCCATATGGTAAGGTCTTGCAAGGACAAGGATGGCAGGTCTGTTGTTTTTTACGCACCACCTTATTATCTCAAGGCTCTTTTCTCTCATTTTTCTTTCAAAGTCCTCAAGGGCTCTAAAGCCTTCCTTTACCGCCTTTGCGGTCTCTTCAAGAGTAAGACCCGGAATATGCTCCTTTAAGGACTCCCACAGATACTTGGGAAGAAGTTCAGGCTCTGCAAAGGGCACAAAGGGAGAAACAAAGGCTATTCCCCTTTCTTCAAACTCATTTCTCTCTCTCAAAAAGCCAGCCTTTATGTTCTCCACGCTCATCATTACCCGAGTGCAAGAGAGAGTATCCACCACATGACCCTTGAGGAAGGACGGCAGGGAGTATATCATGGGAACAAAAAGCAGGTTTATATCCTTGTGAAGAAGCTCGCCCATATGCCCTGCGAGAGCCTTTACGGGAAAGCAGGAGTCCATGGTTATTCTACCCTTTCCATATTCTCTGTATTGCTCCTCAGAGGTGTCTGAGCTAAAGACTATCCTGCCCACGCCAAGGCTTTGGAAAAAGCCCACCCAAAATTGGTGAGTGCTCCATATGTTGAGGAACTTAGGGATACCCACCTTAATGGACCTTCTGTCCCCTTGGGACTTTAAAGGCTTCTTTTTTAACAAAGTCAGCGATGTTAGGAAATTCATGCTTTAACCTCTCCATCTTTTCTTTGACTGCCTTTAGCTCCCTTTCGTCTTCCACAAGACCTTTCGGGCAGGCGTTGTTAACAATTAGCCTTACCCATCCTGCAGTAAGTGGAACTTTGCTCCAAGGTCTTCCTTCACCTTCGCCTATGTAAACATCTATAAAGCTCCTCTGACAGTTTACAGGACACCAATGGCATACTGTGTCCTTTGAGGTGGTGGACCTGTAGGTGAGCCTCTCTATGCTCTCAAAGCCTCTAAAGGAAGTCTTTCCATGTTTTTGGTAATGCTCAAGTGCGATAAGTGCTGAACCTATAGCTCCTGCCTCGCCTGAATAGGGATGCACGTAGACCTCTGCGTCTGGGACTTTGGACTTTATGAAGTCTATTTGAGCTTTCACCACCGCAAGGTTTCTGTGCGTGCCACCTTGGAGGATAAACTTTTTGCCTACCTGTGAGAGGTTATTTATGTTGCCCGCATAGACCCACACATTGAGAGGAAGCACATAGCAAAGTCCTGCAAGAATCTCCTCTGCCTTCCAACCCTTTCTTTGCTGGTTTACTATATCGCTTTGTAGAAAAACGCCACAGCCCATGGTAAAGCTCGGCATAGCCTTTGCAGAGAAAGCCCTGTCCGCTATTTCAGAAAGGGGAATACCAAACCTCTCCGCCACTCCCTGCAGAAAGGCACCGTTTCCAGAGGAACATTGAGAGTTTAGCCTAAAGTCCACCACAGAACCTTGACGCAGTATCATAATCTTTACATCCACTCCGCCCACGTCGCATATGCAGTCCGCATCTGGGAAAAAGTGAAGACCCGCAACCGCATGAGCGACCGTCTCCACCACCGCCACATCCGCACCAAGAACATCCTTTAATAGGTCTTTACCATAACCTGTAAGTCCCAAAGCAAGAACCTTTCCATCGCCAAGGTATTCCCTTATCTGACGGAATATGTCCTTTGCATCCTCTATGGGATTTCCCTTGCTTAGGCTGTAGCAGGAAAAGACTATTTCCTTGTCTGGCGTGATGCATACCGCCTTGGCAGTGGTTGACCCAAAATCACAACCTATGATTATCTCCTTTGCCTTCTTTGGCTGAATTTTGTTTTCCACCACGTAGGAGTATTTCTTCTTAAACTCAAGGAGCTCCTCCTCTGAGGAAACAAGACCCCTCCTGCCTTCTTTTAGCTTTTGCTCATATTGACCTTCTTCCACCCACCAGCGAAGCCTTTCTGTGCCTGCGTAAAGCCCGCCTTCTTCCTCAAGAGCTGTGAATATGCACCCCAGCGCAGCGTAATATAGGGAGTTTTCTGGAACAATAACCAGCTTTTCCATCTCCTCCTTGCTAAAGTCCCCTATGCCCCTTTCCTTCCAGAGCCTTTGCAGATGCAGTCTCCAAGCCTGTTGAAGTCCTTTGAAGAAGAGATTAGGACCTCCAAGAAGAAGCACCTTGGGAAGAGGAGTGTTTCCCTTGGTAAGCTGAGCGAGGTTTTGATAGACCACCGCCTCAAAGAGGGAGGCAATTATCTCTTCCTTTGGCACGCCCGCTTTCACCAAAGAGTTCACATCCGCCTCCGCAAAAATGCCACACTTGGAGCTTATTCTGTGAAGCGTATAGCCCTCGTAGTCCATCTGGGAAAGGACGTCAGAGGAGATGCCTAACTTTCTCGCAGACTTCTCTATAAAAGTTCCAGTCCCACCCGCACACACATTTTGCATATAGACCTGTCTGTTTCTTTTTCCCTCCTGTTCCTTTATAAAGATGGTCTTCATATCCTCCCCGCCTATCTCGCTTACAAACCTCACATCTGGATGCAGTTTTTCCACCGCAGTGGCAACCGCCACCACCTCCTGCACAAAGCGAGCCCCTATTAGCTCTCCAATAAGACCACCCCCAGAGCCTGTGATGTATACCCTGTCTCTGCCCGGCTTTAGACCGTATCCGCCTTCAAGCCTTAGGAGAAACTCCAAAACCTTCTCAGCTTGTTTTGTGTTGTGCCTCTCGTAAGCCCTGTCAAGGATATTGCCCTTTTCGTCCGTCAGCACATACTTACAGGTGGTGCTACCCACATCTATACCCAGCAAGAGCATAACTATATCCTCCCCATGAGCTTTGCTATATGCATCGCATAATTGCTTGCAGTGCCTGCATATCCGTAGTGTGGGACTTTGTAGGTTGCCCTTCTTAGCTCTG
>JAXSOX010000035.1:301-13693 GCA_037926525.1 Aquificaceae bacterium | reverse complement strand
GATTTTTGCCTTTTTTGAGTTTTGAGAAAAGGCTTTTAAGGATTGCTTTTGCCTGCTGTAAAGCACAGCCAAGATATCTCTTGCTTAGCCAAGTTTGGTATGGGTAGCTTTTAACATGTTTATAGGAAGGTAGTGTTTTAGTTTCATAACCTATATCTACAAAGTATTGACAAGCCTTTTGATATTCCTGCCAGAGGTTTTCAAGGAAGTCTAACTTGCCTGTATTTGCAAAGTCCAGAGAGAAAAGTAAACTTCTTTTGATGCTATTTTGCATGGCGGGTTAAGATTTTAATGTCAACCTCTATAAGTATCAAGAGGTCTTTATGTTTATAAAAGTGATTAGTTTCTAACACCCTCCATAAACCTCTGCCTAAGTTCAGACATCTCCCTTTTACCCTGCACCTTTACCTGAGCCTTGCATTCCTCAAAAGCCCAAAAGTCCTTTGCCTTTTGTAAGCATTCCCGTTCTCTCTGTATGTTTCTTTCCCTTATCTTAAGAGCTTCTTCCCTAAACTGCTTGCACCTGTCCCAGTTTTGCTGGCACCAAAGCTTATGCTCCTTTTTGCCCATGTATGGTGGCTGTGCAAGGGCAAAGGTTGAAAAACCTGCCAAAGCTGTAAGGATAGCTAATGCCTTCCTCATGTTAGCACCTCCTAAAAGTTTTGATAGTTATAGAATAGATTCCAAAGATTAACCGTGGATTAATCGCGAATATTGCGGATACTTTAGCCAGTGCCAAGATCTAAGATTTGTATCAAAGCCTGTAAAAGTGATGTTTGTCCGTGCTTTGGTATATACCTAACACCTTCTAATGCAACATTATCGCCTACATGAATGTATTCAAGAGGCTTGTCATAGATTTTTCTGTAATCCTTTAGCATTTGCCAATCCGCAAGGCTATCACCCACATAAACACCCCTATCTATACCAAGACCTTCTACACATAGGTGTAAAGCGTAAGGATGGGGTTTTCTAAGCTCTTCATTTTCTATGGTGTCCTCATCTACCACAAAGTCAAAGCAATCTGAAAGCCCATGCTTTTCAAAAAGATACAAAAGGTCTTCTCTTGGTCTTCCCGTGACTATACCAAGAGAGCATCCCATCTCCCTAAGTCTCATGAAAAACTCCCTTTCAAGTATTAACCTTTCTTTATCTCTCAAAGTCCTATATAAGTCATTGAAAACCCTTACAAGCTCCTCAAAATCCGCAGTTCCTCCATACTGCTTTATCACTTCAAAGGTTGCAAGCCAATCGTTGTTTATGCCTTTGGAGAACTTTATCCTCCTTACTTCCTCTATGGGAACTTCTTTTTTGAGGAAATACTCCGCAGTGTGCTTTATAGCATAGTGATACGATTGACTTACATCCACTATGACTCCATCCACGTCAAAAATTACACCCTTTCTCATCCAGCCATTAGTTCAGAGCTTGCCTTAGAAAGTAAAAATTTCATAAACTTGCTTGCCAAGAAGGTAAGCTTTTCATGCTCTGGATAGATTATGTAATACCACCTTACAGCGTTAAAACCTTTTATCCTCACAGGAACAACACTACCCTCTTCTATTGCCTTTTCAACTAAGCCCTTTGAGAGGAAACTACAGCCATAGCCACTCTTTACCATACTTAGAATTGACCTTCCGCAGTTTATCTCTATTCTTATGTTAAGCTTTTCAAAAATTATGCCAAGCCTTTCCAACTCCTCCTTAACCACCTTTCTTGTGCCAGAGCTAACCTCTCTAAAGATGAGGTCTACCCCGTAGAGCTCCTCAGGTTCTATCTCTCCCTTTTTGGCAAAAGGATGGGAAGGATGAGTAAAGAAGACTATTTCATCCATGAACCACTTTATGGAGCTAAATTTTTCCGATGGCTCCCTCTCTATTACTCCTATGTTAAGCACCCCGGATGATAGACCCTCCTCTATGTGTTGCGAGTTATCCACAAGCACCCTTATGGAGATGTTAGGAAGCTCTCTGTGAAACTCCACAAGGAGCTCTGGAATCTTGTATTCACTTAGGGTGGTGCTTATGCCCAAAAGGAGTGTATCTTTGAAGTCCTTCTTTATCTTTGCCATTTCCTCCATGAGGTTTTCGTAGTTAGAGAGGAGACTCTTGGCAATTTCGTATATTCTCTTTCCTTCATCTGTTAGCACTATCCTACCACCATGTCTTTGAAAGAGCTTTGCACCCACTATCCTTTCAAGGGCTTTTATCTGCTGGGTAACCGCAGGCTGGGTTATGTATAGTATCTCCGAAGCCTTTGAAAAACTTCCAAGGTCTGCAACTGCCACAAAGGTCTTGAGCTTGCTAATGTCTATCATTACAGTTTAAAATTATAAAACTTTCTTATAGCAAGTAAAAGATTAGCTTATCCTAAAGAGGTTTTTTATGAGACTTTCCAACTGTTCTAAGAGTTTTGAGAGCTCTTCTTTTGTCATGCTTGATGCTTCTTCCAAAACCCAGTGCTCCCTTCTCATATGCCTTTCTGAATAGGGACACCTGTCTCTTGCCTCTGATGAGAGGGTTATAAGCACATCCACTTGGTCGTAGGGTATTTTTTCTACAGGTTTGGGGTAGAGCTTTTCTGTGGGATAACCCTTTTCCTTTAGGAGAGCTATAACCTCCTCTGGCACTCTTTTGGCAGGCTCTACACCTGCAGAGTATATCTCCAAAGACAAAAGGGCGAGCTTTGATAGCTTTCTTGCAACCGCCTCTGCCATTATGCTCCTGACTGCATTTTTTGTGGATATAAAGGCTATCTTCATGGAACTTCTATTTTAGCATTTGCATTATCCTTCTGAGGGCTTTGCCTCTGTGGGATATAAGGTTTTTCTCTTCCATGCTTAATTGTGCCATGCTCTTTTGGAAACCTTCTGGCTGAAAGATTGGGTCGTAGCCAAAGCCTCCTTCTCCAACTGGCTCTTGGAGTATAGTGCCATAGCATCGCCCTTCTGACCAAAGACCACCATCTTCTAAAAAAAGCACCGCAAAGGCTACATAGTATGCCCTTCTGTCCTGCTTGCCTTCCATAAGCCTTAGAAGTTTGTTTATATTTGCCTTGTCTTTGCCCTCTTTTGGCTCTTCCCTTCCTCCCCATTCTAAGTTATAAAACCTGCTGGAATAGACGCCCGGATACCCATCAAGGCTTGGAACTACAAGTCCAGAATCCTCTGCAAGGGTTGGTATTTTGTAAACCTCGTAGTATGCCTTTGCCTTCAGATAAGCGTTCTCTAAAAAGCTACAGCTTCCCTCTTCTACTTTTAGGTCTTCCTCTGGGAATAAAACCTCAACCTCGTATTCCTTGAGTATGGAGAGAATTTCTCTCCTTTTTCCCAAGTTTGTGGTTGCTACAAGAATTTTCCTCACCATGCTACAATTATAAGCATGGAGTTTGAGCCAGTTATAGGTCTTGAGATACACGTGCAGATGGATACAAAAACCAAGCTCTTCTGCTCCTGTCCTGTGGAGTTTGGTGCGGAGCCAAATAGTAATGTTTGTCCTGTATGTCTTGGACTGCCTGGGAGTTTACCCGTTATAAACAAAAGGGCTGTGGAGTTTGCCATAAGGGCTGGACTTGCTCTTAACTGCCAGATAAACATGCGTTCTGTCTTTGCAAGGAAAAACTACTTTTACCCAGACCTTCCAAAGGGATACCAGATATCTCAGTATGAAGAACCTATTGCGGTCAATGGATGGCTTGAAGTAGGTGGCAAAAGGGTAAGAATAAGAAGGCTACACATAGAGGAGGATGCGGGTAAAAACATCCATGAAGGTTCAAAAACCTATGTGGACCTAAACAGGGCTGGCACACCTCTTATGGAAATAGTGACAGAGCCAGACATAGACTCTCCACAAATGGCAAGGGAGTTTCTTGAAAAGCTAAGAAACATTATGAGATACACTGGCGTCTCTCGTGCGGACATGGAAAAGGGACAGCTTCGTTGTGATATAAACATCTCCATAAGACCGAAGGGTTCAAAAGAGCTTGGCACGAGGGTGGAGATAAAGAACGTCAATTCCTTTCGTTTTGTCCAAAAGGCAATAGAGTCCGAAATAGAAAGGCAGATAAAACTCCTCCTTTCTGGAGAGAAAATAGTGCAAGAGACACGCACCTTTGACCCCTCCACAGGTCTAACACACCCCATGAGGACAAAGGAAGAGGCGGAAGACTACAGATACTTTCCAGAGCCAGACCTACTACCCCTTGTTATTCCTCCGCAGTGGTTAGAGGAGATAAAAGCCAACATGCCAGAGCTACCCGAAGAAAGGCTTGAAAGGTTTATAAAAGAGCTTGGTCTTGACCAATACTCCGCAAAGGTGCTAACCGATAACAAAGAGCTTGGAGACTTCTTTGAAGAATCCCTTAGGTATTACGGACAAGACCCCAAGCTAACTGCCAATTGGCTACTTAATGACCTTCTTGGAAGCCTTTCAGAGGCTGGTAAAGACATAGAAAGCTCTCCTGTTAGCCCCCAAAGTCTTGCAGAGCTTGTAAAACTTATAAAGGAAAATGTGCTCTCTTCAAAGCTTGCAAAGGAAGTTATAAAGGAGATGACCGCAACTGGCAAGAGCCCCTCTCAGATAGTGGAAGAAAAGGGTCTAAAGCAGATAAGTGATGAGGGACAGATAAGGTCTATGATAGAAGAGGTTTTAAGGGAAAATTCAAAGGAAGTGGAAAGGTTCAAAGCAGGAGAAGAAAAGGTTTTTGGTTTTCTTGTAGGTCAGGTTATGAAAAAGGCAAAGGGCAAAGCTAACCCGCAGTTAGTAAACAAATTGTTGAGGGAAATGTTAAGCAAATAAGCTTTACCTTTTACACTTTAGTTTTTCTCAGGCTAATTGCCTTTTCCTTTAGCTCCGCCAGTTTTATAAGTGCTTGCAAGGGTGTTAGGTTTGCTATGTCAAGCTCTATAAGCTCTTCCAAAAGTTGCCTTTCTTCTTCTCTTTGGCTTTCTTCGTAAACTCTTTCCAATACAGGCAGGGTCTTTGAGGCTTCAAGTTCCAATAAAACCTCTTCCGCCCTTTTTATAACCTTCTCTGGTAGTCCCGCCTTTTTTGCCACTCTAACACCAAAGCTCCCCTCCGCCCTACCGGGCTTCAAAAGATACAAGAAATTTATATCTTCCCCCTCTTTGCTTACCGCCATGTGATAGTTTTTTACGCCCCTTTTGTTTATCTCAGTAAGCTCCAAGTAGTGGGTTGCTATAAGGGTTCTCGCCCTTATGTTTTCCAATATATACTCCACTATAGCCTTGCTTATGGCTATGCCATCATAAGTGGATGTGCCCCTTCCTACTTCGTCAAGGACTATTAAACTCCTTTCATCCGCATTGTGGAGTATGCTCGAAACCTCAAGCATCTCATTCATAAAGGTAGAAACTCCCAAAGCCAGAATATCCCCAGAGCCTATGCGTGCATGAATAGAAGATACCAAGCCTATCCTTGCGGACTTGCAAGGAATAAAAGAACCCATATGAGCCAAGAGGGTAAGAATGGCAGTCTGCCTTATGTAGCTGGATTTTCCTGCCATGTTTGGACCAGTTATTATGTATATGAGGCTTTCCTCATCCATATGTGTGTCGTTAGGACAGTAGGTTTTTACATGCTCTTCTATTACAGGATGCCTACCCTCTTGGATATGCAGGACCTTTTCTTCAACTATTTGAGGTCTTACCCATCCCTTCTCTAAGGCTATACTTGAAAGGGACTGAAGATAGTCAAGCCAACCTATAAGCCTTGCGTTATGGGCAAGCTCTTCAAGCCTTTTTATAACCCTCTCCCTCAAAGCTATAAAAAGCTCATACTCAAGATTGTTTATCTTGCTCTGAGCGGAAAGTATTTTATCTTCAAGCTCTTGCAGATAGTCTGTGGTGAACCTTTCTGCGTTTGAGAGTGTCTGACGCCTACGGAAGTAAGAAGGCACATACTTGAGGTTTGGCTTTGTCACTTCTATGTAATAGCCCATAACACGGTTAAAGCCTATCTTTAGGCTTTGTATTCCAGTTTCCTTTCTTAGCTTAGCTTCATATTGGTCTATTAGGCTTTGCGCGTTGTCTCTGTAGTATCTAAGCTGGTCCAACTGTGGGTCTACGCCCTCCTTTATAAGACCTCCTTCCTTTACATGCAAGGGTGGGTCTTCCACGAGGGTCTTTTCTATATCCTCTCTTAGGTCGCTGAGCTCTAACAGTCCTTCGTAAATTTCTCTAAGGGAAGTAGAATCCGTGTCCCTTAAAAGCTCCTTTATTTTCTCCAAGGCTTCAAGAGCTCTTCTTACCTGCAAAAGGTCCTTTGGAGTAGAGATACCACCGCTTATCCTACTTACGAGCCTTTCAAGGTCTGGCATATTCCTTAGCTCTTGCCTTAGAGCTTCCAAGAGCTGTCTTTTTTCCATAAGCTCCTGAACTGCAGACTGCACCTTTTGAATGGCACCTTTTTCCCTAAAGGGATGTAGGATATGAAACCTAAGCCTTCTTCTTCCCATACCCGTTAGGGTCCTGTTTATTACTCCAAAAAGAGAATACCTTTCTGAACCCTCATAGGATTCTAAGAGCTCAAGTCCTCTCCGTGTCCTGTAGTCTATGCGAACATAACCCTCTTCTGTGTATGGCTTTGGCTTTTCTACAAAGGGTAAAAAGGACTTTTGTGTGCTTTTGAGGTAAAGGTATAAGCCACCAAAGGGCAAAAGCTCCTCCTCCTTTTCAAAACCAAGCCCTCTGGCACTGTAGAGCTTCATATCCTCAAAAAGCACTTTTAGACCCTCATGAAAGTATTCCTCTTCCACGGTGCTCACAAAGAGGTCAAACTCCTTTAGGTCAAAGGAAAGACCTTGAGGTATCAAAAGCTCTTTTGGAGAGAACTTAAGGATAAACTCCTTTGCACTCACTGGGTCAAAGGAGCCTCCCAAAAACTCACCTGTCGCTGGGTTTAAGTAGGCACAAAGATAGAGGTTTCCCCTTTTCAAGAGGCTGGCAAGCCCGCAGGTTTCCTTCTCAAAGTATGTGCCGGGAGTGATGACCCTTATAACATCCCTCTTTACAAGACCTTTGGATTGACTTGCATCCTCTAACTGCTCACATATGGCTACCTTATAGCCCTTGGAGACTAACTTTGAGATGTAGGAGTTTGCAGAGTGGTAAGGAACTCCACACATGGGAATTCTCTCTTTCCCTTTTCCTGCAGGTCTTGAAGTGAGCACAAGACCGAGCTCCCTTGAACCTATCTCCGCATCTTCGTAGAAGAGCTCATAAAAGTCTCCAAGGCGAAAAAAGAGCAGGCAGTCCCTGTAGAGCTTTTTAAAGTGGTGGTATTGAGAGAGCATAGGAGTTAGGTCTTGATTACTTGGCGTATTCCACATGTCTTGTCTCCCTTATTACCACCACCTTTATCTGTCCGGGGAACTGCATCTCTTCTTCTATTTTCCTTGCTATGTTTTTGGAAAGCATGTAGGCTTCCTCGTCGCTTATCTCCTCTGGGTTCACTATAACTCTTACCTCTCTTCCTGCCTGCACCGCATAGGCGTTTTGCACTCCCTTAAAGGACTTGACTATTTCCTCTAACTTTTCAAGTCTCTTGAGATAGGCTTCAAGGGTTTCTCTTCTTGCACCGGGTCTTGCTGCAGAGAGGGCATCCGCAGCACACACGAGGGCAACCTCTGGATATCTTACTGGTTCTTCATTGTGGTGTGCCTTTATGGCATTTAGGACTGGGTCTGGCTCTCCATAGCGTTTGCAGAGCTCTATGCCTATGTCCGTGTGAGAACCTCCCAGTTCGTGGGATATGGCTTTACCTATATCGTGCAAAAGTCCAGCCCTCCTTGCCATTTTAGCATCCAGCCCGAGCTCCTCCGCCATCATACCTGCAAGGTAGGCAACTTCCTTTGAGTGTAAAAGCACGTTCTGAGAATAGCTTGTCCTGTAGTAGAGCTTACCTATGTAGTAATAAAGCCCAGGGTTTATGTCGTATAGACCAAGCTCCATGCATGTCTCTTCTCCCATCTTCCTTATCTTCTCATCCATTTCCTTTTTAACCTCTGCTACCACCTCCTCTATCCTGGCAGGGTGTATTCTCCCATCTTCTATAAGCCTTTCTAAGGCTTCCTTTGCGAGCTCTCTCCTCATGGGGTCAAAGGAGGATATGGTAACAATATCAGGTGTATCGTCAATTATCAGGTCTACGCCTGTGAGGAGCTCAAAGGTTCTTATGTTTCTTCCCTCTCTTCCTATTATCCTTCCCTTAAACTCGTTGCTGGGAAGTTCCACTGTGGTGGTGGTGTAGTTTATGGCTATCTCAGAGGAAAGCCTTTGGATTGCGGTAGTTATTATCTTCTTTGCTTCAAACTCCGCCCTTTCCCTTGCCTCCTCTTCTATACGCTTTGCCACTCTTATGGCTTCTATCTTTGCTTCCTCTTCCACTCTTCTGAATAGCTCTGACCTTGCCTCCTCAAGGGTCATATTGGCTATCCTTTGGAGCTCAAGAATTTCCCTATGCCTGAGTGCTTCTATTTCCCTTTCCCTCTCTTCAAGCTCCTTTAACCTTAACTGTAGGTCTCTTTGAGCTTGGTCTATCTGCCTTTCCATTTCTCTTATTTCCCTTTCCCTTCTGTATAGCTCTTCCTCACGTCTCTCAAGAGCCTGAACCCTTCTTTCTAAGTTTGCCTCACGGTGCTGTAGAGCCTGCTCTAACTTCTGGATTTCTTGCTTTCTCTCTGCAAGGTATTCTTCCATTTCTCTGCTTTTCTTGTCAAGGTTTTGTCTTATCATCTCCGCTTCTTCCTTAAGGGTTGCCCTTAGTCTGTCCGCTTCTTCCTGAGCGAGTTTAACTATCTTCTCCGCCTCTCTTTCCGCATTTAGCTTTGTCTCCCTTGCTTCCTCATAAGCCTTTCTTAGTATCTCTTGAGCCTCCTCCTTAGCCTTTAGAACCATTAGCTCCGCTTCCTTCTTCTTCTCTTCAAGGTCTACCGCTGTCTCAAAAACAGAAGACTTGCCTGAGTTCTTCCTTGAAAGCACAAAACCCAAAGCTCCTCCAACAGCTAAAGCCAAAAAGACAGCAATAACAAGCACTTCCACACTCATCCTTCCTTACCTCCTTGATAGATTTTTTCTTCCGTGACCACAAGGTCAACAGGCATATCCCAGTCATCCCTTGGCACCTCCTCCAAGACCTGAAACTCATAGCACACTCCCACCTTTAGCCCTCCCAACCTTTCAAAGAGCCTATCGTAGTATCCCTTCCCATAGCCTATACGGTATCCCGCCTTGTCAAAGGCTATTCCGGGGATGAGCGAAAGCTCTACTTCCTCTGGTCTTACCTCCTCGCCTTTAGAGGGTTCAAGTATACAAAAGGCACCGGGGCTAAGGCTTGTAGTATCCTCAAGTCTTATAAGCCTTAGGTTTTTCCCCTCTACCTTTGGGAGTAAAAGAGCTTTACCCCTTTGCAAAGTCCAAGAGAAAAGTGGTGTAATGTTAGGTTCTCCCCTGTGAGGGCAGAACATAAGAAGGTTTTTTGCATCCCACAAGGGCTTGAGGGATAAGAGGTTTTTTATTATACCCTCCGATAGCTTTTCTCTTTCTTCCTCTGTGAGGGCTTCTCTCTTTTGTATGATTAATCTTCTTATATCATCCTTCGTAAGAACCTTCATCTTCCGCCTCCTTTTCAGGAGGGGAAGGCAAGAATACCCGCCCATGCCGTGGCGGAAGGAGTCTTCGGTGGGCCCCCTAAGAATTAGGTGGGTGCCCTCCCAGAAGGCCTCTCTGGCTCTCCTGGAGACCGGGCTCCCTATTGCCTCACCATGTGGACCCCAATATAAACTCCTTCACCACGCACAGGGCAGGCTCTATCTTAGCTTCGCTCCAAAATTTTCTTCCAGCTCTGCCACTATCTCTTCCACAAGTTTGTTAACCTGCTGGTCAGAAAGTGTTCCTTCCTTGCTTCTAAAGGTCAGCCTAAAGCTAACACTCTTCTTGCCTTCCCCAAGTTTTGGGTCTATGTATATACTAAATACCTTCATATCTTCCACCAGCTCTCTTTTCCTGATATGGGATATTAATTTATCCACACTCACCTCTTTGTCCATAAGGAGCGTAAGGTCCCTTATCACAGGTGGATACTGGGTTATAGGTTTGTAGCTTTTGTGTCTTTCTTTCAAATGGCTTAGCCTTAACTCACCCACAATAACTTTATGTCTTATAGCAAGCCTATCCTGAAGTGTAGGGTTCAAAATACCAAAGTATCCTATCTCCTCCTCTCCTAAGTAGAAGGCTCTTTGCACCTTTGGATGTAGGAAGGGTATATTAGACGCTTCCGACCTAAAGCCTTCCGCATAGTTTCTCAAGATATCCTGAAGGATAGCCAGTCCATGATAAGGTGAATACTCCTCTTCTGGGAAGAGTCTCCTATAGCCGGTCATGAGAAAGCCAAGCCTTAGCTCCTCTTCCCCAAGAAAGACATTGCCTATTTCAAAGATAGCCATGCTGTAGTTGTAGTTTCTTATGTTTTCAAGACACACTCTCAAAAGAGAAGGCAAGAGGGAAGTCCTCATATACCTTTGACTTTTATTCAAAGGGTTTATAACTTCTATCTGTGGGAGGGGTAAGGACAAAAGCCTGTATAGCTCCGCATCTTCAAAGGAAAAGGTTATCACTTCAGAAAAGCCCTTGCTAACCATTAGACTTCTAAGCTTGTCCGCAATGCCCTCTATCTGCGATGGCTTGGCTGGAATTTTTAAGGTAGAGGAACTCACCTGTGCATAGCCTTCCACTCTAAGAAGCTCCTCTATAAGGTCCACATCACCTTGCATGTCAAAGCTACGATGAGATGGAATAAGAGCTTCCACACCACACCTCATGACTTCATGAGGTATCTCAAGGGCGCTTAGGGTCTGTGAAATTTTCTGTCTGTCAAAGTCCTTGCCTGAATACTTTCTATACTTCTCAAGGCTTAGAAAAACCCTCCTTGGCTCATAGGGTTCTGGATATACATCCTTAAGTGCTATAAGAGTGCCACCCGCAAGGTCAAGGATAAGCCTTATGGCAAGGTTTTGTGCGGTCTTTACACCTTCTATATCCACGCTTCTTTCAAATCTGTAAGAACTGTCTGTTTGAAGGGCAAGATGTTTTGCGGACCTTCTTATTCTATAGGGCTCAAAGTATGCGGACTCAAGAAGTATGCTCTCTGTGCTTTCTTTTACAGAACTATCCAATCCACCAACTATACCAGCTATGGCAAGAGGTTTGCTTACATCCGCTATAAGTAGGTTAACAGCACTTAGGCTTTTCTGGCTTCCCATAAGGGTAGTAATAGTCTCTCCTTCTCTTGCATCTCTTACAACTATGGGTAGGTTTAACTCCTTTAGGTCAAAGGCATGCAGTGGCTGTCCCTCCAAAAGCATCACATAGTTGGTTATATCCACTATGTTGTTTATGGTCTTTACACCACACTGCCAAAGTCTTTTCCTTAGCCATAAGGGAGACCCTTTTACTTTTACGCCTTCTATAATAGCACCTCTGTATCTCTTGCAGTCCTTTGACTCAAGCCTTATTTCTAACTTTCCGAATTCCTCAAACTCTGGATATTCTCTTGGCTTCTTTTTCACTCCCAGCAAAGCGGATATCTCCCTTGCAAGACCTTTGACAGAAAGAAGGTCCCCCCTGTTTGGTGTAGGCTCTATTTCCAATATAAACTCTCCAAAGCCAAGAAGGTCATAGGCGGATGTGCCTGGCTTTAGGTCCTCTTCAAGGACAAGGACACCTTCAGACTGGTCTTCAAGACCCAGCTCCCTTGCGGACAAAAGCATACCTTGAGAAGCTACTCCATCAAAATCTCTCTGAGTTATACACATGCTTCCTACCTTGGCGTTGGGAAGGGCAAGAAGCACTCCATCTCCTACCTGTAAATTGGCATCTGCGGACACCACCTGAAGGTATAGACTTTCACCAGCCTGAACTCTGTAAATATATAACCTTCTCGTAGGATGAGGTTTTTTCTCTACCACCTTGGCAAAGACAACACCATCAAGGTCAAAGTCCCACCTGCTTATAGAAGTCTCAACGCTCTTCAGGGTTAACTCTTCCGCAACTCTATTGGGGTCAAGACCTTCTACTTGTATAAACTCTGAAAGCCACGAGAAGGGAATTTTCATGGAAATATTTTAACCAATATCTCTATAGGGTGCAGTAGTGAGATACTTTTCTCCACCATCGGGGAATATTACAACTATAACTCCTTCTTCAAGCTCCTTTGCAAGCTCAATAGCTGCGTAAAGTGCAGCACCGGAGGATTGTCCTGCAAGTATGCCCTCCTCTCTTGCAAGCCTTTTTGTCATTTCGTAAGCAGGCTCAGTTTCCACAAATATGGTTCTATCCAAAAAGGTCTCGTCAAAGATGCCAGGCTTTATGGAACTTTCTATATGCTTTAGACCTTCTATTCCATGAAAGGGATAGGCAGGCTGGACACCAATTATTTGAATGTCTGGGTTATAGACCTTTAGCCTTCTCCCCGTGCCCATTATAGTTCCACCCGTGCCTATGCCTGCAACAAGATGGGTTATCCTGCCAGCAGTTTGGTTCCATATCTCTATGCCCGTAGAATAGAAATGTGCCTTCCAGTTGGCAGGGTTGTTATATTGGTCAAGGTAGAGGTACTTTTCTGGCTCTTTGCTAACTTTTTCCCTCACAAAGAGTATGGCACCGTCCGTGCCCTCAAGGGGGTCCGTAAGGTATACCTTTGCACCATAAGCCCTTATTATCCTTTTCCTTTCTTCGCTCACATTGGCAGGCATGGCAAGTTCCACAGGAACTCCAAGACAAGCACCCACCATGGCAAGTGCTATACCCGTGTTTCCAGAAGTGGCATCTATAACCACCTTACCCTCCTTGAGAAGTCCTCTTTCTATGGCATCCAAAAACATGCTAAGTGCTGGTCTGTCCTTTACAGAACCACCTGGATTGAAACTCTCCAACTTGGCGTATATCTCCACCTTTGGAGAGACCTCTGGTGGAATAATTTTTCTGAGCCTCACAAGAGGCGTGTTGCCCACAAGGTTAAGTATAGAGTTTCTTATCTTCCTATAAGGCTCGTCATGTTGACCAAGAACCCACACAGAAAGATTATAAGCCAAGCCCATAGTTCCTCATCCTATAGAAAAATATTCCACAGGACGAGGTTTCGCAGGCAAGGGGACTATAAGCTCCCTTGTGAACCGCAGGAGAACATTCCTCGCACCTACTACGTCCGCATCCTCCTCATACCCACACTCAGGACAAGTCCTGCTTGTGTAAGCTGAAGGAACTATGTGATACTGGACGCCAACTACCTCACATAGCTCCTTTATCCTCTTTAGAACATACCCATACAACCAGTGGTTAAACCTCCTGTTTACCACCCTACTCCATACTCCACTTTT
>JAXSOX010000035.1:0-291 GCA_037926525.1 Aquificaceae bacterium | reverse complement strand
TCATGTTGACCAAGAACCCACACAGAAAGATTATAAGCCAAGCCCATATCTTGTGAACCTTCCAAGATTTCCCATCTTCTTACAATCTTGAGAGACTATCTTATGGCTTTAGCCTTACAAGAAGCTCCTTAAAGAGCCCATAGATGTCCTCTTGTAAAATCCTATCTCTTAGCGTTTTTGCGGTCTCCTCCTCATAAACATGCACAAGCCTGTTTCTTATGTATATAAGCTCGCTCAAAAGTTCCTCTTCTGAATATGAGACCATACCCTCCTTCAAGAGCTCAGAAAAGC
>JAXSOX010000034.1:0-14013 GCA_037926525.1 Aquificaceae bacterium | reverse complement strand
AAGGGAAATATTCTCCAAAGAGGAGCTTATAGAGTTGTTTACCTTGGAAGGGGTAAACTCCGCACCTGCGGTCTTTAACAAGGAAAAGTTAAGGTGGATGAACGGAGTATATATAAGAGAGGTGCTTCCTCTTGATAGGCTTGTGGAGGAGTTTATGCCCTTTCTTGAAAAGGCAGGATACAAAGCGGATAAGGACTTTGTAAGAAAAGTCTTGGAAAAGACCAGGGACTCCTTTGAGACCTTAACAGAGGGTGTGGAAAGGCTTAAGCCCTTTTTTGTCCAAGAGGTTAGCTACTCAGAGGAAGCTATGGCTGTCCTTGAAAATGAGCCTTCAAGACGCGTGCTTGAGCTTTTCTTACAAAAGGTGCAAGAAGGAGACCTTAGCGCTCAAAGGGTAAAGGAAATAGCCAAAGAGATACAAAAGGAGCTTAATCTAAAGGCAAAGGAAGTATGGCACGCACTTAGAGCATGCCTCACTGGAGAGTTGGAGGGTGTGGGTGTGGATATTATATGTGATGTGCTTCCAAAGGAGAAGGTTTTAGAGAGGGTAAAGAAGGCTTTGGAGCTCTTGGGGTGAGCTTTAGTCAAAAACTTCAAGGAATATCTCCCTTAGCCTTTTCATACTGTCCGCCACCTTTTCTTTTAATTCCTCCTCCTGCATGCCCAGTGAGCTCGCCACTTTTTTACTTTCCTGAGGTCCAAGTAAAGACCCAGCCCTTTCCTTCGAAAGTCTTAGCCTTGTTTCCACAAGCCTTAGGAAGGTATAGTGTTCATAAGCCTCTCTAAGTATAGGATACTTTCCCATTAACCTCTGGCATGCTCTTATCATAGATGGCTCCCTGAGCTTCTCCAAAAGCAGGTAATACTGGATTAGAAACTCCGCATCTATAAGCCCACCGGAAGAAAACTTGAGGTCCACAAGACCCTTTCCCTTTTTTGCATTGCCCTCAAGTGCGAATCTCATATCCCTTATCTCCTTTCTTTCCTTCTCACCAAGGGGTTTCTCAAAGAGAAAGGCTCTAAGCGAAGTTTCAAACTCCTCCACAAGGTCCTCCGGTCCTGCAATATACCTGCACCTTGTCCATGCAAGCCTTTCCCAAGTTCTTGCATTAAACTGGAAGTATTCCTTATAAAAGCTAAGAGAAGGTGCTATTTCTCCTGCACTTCCCATAGGTCTAAGTCTAAAGTCCACGTCATACAGATAGCCCTCTGAAGTATGCTTTGTAAGAAAGGCTATAAACTCCTGAGCCTTCCTTGTTTTTTCTTCTCCTGCACTTTTGCAGACAAATACAAGGTCAAGGTCAGAACCCACAGTTAACTCTCTGCTTCCATACTTTCCAAGAGCAAGAATTAGTATGTCTTCAAGACCTAAATCTTCCCAAAGCCTTTTCATGAGAAAGTCCGCAAGGTCTGAGAGCTTCTCAAAAAAGCTAAAGAGCTTCTTATACCTGTCCTCTCTTTTCATCAAGTATACAAGGGCTATCCTTATCTCCCAAACCCTCTTGAACCTTCTATAAAGGTTTTCACTGCTTAAGTTTAAGGTGGTCCTATATTTTTCAAACTCTTCAATAAAGCTCTCCTCCTCTGGAAAGTCCTGATAAAGGGTTAGCACATCCTCCACAAGGTCTGGATACCTGCTTATGAGAGTGGACAGATAAGAGGACAAGGAAAATACCTTACAGAGTGTCTTGCCTACATCTTCCTTTGCAGGACTAAGAATGACCTTTCTACCCGTTGGGTTAGAAAAGAACTTGTCAAAGTTGGAAAGGGTCTCATCTGGGTCTGGCGTTTGGGACATGCTTTCAAGAAGCTGTGGCAGGACTTTTATAAAAGCCTGCTTTTCTTGCGTGGAAAGCTTTATACCTTCTCTTCCGCTTATGTAGCTCTGGAGGATGTTGAAAGCCCTCACAGGGTCTCTAAAGCGGTAGCCACTAAGGACCTCTTTTGCATCTTCAAGGTCTCCATTGAGCAAAGCCCTTTGTATGGGATGTAGCTCCTCTTCTTCTTGAGAAGGCATTATCTGAGAAAAGATAAGGCTAACACCCTTTGTATACTTTTCGTAATAGGCTATGAGTTCTTGTTCTTTCATTTTCATATGCCTTGCAATCCTGCTTATGTCGTTTTCTGAAAAGCTCTGAGTTTGAGTGCAGGAGTGGAGCTGTAGCCTGTGCTCAAGTCTTCTCAAAAACTCATAAGCTCTCTCTAAAAAAATAGCCTCTTCGTTAGAAAAAACACCCTTTTGGTTTAGTTTCCATATAGCCCTAAAGGTATTGCTCTCTCTAAGAAAGGGAGACTTTCCACCAAGGAGCAAAACTATAGACTGGACTGTAAACTCCACTTCCCTTATGCCACCTTCTCCGGTCTTTATGTTGTTTTTACCAAGAAGCCTTTTCTTTGCTTCGCTGGCTATCTGAGCCTTTATGAGCTGTATCTCCTCAAGTATGCGATAGTCAACAGATTTTCTAAATACAAAGGGTTCTTTTACTTCCCTCTCAAAAGCTCTGTATAACTCCTCATCCCCCGCACAGTATCTTGCCCTAAGGAGAGCAAACCTTTCCCACGTTCTTCCATAGGACTCATAATATAGCTCCGCGCTCCTCAAGGACATGCTTATAGGACCTGACTTTCCAAAGGGTCTGAGGTCAAGGTCCACCTCATAGGGTTTGCCTTCTGGTGTTATCTGTGTCATAAGTCTAAAAACTTTCTGGAAAACTCTCTGAAAAAACTCATTGAGGGTAAGTTTTCCTGCATGTCCCTTGTCGCTGGAGTGGATAAACATTATGTCTATATCCGAGTAATAGTTGAGCTCATAGCTTCCAAGCTTTCCCAAGGCGATTATACAAGCAGTAGCTGGATTGCCACTTTCTTCAAGAGGTTCTCCATATCTTTCAACCATTTCTTGATAAGCTCTTCTGTAAGCAAGCTCAAGCATGGCATCTGGCAGGTTTGAATACTCTTGCAGAAGGTCTTCGTATTTTGCAGTTCCCAGTATCTCCTTTGCAAGTATCCTCATAAGCTCTCTGTGTCTGTAGTAAGCAAGGGTCTTTGAAAAGTCCTCGTCAGACATGCTTTGAGAGGTAAGCTCCTCCAACTCCCTAAGATAGTCTCTTTTGTCCTTAAAGACATACCAAAGCCCAGGTATGGTTTTTTGAAAGTCTTCTGGGTGGTTTATTAGAAACTTCCTTATACACTCAGACTGGTCAAGAAGCTCCAAAAGCAAGATAAACCTTCTTTCGTTTAGATAGTCCACGAGGCTTTGAGGGTTGGGATGTCTTTTGAGGAGTTCCTCAAGGCTTTCTCTTGCCCTGTTTAGGTTATAAACCCTCTCTTCTGCCTTTTTCCACCACTCTGAGGGAAACATGCTTAAATATTCTAAGAGCCTTTGTCTTTGGTAGGTCTTATTTTATAACTTGACAAAACAAGACTAAAGTATATTATTAAAACCATTATCAAATTTAGGAGGTGGACATGTTTAGTGAAAACCTGCTCTCTGCAAGGTCTCTGGAATACCTAAATAGGGCAAAGGACTTGGCAAGGAAGAGGGGGGATAGCAAGGTAGATACGGACCATCTTTTCCTTCTTATGCTTTCTGATGAAAAATCTCCTCTTTCAAAGTATATTGAAAAGAGAGGGGTAGATGTAAAGAGTTTTTATAAGAAGGTTTCTGAATACATTGAGAAGCTCCATGCTCAAATAAACAAGGCGGTTCAACAAGAAGCCCAGCATCTTATAGACCTAAGAAGCAAAATAATGCAGGTAAAGTCCGATATAGGTCAAGTGCAGATAGAGTTAGACAAGATAAAAAGAGCAAAGGAGAGGCTAAACCAAGAGCTTCAAAAGGCAAGAAGATACGGGGATTATTGGAGTTTGCAAGAGCTTCAGGTGGAGCTGGCACGACTTGAGAGGCTTGAAAGCCAATATAGAAGTCAGCTTGAAGGTGTAGAAAGAAGCCTGTCTGCTGTCTTTAAGCCAGAGGATGTAAGAGCCTTTCTTGAAAACAAGCTAAGTATTGATGGGCTAATAAAAAAGGCTCTTGAAAGTTCAAGTCTTGTAGAGCAGGTCAAAGAGCTTGGCATATCTCCCGATAGGGTCATAGATGCGGTGGGTAAAATAGTCTTTGGGAAAGAGCCTGCCTTTGACTACTCTCAAAACCTTATTAGAGTTCTTGAAAAGGCTCAAGACAAAGCGGTCTCCGAGGGTCTTTCTCAGGTGGAGCCCTATCATATAGTGGCAAGCCTTTTGGAGGCAAAGGATACTATTGCTGGTAAGATTTTAGAAGATATAACAGGAGGTGAAAAGATGAAGGATACGGTGCAAGAGCTAAGAGAAGAAGAAAAGTCCGCCCTTGAGAGGTTTGGTGTGGACCTCACACAGATGGCAAGGGAGGGCAAGCTGGACCCAGTTATAGGAAGAGAAAAGGAAATAAACCAGCTTATAGAGGTGCTACTCAGAAGGACTAAAAACAACCCCGTGCTTGTGGGAGACCCCGGCGTTGGAAAGACCGCCATAGTGGAAGGTCTGGCACAAAGGATAGTCAACAAGGAGGTGCCTGCAGAGCTTCAGGACAAGGCGATTATATCCGTAGACATAGGTTCTCTCATAGCAGGTTCTAAATACAGAGGAGAATTTGAGGAGCGTTTTAAAAGTCTTTTGGAAGAGGTAAAACAAAAGGGCAATGTAATACTCTTTATAGATGAAATTCATACCGTGGTGGGTGCAGGCAAGGCAGAAGGTGCGGTAGACGCTGGCAACATGCTAAAGCCTCCTTTGGCAAGAGGAGAAATAAGAGTGATAGGTGCAACCACAGTGGACGAATATCGCAAATACATAGAAAAGGACCCAGCCCTTGAAAGAAGGTTTCAACCCATATACGTGGATGAGCCTACAGAGGAAGAAACCATAGAGATACTCAAGGGTCTAAGACCAAAACTGGAAAAGCACCACAAGGTAAAGATATCTGACGAAGCCATAGAGGCGGCGGTAAAGCTCACAAGAAGGTATGTGACCTTTAGAAAATTGCCTGACAAGGCAATAGATGCCCTTGACCAAGCCTCCGCACGCAAAAAGCTCATGGCGGTTGCAGTTCCTCCAGAGGTTCAAGAAATAGAGAGAAAGCTAAGAAGCCTTGAGGAAGAGATACAAAAGGCATACCTTGAAGGAAACTATGAAAAGGAAGCTCAACTAAAGATAAAGAAGGTTCAACTTGAGAAGGAAAAGCAAGAACTCCTTTCAAGCTTAGGAGGGACGGAGGCAAGAATATCGGAAATAAAGAAGCGTATAGAGGAGCTTGACCAAGAGATAATCAAGGCATCCGAGAGAGGAGACTACGAAAAGGAAGCAAACCTAAAGATAGAAAAGGTGAAGTTAGAAAAGGAATTAAAAGAGCTTGAAAGCAAAAAGGCTCAGGAGCTTGTGGTAGGCTGGGATGATATTGCACAGGTGGTCTCCGAGTGGACTGGCATACCTGTCACAAAGCTGAAGGAAGAGGAGGCGGAGAGACTACTTAGACTTGAGGAGGAGCTCCACAAGAGGGTAATAGACCAAGAGCATGCGGTAACTGCGGTTGCGGAAGCCATAAGGAGGGCAAGGGCTGGTCTAAAAGACCCCAAAAGACCCATAGCCAGCTTCCTATTCCTTGGACCCACGGGAGTAGGAAAAACGGAGCTTTCGAAGGCTCTTGCGGAGCTACTCTTTGGAGAGGAAGATGCCTTAATAAGACTTGATATGTCCGAGTTCAAAGAAGAGCACAGCATAGCCAAGCTCATAGGTGCACCACCGGGCTATGTGGGATACGAAGAGGGAGGAAAGCTCACCGAGGCGGTTCGTAGAAAACCCTATTCGGTCTTGCTCCTTGACGAGGTAGAAAAGGCACATCCAAGGGTCTTTGACCTGTTTTTGCAGGTTTTGGACGATGGAAGGCTCACAGACTCTCATGGAAGGACGGTGGACTTTAGAAACACGGTGATAATCATGACCTCCAATATAGGCTCTCAGTATCTTTTGAGCATACCTGTGGACGGAGACGAAGAAAGAGTTCAAAGGGAGTTTGAAAAGGCAAGGGAAAGGGTGCTTGAAGAACTGCGTTATCACTTCAGACCAGAGTTTCTAAACAGGATAGACGAGATAATTGTCTTTAAACCCTTGACCATGAAGGAGCTCTTCCAGATAATAGACCTGCTTGTGGCAAGCATAAACAAAAGACTGGCGGAGAGGAACATTTCCATAGAGCTCACAGAAAAGGCAAAGGAGCATCTTGTAAAGCTCGGCTATGACCCAGCCTATGGTGCAAGACCTCTCAAAAGGACTCTGCAAAAGCACTTAGAAACTCCTCTGGCAAACCTCATAATAAAGGGTGAGATAAAAGAGGGGCAAAGGGTAATGGTGGATTTGAAGGATGGGAAGTTGGAGTTTGTGAGCTCTTAGAAGTTATATCTGCTAAGTGAAAATGCTAACCCGTCTATGCTTTGGTGGTTTGTGCCTCCAGTCCTTGCATTGGCAAGGAGACTAAGACGCTCAGTATAAAACTCATGCCCCCGCATGGGGGCTTTTTTTATATCCCAACTACCCCATCAACCTCTGCACACTTTCCACACCCTCTAAACCCTTTAGAGCTTCCTTGACCTTTAGAAAGCTCTGGTAGTTCTCCACCTGCAGGGTAAAGTCCATTAGTGCTTGACCAGAGGGCAGGCTTTTTGTCCTTGCCTCTGTGATGTTGGCACCTAGCCTTCCTATGGCGGTGGTCACCTCTCCCAGAATACCCAGCCTATCCTTTACAATTAGCCTTATCCTCACCGGGTGAAGCCCCTGAGACCTGTCCCACAGAACCTTTACCACCTTCTCTGGAGATATCTTAAGAAGATAGTTCAGGTTTGGGCAGTCCTTTGAGTGTATCACAAGTCCCTTACCCTTTGATATAACGCCGTAGACCTCCTCGCCCGGCAGGGGATTACAGCACTCCGCAAGAGAGTGGAGCACCTTCCCAAGCCCGTCTATATGCAGGACATCCTCCACCTTCTCCTGAGGCTTTTCCTTCTGAGTTTTTCTAAAGAGGGAATAGACCCTTTCCTTTGAGAGCTTTCCACTTCCCAAGAGTAGATAAAGCTCCTCTTCTGTCTTTGCCTTTGTCTCCTCAATGAGTTTGTTCAGCAAAACCTCTCTGCCAATACCCAGCTTTTGTAAATACAGCTCAAACTTCTCTTTTCCTATCTGTTTGTATCTCTCCCTTTCAAGCTCCTTTAAAACCGCCTTTATTCTGCTTTTTGCCTTAGAGGTAACCACGAAATTCAACCATTCTTGATTAGGCTTCTTGTTAGGATTGGTTATTATCTCCACCATGTCCCCGTTTTGAAGTTTATAATTGAGAGGAACAAGCCTGCCATTTACCTTTGCTCCAGCACAGTGGTTGCCTATATCTGTGTGTATGTGATAGGCAAAGTCTACAGGCGTTGCACCCTTTGGAAGAACCACAAGGTCTCCCTTTGGAGTAAAGACAAAAACTTCTTCAGAAAATAGCTCCAATTTTAGGTTTTCCAAAAGCTCTTGAGGATTCTTGCTTCCCTTTATGCTTTCCACAAGACCCTTCAACCAAGAGTATACTCCACCATCCTTTACGCTTTTTCCTTCTTTATAAGCCCAGTGTGCAGCAATACCCTTTTCCGCTCTTTCGTGCATTTCCCATGTGCGTATCTGCACCTCCACCATCCTACCCTTTGGACCTATAACCGTAGTATGCAAGGACTGGTAGAGATTTGGCTTAGGCAGAGATATATAGTCATCAAACTTTCCCGGGACTGGCTTGAATACGCTATGAACTAAGCCAAGCACAAGATAGCACTCTTGAACTGTGTCTACTATAACTCTAACACCTAAGATATCATGCACATCTTCAAGTTTTATACCTTTCCTCAAGGCTTTTTGCCATATGCCATATAAGTGCTTTGGTCTATAAAATACCTGTGCTCGTATGCCCGCCCTTTTGAGCTCCTCCTTTAGTTTTGGTATAAAAAGCCTCTTGAGATAATCCTCAAGTTCCTTTTTTGTGTTTCCCACAAAGTTTTTTACCTCTTCGTATTCCTTTGGATAAAGATACATAAAACACAGGTCTTCAAGCTCTGTTTTTATCTTCCAAAGACCAAGCCGGTTTGCTATGGGAACGTATATTTCAAGGGTTTCTCTTGCTATTCTAACCTGCTTTTCCTTGCTAAAATACTGCAAGGTTTTCATATTGTGAAGCCTGTCCGCCAGCTTTACGAATATCACTCTTAGGTCCTTTGAAAAGGCAAGGATGAGCTTTCTGTAATTTTCCGCCTTTTGAGTTTCCACATCCTTGAAGTGTATCTTCCCCAGTTTAGTTACACCTTCCACTATATCCGCCACATCCTTACCAAAGTTCTCCTTTAATTCCTCATATGTGGTCTCTGTATCCTCAAGCACGTCATGTAAGAGCCCTGCAACCACCGTATCTATGTCCATACCCAGCTCCGCAAGGATAATGGCAACCTCTAAGGGATGGACTACATAGGGTTCGCCAGACTTTCTATACTGTCCTGCGTGTTTTTCTTCTATGAACTCAATAGCTTTTTTAACCTTACTATCTTCGTATCCAAGGACCTTGAAGAGCTTCTCTTCGTATTTCCTGTTTAAAGTAGCTTCCATAGTTTATAATATTAGAGATGTTAAGCAAATTAGCAAACCTTTTAGGCTTTATTGCTAACAACATAGGTATAGACCTCGGCACTGCCAACACGGTGGTTTACGCTCAGGGAAAGGGTATAGTGCTATATGAACCTTCCATCGTTGCGGTTGATGTGCGTTCTGGCAGAGTTTTGGCGGTAGGTAAAGAGGCAAAGGAGATGCTTGGAAAAACTCCAGAGAATATACAAACTGTCAGACCTCTCAGAGATGGTGTGATAACGGACTTTGAAGCCACAAAGATTATGCTTTCTCATTTTATAAACAAGGCAATAGGGGGAAGCATATTCAAGGCAAAGCCAAGAGTTGTCATAGGCGTGCCCTCTGGGGTTACACAGGTAGAAAAAAGGGCGGTCATTGACGCTGCAAAAAGTGCGGGAGCGAGAGAGGTCTATCTCATAGCGGAACCCATGGCTGCTGCCATAGGTGCTGGGCTTCCCATAGAAGAACCTATAGGCAATATGGTAGTAGACGTAGGTGGTGGTACTACAGAGATAGCGGTCATTTCTCTTGCGGGCATAGTGGTTTCCAATTCCATAAGGGTAGCAGGTGATGAGATGACTGAGGCTATAATACAGCATGTGAAGAAAAAACATCACCTTCTAATAGGCGAGCAGACTGCGGAAAGGGTAAAAATAGAACTGGGTAGTGCCATATATGAAGAAGAAGAGAGAGTTATGGAAATAAAGGGAAGGGATATAACAGGGCTTCCAAAGGTTGTAAAGATAAGCAATAAGGATGTTACGGAAGCCCTTGAAGATGTGATAGCTTCCATAGTAAACGCAGTAAAGTCTACCTTAGAAAGGACTCCACCAGAGCTTGCTTCTGACATTGCAGAGAGAGGTATAACCTTGGCTGGAGGTGGCTCTCTACTTAGAAACCTTAACGTGAGAATTGAACGTGAAACAGGCATAAAGACCCACTATTGTGAAGACCCCATAACTGCAGTTGCCCGCGGAGTAGGAAAAGTTCTTGATAACATAGAACTGATAAGGAAAGTTTCCATGATATGAAAAGCTATATTGCACCTATTACTGCCTTACTGTTGAGCGTTATAGTTTACTTTATCAACCTCTCTACGCTTCCCTACCTGAACCAAGTTTATAACTTTCTTAGATTAGCGGTTTATCCTTTTTTGGAGTTAAAGGGTAATATACAAGAAAACACAAAAAGAATTGTAGAGACTTACTTGTTTTTAAAAAATGTGAGCGAAGAAAACAGCAAACTAAGAAAGGAGGTTGAAGAATACAAATTATACAAAGCTCAACTTCTTGCCTGCGAAAAAGACCTCAAAAGCTTAAGTCAAGTTATGGATATACCCTTCAATCTAAGTAGATATTCAATAGTTTATGCAAGCGTGATTGCCTATGACCCATCGGGTAGGGACACTTTTGTACTCATAAACAAAGGACAAGATAGTGGTATCTCCGAGGGTATGTTAGCCTTTTCTGGAGAAGGTCTGGTAGGTATCGTAGACAACGTTTATGGAAGTTCTTCGAGAATAAGAACTGTTTTTTCTGAGGAATTCACCCTTAGTGCTGAGGTTGGAGGTAAGGCGTATATATACAAAGGAGGGTTTCCTACAGGGTCTTTGCTATATGTCAAGGTAGAAGATGAAATAAACATTGGTGATGTGGTTTATGTGAGAATTCCAGGTAAAACTTTCCCCCAGTTCAAAATTGGCACTGTTGAAGAAGTATACCACGATGGAAAGGGTTTTTTTAAAAAGGTAGAGGTCAAGCCTTACTTGGACATAAGAAGAGTTTCCTTTCTTGTCGTTATAAGGGAAAGGTTATGAAGTTTTACATAATCGCATTCCTGATTGCGTATTTTCAGGCTTCTGTGCTAACCAATATCTTTCATAACATGCTTTTGTCTCCGAATTTTCTCCTCGCATACCTATGCCTTTACCTTTTTAGAGAAGACAGAGGGTGGCTTAAAAAAGCCTCTATTACAGGTTTTTTCCTTGACCTATTTCTGGATTCTCTTGGATTGCATCTATCAGGGCATATATTTTTTGCTATTCTTTTTAATATGATGAGGCAGAGGATAGAAATTCCCAGCAAGTTTTCTTTGCTGATTGCTTACTTTTTTCTCTCCCTGCTTGAAAAACTTTGGCTTATTCTTTTGTTTAGACTTAGATACTATACGGACTTTAACCTCTGGCTTTTGCCCTTGAGTCTCACCTTTGAAGTTGCCTTTCTCTACCTTATTTCAGGAAAACATCTAAGCAGAGAACCATGAGCAGAAGACGCCTTTTATTTCTTATGCTTTTTGGTTTATTTGTGTACCTTCTTATATTCCTTAGGCTGGTCTATCTCCAGCTTTTTAAGGGTGAATATTATAAGAAACTTGCACAGAGGAATTATGTAAGGAAAAGGGTCATATATCCTCAAAGAGGGGATATTTTAGACAGAAGGGGAGAGAAATTGGCTTACGATACACCCAAGTATATACTCCTTCTTGACCACCAAAAACTGCAAGAAGAAGATAATCTTAGAGAGGTTTTGTCAAATGTTGAAAAACTATTCGGGGTAAAATTGGACTATGAGAGCATAAAAAATAAGAAGGCTATAGAGCCTATTTTCTTAACGGAGTTAAAGACACAGGAGGATATAGATAAATTCTATAATTACAGCTACAAGCTACCGGGAGTTTTCATAAATACTGTGCCAACAAGAAACTATCCTTTAGGTGAAGTATGTGCTCACGTAGTTGGATATGTTTCTTACCCAACGGAAAAACACTTTCAGCAATATGCGGACAGGATAGGAAGCCAAAGTTTAGTGGGTGCGTATGGTCTTGAGAGGGCTTTTGATGCGGAACTTTTGGGCAAAGTGGGGGCTGAGGAGGTTATGGTAAACGCAGTGGGGAGGATTATAAGAAATCTCGGTTATAAAGAGCCAGAAAAGGGAATAACTATCTTAACCACCATAGATTCAAGAATACAGAAAATAGCCTACGAGGTTTTTAGGGATTCTGGACACAAGGCTGGTGCGGTTCTTATTATGGATACGAGGACGGGCGAGGTGTTGGCACTTCTGAGTTATCCATCCTTTGACCCAAACAGAATAACAGACTTATGGCATCAATACAACAACGATAAATTCAGACCACTCTTCAATAGGGCAACGCAAGGAAAATACCCTCCAGCGTCTGTTGTAAAACCTGCACTGGGAATAGCTCTGCTCCAAAAGGGTGTGTCTCCAGGAGAGGGTGTGGTGTGTAGAGGATATTTTGAGCTTGGAAACAGAAGGTTTTCATGTTGGAATAGAAGAGGGCATGGCTGGGAGAACCTGCATGGAGCTATAAGAGATTCTTGCGATGTTTACTTTTACCACTTTGGCTACTACAAACTTGGTCCAAGAGAGATGGAGAGAGTTTATAGGAGCTTTTCCTATGGAGAAGAAATACCCTTTGAACTTCCTCTTGCAAGAGGTTTTATACCCACGCCTGAATGGAAAAGAAGTAGAATAAAAGAGCCTTGGTATGGTGGAGACACGGTTAACATGTCCATTGGGCAAGGATATATGAAGTCCACTCTTTTTGAGCAAACCCTTATGATGATGGCAATAGCCAACAATGGAGTTATATACAGACCTATTTTGGTTAAGGAGAAAAGGGATGCAAAGGGTAATACTATATGGAAGGCAAAAAGAAGTGTATACAAGGTTGTAAAGGCAGAGCCAGAATACTTTGCCATAGTTAGGGAAGCACTCAGAAGTGTAGTAAAGTCAGGAACTGCTACTTCCGCCTTTTCAAGGATAGTGGAAATAGCAGGCAAAACGGGAACCGCTCAAGTATCTATTCATAGCGCAAGAAAAAAGAACTTGCCTTATCATCTTAGAGACCATGCGTGGTTTGTGGGTTTTGCACCATACAGAGACCCTGTTTTTGTGATAGGAGTGCTTGTGGAGCATGGAGGTTCTGGAGGTGCGGCAGCAGCGCCTATAGCGAGAAGGATTCTTGAAAGGATATATATGGAAGGTATACATAAGGAGCTTACTTAAGGTTCTAAAACGCCATGGTAGAATTTTAAACTCAATGAAGAGAGTTCTTGTCTGGGGTCTTGGCGTTAGTGGAAGGTCTGCGGTTAACCTTTTGAAGGCTAAAGGCTTTGAGGTATATGCAGGAGACGATGCAAGGGGTGATAGCTTTGAAGAGTTCCTACATATAGTGGATACGGTGGTTCTCTCTCCGGGCATACCACCACATCATGCTCTTTGGAAAGAAGCACAAAGGAAGGGTATAGAGGTTATAGGAGAGCTTGAGCTCGCTTGGAGGTTTTTTGAAGGCAAAGCCTTGGCTATCACCGGCACAGATGGAAAGTCCACCACCACAAGGCTTACATATCTTATGCTAAAAGAGGTCTATGCCAACGTGGAGGAGGGAGCAAACGCAGGCAAGCCTTTCTCTGATATAGTTCTAAGCAACCCCTCTTGTCTTGCGGTGCTTGAGGTTTCCTCCTTTCAGGGTAAAAGTCTAAAAACCTTTAGACCCATAGGGGGTGCTTTTCTAAACTTTTCGGAGGACCACCTTGATTGGCATCCGAGCCTCCAAGACTACCTTGAGAGCAAAAGAAACATCTTTTCAAGACAAGGAGAAGAGGATTTTCTATTATTGAACGCAAGGGACCCAAGGGTTAGCAAGACACCAAGCAAGGCAAGGAAGTTTTTACTTCTTGAAGAAGGTTCACAGGGTTATATAAAAGAAGGCAAAGCCTACTTTCTTGGTGAGGAACTCTTTGAAGTGGAGAGGCTCAAAATAAGAGGAAAACACAACTGGCACAATGCCCTTTTTGCAAGTGCTATGGCAAGACTTATGGGTGTGGAGAAGGAGATAATACAGGAAGTTCTCTATAGCTTTTCTGGACTGCCTTATAGGATGGAGTATATGGGAAGTTTTGGTGGTGTAGAGGTATACAACGATTCTAAGTCTACCACCGTTAACGCCCTAAGGTCCGCTCTTGAAAGTTTTGAAGATGGTAAGGTTATCTTAATAGCAGGTGGGAAGGACAAGGGTGGAGATTTTGAAGGTATAAAGGAGCTTGTTAAGAAAAAGACAAGGCTCAGCATCCTCATAGGTGAGGCACGGGAGAAAATCGCAAAGGCTTGGCAGGGTTGCGAGGTCTATGTGGAGAAAGACCTTGAGTCTGCGGTATCAAAAGCCTTTGAGTTTGCCAGGCAGGGAGACATTATTCTCTTTTCTCCAGCTTGTGCTTCCTTTGATATGTTTAGAGACTACAAGGAAAGAGGGGAGAGGTTTAAGGAGTTAGTTTTTGAGCTTGGTGGCAAAAGTCTATGAGCTTTGTTATAATCTTTT
>JAXSOX010000033.1:0-14334 GCA_037926525.1 Aquificaceae bacterium | reverse complement strand
CCGTAGTTTAATAGGTCTGGTTGTATATCTTGTTTTATGAGTTGTTCTAAGAGAGAGGGTTGGTTTGCATTGTAATATATGCCCACTGGGTCTACTATAAGAGAAAAGGAAGGCTCTTCTGGTTTGACAGACCTTATAAATCCCTCCTCAAGAGACCAATACGGAAGCCCCCACTCCTTTGCCTTTTGCATAGCTTTTTTTGCGGTTGGCTTGTGCCCCCAGCCTGCTATAGCTATAAGCCCTTCTGGAGACCTTGGGTTCAAGATAACCCTATGACCCAAAAGCTCTTCAAGATATGGCACGGTTTTTAGAATACCTTTTGAGAATATGCCTATCAAGTTATAAACCCCTTCTCCATAAGATACTCAAGTATTTTGTTGGCGGACTCTTCTGGAGATTGCTTAGTGGTGTCCAGGTGTATTTCTGGGTTTTGCGGTGGTTCGTATGGGTCGTCCACACCGGTAAAGTTCCTTATAAGCCCCTGCATAGCCTTTTTGTAGTAGCCTTTTACATCTCTTTGTTGGCAAACTGTAATATCCGCATCCACAAAAACTTCAATAAACGAGCCCTCTGGGAAGTTTTGTCTTACAGTTTCTCTTGCGTGTCTGTATGGGCTTACAAGTGCCACTATGACCGCACCGCCGTGTTTTGCTATCTCTGAGGCAACAAACCCAACTCTCTGAATGTTGGCTATCCTATCTTCTTTACTAAAACCGAGCCCTTTGGAAAGGTGTGTTCTTATAATGTCTCCGTCAAGGAGGGTAACTTTTCTACCTCGGGCATACAGCATCTCAGTAAGGATATTGGCTATGGTGCTTTTTCCTGAGCATGGTAAACCCGTAAGCCATACGCAAAAGCCTGTTTTGTTCTTTGGAGGGTATGCATCTAAGAGGATTTTTGCAACCTCTGGTCTTGTAAACCATTCTGGCAGAGGTATTCCCTTGTAGAGGTAGTTTTCCCTAACCTGTGTCCCAGATAGTTTCCAGAAGTTAATTCCCTTCTCTACCGCAGTATCTATTTCTACGTATGTGTCTAACTCTGGAGCATAGACGAGCTCCTTAAAAGATACCATCTTTATGCCTAGCTCTTCTTCGTATTTTTTAAAAAGTTCCTGTGCGTCATAAGGTCCATAGAAGGGCACGCCAGCGGAGTTTAGCCCCGGGTCTGCGTGAAACCTGCCTACTATGAAATGGGTAGCTCCATAGTTCTTCCTGATTATTCCGTGAAGCAGTGCCTCTTTTGGTCCTGCAAACCTCATGGCGTAGGGTATAAAGACCAAAAGGCTTCTTTCTTTTGGGTAATAGTGGTTGTATAGGGCTATGTAGGTTCTCATGCGTATGTGGGGGTCTACGTCATCCTTTTTACTTGGTCCCACAGAGGGGGTTATAAGCAGTGCACCTTCTATTGCTTCCATCGCCCTTTTTGTAAGCTCTTCGTGGGCTCTATGCATAGGATTTCTTGTCTGGAAGGCTACAACCCTTTTATATCCCTTTTGATTTATCCAATTCTTTACATCTTCTGGTGAAGGGTAATATTCTAAAAAGCTGTATCGTTTTGGTCTTTGTATGGGGGTTATGCTTCCAGAAAGGCAGTTAGTTCCAGTGAGGTATATATAGCTTACAAAGGGGTGTTTTAGGTCTGTTGTTCCGAGCGATAGCATTGCTTCCTCTTCTGGGTTTCTTTCAAAGACCTCTTCTATTTCCATTATGGCTATGGGTATGTTATATTTGTCCGCAAGGACAACTCTGTCAGAACCAGAAATCTCCCTTAGCTCTTCTTTTCCTATAGATAGTATCACCGGCAATGGAAACAGCTGTCCATTTTTTAATCTCATGGTATGCAAAACGGACTTATAGTCCTCCTTACCCATAAAACCCGTTAAAGGTTTATAGGCACCCAGCATGAGAAGTTCAAGGTCACAGAGTTGAAGGTCATCTAACTGTATTCTTGGAAGTTTTGCACAAAGCTCCATAAGCTCTTTTAGGTTTTCCTTATTTCTAACTTCTCTTTCCATGGATATTACCTCGTGAGTATTCTTATTTGGAATATGGGAGTTATTATATCAGAGATGGTCTGGAGGAATTTTCTAAGTTGCACCGCGGGTGCTGTGGAGACATAGACTATGTCCTTGTCCTTTAGTTCAAACTCCCTAAGTAGGAAAAAGCTTTCTCCTTTTGATAGGTCAAAGTTATAGACCGTTGGCACTCGCCCATCTTGGGTTATGGCACGGGGTTGCACTCCAAGGGCTGCTAAGTTTTCTGGTTTTTCTAACCTAAAAACAAAAACACCCTTTGCGTGGGCTATGTCATCCCTTAGCCCACCAACCCTTGCCAAGGCTTGTGCCAAGGTTATACCCATGGCTTCGAACTCAAGCTCTTCGTTCTTACCAGTAGCACCAAGAAAAGATGCACTTTGAGATTTGTATACTACGGTTATGGTGTCGCCTGGTGAAAGATTTAGGTTAAGCTGTGGGTCTTTAAGAAGAAGCTCAAAGGGTATTTCTATGCTTTTGCCTTTTCTGTTAAGTTTAATTATGGTTTTGTTTACTGGGGCATTTATTCCACCTACAGCAGATATAACATCTAGCAAGGTGTATACGTTGTATGAGAGGGGTATGCTTCTGCTTTCCCTGACGTTTCCTGCTATGGTTACCTTTGCGGAGCGATGGTCTAAGACTCTTACAACTACTTGTGGATTGTTTGCTTTTCTTTTAAGCCTCTCATATATTTCTGCGGATACATCTTCTGGGGTTTTACCTCTAACATTTACAAAACCAGCAAAGGGCACATTTATGTTTCCATTTTCGTCCACCTGCTGGGCTGGGACTTGAAAAGCTGAAGGACCAGCTTGAATTAGTGGGCTTGCCTGTGCAAAGAGGACTGCTGGGGGTTGCTCGTAGATTATAACCTCCACCACATCCCCAATATCAAGTCTTGGAAAGAAACGTTCCGCTTGGAATTCCTTAAGGTTGCTAAGAAAGTCTTTTTCCTTGGAGGTTTTCAAAAAATTTATAGCTTTTGCATTAGGTTCAACAAGATGTATAAAATCCTCTGTGGCTTCTTGTCTTATGGCTGAAGTGCTGGGTCCAGACTGGGGAAGCAAGGCGGAACAGCTGTATAGGAAGACGCACGATAATACTGTAAGACTTTTTTTAAAGAAGGCAAGCATATGAGAATTATACCTCATAGTAGCAGATATAAAAGCCCAAGGGGCACTAAAGCCCCATATCCTGAGCTTGCTCTTCTGTTAAGTGTCTATCCTCTTTAACCTCCCTCTGCACAGATTCACATCTATCAAGAAGTTCCTTCAGCCTTATAGGTGCTTCAGTAAGTGGCAGAGATGAGTCGTATATTTCCGCCTTTACTCCACACTCCTTCATGGCTTCGTAGAGCATCCTGAGACCCTTTTCCGCCTCTGGTCCGTTTCTACGCACCACCCATATCCAGTCTGGGTTGAGTTTTCCTTCTTTGTGGAGGTCTCTTATGGCATTTGCCACGCCTTCACCCAGAGTTACATCTATCCTTGTGTTGTTGGCGGTTCCACCACAGACCAATACTCCCCTTATACCGGGCTTGGAGAGTATTATCCTTGTTATCTTATACATCTTCTCCGCAGGGGGGTTTCCTCCTATGTCGGTAAAGTTTGCAGGCTTTAGACCCATGGCATATGTAGTTTCTATGGTAACCGTTGAACCACCACCTCCAAAGGTCATCATGGCAATATCTCCGTCCACTTCCACATAAGAGCCAGCCTTTCCTCTGTGGTCATCCCTGTCTATAAGAGAGGCTTCTATCTCTCTTTCTGTGGGTGGTCTCTTCATGGCGGTTCTTACTCCGTATATCTTGGCAGGTGGGACGCTGGCATCGTCGTCAATGGTCACCACTGCATCAAGGGCAAGGACTCTTTGCTTGCCACCCACATCGCATATGGCAAGGGGGTTTATCTCCAAGAGCCTTGCTTCTGCTTCCCAAAAGGCTTTCCACATATTGGCTATAACTTCAGAAAGCTCCCTCAAAACTCCCATGTATTCCTGAGGAAAGCCAAGCTCAAGGAGATAGTTTCTAACCATATGGGGATATAGTCCCTTTATTGGGTCAATGACCCAGCTCCTTACCTTTTCTGGTGGAACTTCTTCTATGTCCATGCCCCCCTCAAGGCTAAGGGTAAGCACCGGAGCCCTCACCTCTGTGGAATAGGTAATAGAGGCGTAAAGCTCTTTTAGGATGTTTGCTTTCTCGCTCACAAGCAGTCCCACGGGCATTTCTCCATAGACGGGGTAGTTAAGAAGGGCGTTGAAGGTCTCTATGGCATCCTCTGGGTTTTTGCAGAGCTTTACCGCTCCAGCTTTGCCCCTCTTGCCCACGAGCACCTGTGACTTTATAACGCATTCGCCCAGCTGGTTTATGAAGTTTACAAGGTCATCGCTTAGGTGGTCGCTGAACATATACTTAGGAGTAGGCACGCCGTATTTTTTAAACAGCTTGTCATAGGCTTCGTACTCATACAGGTTCATAGGCTTCCTCCTTTCTTGGAAATTGGTATGACTAAAATTATAGCATTCTGGTAGTTAACATAAGCCATAGATTAGAGTTAATATATTAATGTGCGTAAAGTCCTCTATATACTTTCAGGTGTTTTAGGTCTGTTTCTTCTAATATCCTTAGCCCTTATCCTAATCCTCTCTACCAACCTTCCCCCGGTGGAAGCCCTAAGGGATTGGAAGCCTCCGGTGGCCACTCTGGTTTACGATGCAAAGGATAGACCCTTCGGCGATGTGGCGGTGCAGAGAAGATACTATGTGAGCCTCAAAGACATACCACCTCATGTTAGACAGGCTTTCATCTCTGCAGAGGATAAGAACTTCTACAGGCATCCAGGCGTTGACCCAGTAGCTATCTTGAGAGCACTCCTTGCTAACATACGGCACGGAGAAATTCGTCAAGGTGCTTCCACCATAACCCAGCAGGTGGCGAGAAACCTCTTTCTGACACCAGACAGAAGCCTAAGGAGGAAGATAAGAGAGGCCCTTTTAGCACTTAAGATTGAGAAGCATTTTACAAAAGACCAAATATTGGAGATGTATCTGAATTACATATACCTTGGTCAAGGTGCCTACGGCGTGGAAGCGGCATCAAGGATATACTTTGGAAAATCGGTAAAGGACCTCACCATTGATGAAGCCGCAATCTTGGCAGGTCTTCCAAAAGCACCTACACGCTACAATCCCTTTAGAAACCCAGAAAGGGTAAAGGAGAGAAGAGACTATGTGCTAAGTCGCATGCACGAAGATGGATACATCACAGAAGAGGAATATAGGAGGCTTATAGAAAAACCAATAAAAGTTAGGTTAGAAAACAGATATTACGGAATGGATTATTTTCTTGATTATGTAAAAGATTATCTCGCAGATAAGTATGGTGAGGTTATTCTGGCTGGAGGATACAAGGTCTATACCACCGTAGATAAGGACCTTCAAGAACATGCAAGAGATGTGTTAAAGCGAGGTGTTATGAGGGTTGCTCAGGCAAACCGCATACCCTTCCTTCCGGAAGACCCATACGAGACAGCGAATAGATATAAGGAACAAAAGATTGAGCTGAAGCCGGGCAGGGTATACATAGGGAAGGTGCTTTCTGTAAACGGAGAGAGGCTAAAATTGGAGCTGGGAGAGTACGAGTTTGAACTTGAGAGAAAGAGCCTACCCCTTGAAAAAGGGGACTTTGTGCTGGTAAGGCTCTATCAGGACAGAAAGAGTAAGGAGGTAAGGGCGGAACTGCTTCCAGACCTGCAGGGAGCTCTTGTAAGCCTTGATGTGAAAACTGGTGCTATAAGGGCTATGGTGGGTGGATATTCTTACCTAAGAAGCCCCTACAACAGAGCTGTTTATGCTAAGCGTCAACCTGGGTCTGCTATAAAGCCCATCATATACCTCGCAGCCCTGATGAAGGGCTATACGCAAGCCAGTTTAATAGATGCTACTCCGAGGAGCTTCTATGACCCATCTACAGGCAAGGAGTGGACGCCCGATAATTATGAGGGTGCGGAATACGGTCAGATTACTCTAAGAACCGCCTTGGCAAAAAGTGTGAACACTGCCACGGTAAACCTTCTTGCGGACATAGGCTTTGACCTGCCTATAGAGATTGGAAGGCTTCTTGGTATTGAGCTAAAACCTTACTATTCCATGGCTCTTGGTAGTATAGAAGTTACTCCTCTCCAGCTCACTTCTGCCTTTCAAACTTTTGCAAACCTTGGAGTTAGATGTGAGCCTTACTTTATCAGGAAAATAGTTGCACCCGATGGCTCTGTTATTGAAGAAAACTCTCCAAAGTGTGAACAGGTCTTACCTCCACAGGAGACAAGAGTTCTTGTGGATATGCTCAGGGCTGTGGTGCTTGAGGGGACTGCGGTGTCCGCAAGCTCTTTGCAAAGGGTTGTGGCAGGAAAGACAGGAACTACGAATGATTACATGGACGCATGGTTTGTAGGCTTCTCACCTGACATAGTAGCTGGCGTATGGGTAGGCTTTGATACAAAAAGAAGCATGGGTAAAGGAATGGCAGGTGCAAGGGTTGCACTGCCTATATGGATAGACTACATGTCTGTTGCGGGCTATATGTATCCCAACAATGACTTTCCTATACCACAGGGTGTAGTTGTGGTAGACTGTCCGAAGCCTATGCTCTTTGTGGAAGGAACTGAGGGTGTATGTGGCGGTGAAAATCAGACAGAGCCTCAGGGAAAGGGAGACGAGCTTGAGGGCATTGTGGACCCCAAGTATCTCAGGAAGGAATCGCCAAAGGTTGAGGAAATTCCCTGATGAGAGAAATCTTGCTTGAAAGCACTTTTGTGAGCATAGATGTGGAAGCCACAGGGGTTGACCCCTCAAAGTCCGAGATAATTGAAATTGCCTGTGTTAGGGTTGAGGGTGGAGTTATAACAGAAAGGTTTTCAAGCCTTGTATATCCGGGATACCCCTTGCCTCAGAGAATAACAGACCTCACAGGCATAACCAACGCCATGCTCGTGGGAAAGCCAAAGATGGAGGAAGTCCTTCCAAAGTTTCTCAAGTTCGTAGGTGATAGTGTGATAGTTGCCCATAGAGTGGAAAAGGATATTGCTTTTATAGACAAGTATTACAGACAGCTATATGGCAAAAGATTTAGACACCCTCACATATGCACTCTAAACCTTGCTAAAAACATACTTCCAGACCTTAGGAAGTATTCTCTGAAGGACCTCGCGGACTACTTTGGGATAGAATACAAACGCATCCACAGAGCTATGGATGATGCCCAAATTACTGCTCTTGTATTCCTTGAGCTATTAAAGCTACTGTGGCACAGGCTTGGTATAGGGGATTACTTAGGAATAAAGAAACTCTCAAAGGGGTAGAAGGTTTCTCATTCTCTCAATAAGTCCACTTCTTACCTCTACTCCATCATCCTTTAGCTCTTTGGCGAGCTTTTCAAGAATACCCCTGAGTGCATTGCTTAGATTTTTGGGAACTTCTATGCGAAAGGTTATTATCAAGTTGCCCGCACCGCCACCTGCAGGAAATCCATAGCCCGGTAAGGTTTTTGTTGACCCACACTCTGTTCCCGGCTGGACAAAGACTTCTATTTCTCTCCCATCAAGCCACCTTATCTTTGTAGTCCCACCAAGCACCGCCATAGGAAAGGATATGAACTTTTCCATATAAAGGTCTTTGCCCACCTTTCTGAAAACCTCATGGGGCTTTATGTTTATCCTCAAATACAAGTCCCCAGGCTCTCCGCCCCTTTCTCCTGTATGACCAAAGCCGGAAACCTTCAAAACCTCACCCTCGTCCGTCCCGGGTGGAATGCTTACCCTTACCTTGCTTCTTTTTGCCACCCTACCTCTTCCTCCACAGGTAGGACATAGGTTCTTTATTATGTAGCCCCTTCCTTTACATACAGAGCATGGTCTTGGGAAGTTAAATATGCCACTAACCCTTCTACCAGTCCCTCCGCAGGCATGGCAGGGCATCTTTTCCATTTGACCCCTGTAGCCTTTACCTTCACAATCGGGGCAGTCTACCCAACGGTCATATTCTATTTCCTTTTCACATCCCAAGACAGCCTCTTCAAGGCTTAGCTCTAACTTTAACCTTATGTCCTGTCCCCTTTTGGGCTTTGGTGCTCTTCTCATACCCTGCCATATACTTTCAAGGAAGTCTTGAATGTATTCCATGAAGTCCCTGTATTTCTTTTCGTCCCCGCTTTGAAGTATACGGTCGTATTCCCTTCTTTTCTCTTCGTCAGAAAGTATGTGGTAGGCTTCGTTTATTTCTCTAAAACGTTCACTTGCCTGTGGGTCAGGGTTTACGTCAGGATGCCACTCCTTGGCAAGCCTCCTGTAGGCTTTCTTTATCTCTTCCTTTGTTGCACCTTTGTTAATACCGAGTATTTGATAATAATCCTTCATTTTTCAGGCTCTTGCTATATATTATAATTAAACCTATGACAGTTGTAGACACAGTAATACTTGGCGATGCATATGATGTTCTTAAAAGCTTTCCTCAAGAAACTGTTAACCTTATTATTACTTCCCCTCCTTACTACAGACAGAGGGACTACGGGGGTATAGGTATCGGTAATGAAGAAACCAAAGAAGCGTATCTTGAAAACCTTCTAAAAATATTTGGAGAGTGCGTTAGAGTTTTGAAGAATGATGGCAGCATAGTATTTAATCTGGGGGATAAATATATAAATGGGAGCCTTGCATTAATTCCATATAGGTTTGCAATAATGGCTATGGAACGTTTCAATGTCTTGCTTGTTAACAACATAACATGGGTAAAGAAGAACCCAACCCCTCGCCAATATAAAAGAAGACTTACACCATCCACAGAACCCTTTTTTCATTTTGTAAAGTCTGATAAATACTACTTTGATTTAGACAGCTTTATGGAGGACAAAAAACCATCTTTTAATGGCAAAAGGAGAAACCCTGGCGAAAGATATTTTAAACTAATAGAAAACTCAGACCTTAGTCCAGAAGAAAAGGAGCTTGCCAAAAAGGAGCTAAGTATAGCCATAGAGGAAGTAAGACTTGGTTTAATACGGGATTTCAGGATGAAAATAAGAGGAATTCATGCAGAACCCTTTGGTGGGCAGGAAGGTGGCAGGCTATACCATTTGAGAAGAAAAGGTTTTACTATAATAAAAATGAGAGGTGAACCTATTAAGCGCGATGTCATAGAAAGCAATGTAGAAACAATAAAAGGTAGAAAACATTCAGCAATATATCCTAAAAAACTTATTTCTGAACTTATAAAACTTTTGTCCAGAGAGGGAGATATAGTGCTTGATCCTTTTGCAGGTAGCGGAACTACATTAATAGCAGCTTATGAACTTAAAAGGCATTATATAGGTATAGAGATAAATCCAGAATACTACAGATACATACTTGAAAGACTTGAGGATGCAAGGAGAAAAATTCAAAATGAGCGAAAAGGATTATACGAACATATGTAGAATTCTTGAAAATTTATACGAAGAAGCAAAGCATTTTTATTATGAGAATAGAGAAATATCAATTGATGCTTCTTTGAAGAATCATCTTGATGTAATACTTAGCAGAGTAGAGCAAAATAAAGGTGTTTTGAGTGTTCTAATAACACTATTGGTTTACAAACTCTATAATCCATCTCAGAATATAAAACTCCACAGAGCAGAGTTTAAAGGTGGCTTTAGTGGTAGAACTATAGATACAAAATGTGTAACTCCTTTCATGAAAAGTAAGGATTTCCCCGCTATGAAGGAAAGTGGTTGGCTAACCAGGTCTCTTGAACAACCACATCCCTATGATTTTAACTATCCTGGCAAGATAACACCAAAAGAAGTGAAACAAGCCTTTCTGTATATTGTGCATGAAGTGGAAGACCTAAAAAAGAGCCCAAAAGAAGCACTTCTATACATATTTAATAGGCTCTTAGATATAAGAGAAAAGACAAGAGTAAGACTCCCAATACCAAGAAATCTTACTATAGATGAAATTTTAACCAAGTTAGAAAGCCATTTTACACATCCATATGCTTCACGAGGAAGGTCAAGACTGCCGGTTTTAGCTTTGTATGCTATTTATAAAATTTTAGTAAAAGAGTTGAAAAGGTATGAGAATAAAAGGCTTGCGGATTTGCTTCCGCATGAATCTCCGGATGATAAAACTGGTATGCTTGGGGATATACAAGTTATGGACATGGAAGGCAAAGTATATGAAGTTGTAGAAGTTAAAGATAGAACCATAGACTATGGTGTTGTTTTATCAGCTTTGGAAAAGATCAAAAATTCACCACCGGATAGGTATTATATCCTGACTACGCGCGAGTATGTAATAGATGAGAGGGTAAGAGGAATAATAAATCAAACTCGCTCCATATATGGAACTACCCTGATTATAAATGGCGTCATGCAGACCATAAAATACTACTTAAGACTCGTAAGGAATCCTTCTGATTTTATTGAGCTTTATGTAGAGCTTTTAGAGAAAGATGCCAGCATAAAAAGAGAACATAAAGAGGCATGGATGAAGTTATTTACTTGAAAATGTGTTAAAATTAACCTCTTATGAGAGTCCTATTGTTTTTAGTGTTGCTTATAAGCCTATCATACGCCAAGGACTATGTGCTTGCTTCCTCCTATCCCATATACTACCCTCTTAGGTATATAGCGGGCGATAGGTTTGAGGTGGATGTGCTTATAAAGTCTCAGGCGGACCCTCATCACTACGAGCTAAAGCCCGATGATATTAGAAGACTTCAAGGGGCAAGGGCTTTTTTGTATTTAGGCTTAGAAGGGTGGGAAAGGAGAGTAGCCAATACAGTGGGAAAGGATAGAGCTTACCCGCTGGCACAGGGTTTAATGCTTATAAGGGTAGGAAGGGGCTACGACCCACATCTTTGGCTCTCTCCTGAGGCATACATGGGCGTAGTGGAGAACATACAGAAGGTTTTGTCTCAATTAGACCCAGCTGGTTCTGAACAATACAAGAGGAGAGCAAATGAGTATATGGAAAGGCTAAGGGCGTTGGATAAGGAATACACGGAAGTGCTTTCCACGTGTAAGACAAAAACCTTAGTAATTACCCACCTTTCTACCGCATACTTGGGAAGGGACTATGGACTTGAGACGGTGGGCTTAAGAGGTGTTCATGCGGAAGAAGAGCCAAGACCTTCTGAGGTAAGGCGTATGGTAGAAAGGGCAAGGAAAGCTAAAGCGGGTGTGGTTTTTGCAGAGTTGGGACAGGACGAAAGGCTTGCAAGAAGGGTAGCACAGGAAGTGGGTGCAAGGGTTTTGCCCTTTAATTCATCTCTCTTTCCAGAGGAGAGAAATGACGACTATTTTTCTATTATGAGGAGAAACTTAGAGAGGCTTTCAGAGGGTCTTGAGTGCAAGAGAAAATAGTAGAGGTCAAAAACCTTCACTTTAGATACAGAGAGGATGAGCCTCTTATTGAAAGCTTGAGCTTTTATGTGGAAAAGGGAGAGTTTTTTGGAATTCTTGGACCAAACGGTGCAGGAAAGAGCACACTCTTGAGAATTTTGCTTGGTTTTATAAAGCCTCAAAGGGGAGAGGTAAAACTTTTTGGTGAGAGCTTGGATAACTTTAATCAATGGAAAAGGATAGGCTACGTGCCTCAAAGGTTTTCTGTGGAAAAATCCTTTACAGGTAATGTGGGGGAGCTTCTAAGAGCGGTTGCACCCAAAGAAAAAGTGGGTTGGGTTATAGCCTTCCTACACCTTGAAAACCTGCTAAACAGACCCTTTGTAAAGCTCTCTGGTGGAGAACAGCAAAAGGTGTTGCTTGCTCTTGCCCTTACCACAAACCCAGACCTTTTAGTCCTTGATGAGCCTATGACTGGTCTTGATATACACGCTCAAGAACATATAGAGCATATCCTAAAGGAGGTGGCAAAGGATAGGACAGTGATAGTGGTGTCTCATGATGTGGGTTTTGTGCTTAGGAACGCAAAAAGGATTCTGTGTATTGGTATGCCCTTCTGCAGGGTCATAAAACCCGAAGAGTTTCAAGACCTTGTAAGAGAACTCTACAGATTGCATCCTTAACGAAAACTTAACATAAGCCTTTTATAATATTCTAAAAACCTTATAGGAGGTGAATCATGAGAATAAAAGCTCTTTTGGCTTCCGCGGTATTAGCCATAGGCTTTTCCACACAGGCTATGTCTCAAGGGCTTACCTTGGGTGAGCAGTATACCCTTAGAGGTTATACTGGCAAAGCCATGGGCGAGACCATGGCTAATGTTTTTAAAGTTCAACACCTCCATGTGCTGACCAACAACACCACCATATGTGCTTCACTGGTGGGTGCCATAGGTGCAGGATACTTGGACAGTGAGGGTAAGCGTAGATTGGACATCACGGTGCTAAACTCTCCAGAGGATGCTCAAAATCTAAGACCTATGGGACAGGTGGTAGCCCTAATCTATGGAGGTCAAGCGTCTCCTGAGGTAAACTACAACCTTACAAAAGCTACCCTTCGCAGGCTTGCGGATGCGGACTACAAAGGTGCTATCTTTTTCCACCTTAGAATATGGGTTCCAAAGATGATAGAAAGGGCAGCACAAGAGGACCCAGTTATAGCTAAGTATTTAGCTGGAAAAGAAAACCTCTATACGGTGACCGCAGACCTTCAAAACAAGGTAATAAGACTATGGCAGGTTTCTGTAAAGGACGGAAAGCAGTCAACGGTAAAAGAACTTGGAACCATACCCATGAACCCTGTTTGGGAAGACCTTTTGCGTAGGTCTCTATAAATCTCTTTGCGGGCGAAAGCCCGCCCTCTTGCCTTATAATAGGGATTTATGTCAAAACTCCTCGTATTCTTTGCCTCTTTGCTTTTTGCCTGTCAACCTTTGCCAAAGGAAGTGCCTCTTGAAAAGTATAGAAATCAGTTTATAGAGGGTGAGGTTGTTCTTGATGAGGCTCTCAAGGACAAAGTTCCAAAGGGAAACACCTTTCTTATAATATCTGTTAGAGACCTTGAGAATGCCATGCCTTTGGCAGTCTTGAGGGTGAAAAACCCAAAGCTACCCTACAAGTTTAAGATAACAGGCAAGCATAAGCTAAGCCATGATAGAATCATGGAAGGACTGGTTATAATAACTGCAAGATTGAGTGCTTCTGACAGAGCGGAGGCTCAAAAGGGAGACCTCATTGGCTTTGCTAACGCACAGGTTGGAACAAGGGGTGTGATAATAAAAATAAACTCAGAGGTGGAGTGATGGATAGACTTGTGAAAGCTTTTGTGGAGAGAGGCAAGGCAATTGCGGTGCTTCCAGCCTTGAGCCTTTTTATAAGTGCGGTTTTTCTTGGCTTTTATGGTGTTTATCTTTCCTTTGAAACCCTCTACAAGGTCTTTACAGACCCAGAGTATTTGGATACCGCCATACTTTCCACTAAGTTTATAGCGGTTATGGACATACACTTACTTTCGGTGATACTCTACATCTTTGCGGTAGGTCTTTATGAGCTCTTTGTAGGGAAGTTAAATGTTCCAGATTGGTTAAAGATTGAAAGCATAGACCAGCTCAAGGCTAAGCTGGCAAGCGTAATAATCCTCATACTTGCCATAACCTTTACAAAAAACGTGGTAAAGTGGAAAGAGCCTCTTGAAACCCTTCTCTTTGGTATAGCTATTGCCATAGTGGTTGGCGTGCTTATCTTTTATTACAGGGTAAAAGAAGAGCATTGATGGAAAAGGGTTTGGACCTTAGGGAGCTTACCATAGTTAACGAGGTTGCTAAAATACTCAGTAAGGGTCTTGAGTTTACAAAAAGCCTTGAGGAGGTTCTAAAGGTTCTCTATTCCTACTGGGATGTGAGACATAGCTATGTGGCACTCTACAGTCCTGAGATAAAGGCTCTAAAGATAGTCAAAGCCTTTGGGTTAACAGAGGAGGAGGCGGAAAGGGGCATCTTTAGAAAGGGTGAGGGTATAGTGGGAAAGGTCTACAAAGACGGCGTGCCTGTCTTTCTGTCAGATACAAAGATAAACGCCTATCTTAATAAGACTGGTCTTAGAGAAAGGCTTGAGCCTGGTGAGAGCTTTGTGGCAGTGCCTATTAGGGTTGGAGGTGAGATAATCGGAGTGCTTGCGGTTTTTAAGGACTTTGGAGAGGAAAGCGTAGAGAGGGGTGTGGAGCTTTTGTTAATAATGGGGACTATGATTGGCATGCTCTACAAATTGGATGAGAGGATAAGTCAGGAGAGGGAAGAGTGGGAGGAAGAAAAAAGGCTTCTCACGAAAGCTCTCAGCGAAAGATACAGTGTAGAGGGTATAGTGGGCAA
>JAXSOX010000032.1:0-14397 GCA_037926525.1 Aquificaceae bacterium | reverse complement strand
TTGGTCAAGCTCAACTCCAAGAAAGGCAAGCCTTTTGCAAAGCTCTTCTCTTACCTCTGGACTGTTTTCCCCTATACCGCCGGAAAAAACAAGGGCGTCCACCTCTCCCTCTAAGAAAAACCAATAAGCACCCACATACTTCAAAAGCCTATGCAGGAAAGCCTCAAAGGCAAGGATTGCCCTCCTGTTGCCGTTCCTTTTCAAAGTGAGAAGCTCCTCAAAGTCAGAGACCCCCGCTATAGCTCTTATACCGCTCTCTCTGTATAGCCTTCTTTCCAACTCCTCCACAGACAAGCCAGACCTTAGCATATGGAGTATAACCCCAGCGTCCACATCGCCAGGTCTTGTCACCATAAGGAGACCCTCAAGAGGCGTAAAGCCCATGGAAGTATCCACAGAAACCCCCTCCTTTACCGCACATACACTACAGCCTTGTCCCAAGTGCATCATTATGAGGTTTGGCTTTGTTTTCTCAAGAACCTGCTTAGACCGTCTCAAAAGGTAGGAGTAGGAAATGCCATGAAAGCCATACCTCTTTATACCTCTTTGATAAAGCTCGTAGTCCAGTCCATATATTCTTGCACTCTCTGGTATGCTTGAATGGAAGTCCGTATCAAAAATAGCGTAGTGTTTGCTTTTACTAAAAAGCTCAAGGCTCTGCTCTATGCCTTCCAAGGCTATGGAGTTGTGGAGAGGATTTATGCGTGCAAGCTCTCGCAGTATCTCAAGACTTTGACCTTCTATAGGCATAGGGCTTTTGTGTTCCATACCGTGCACCACCCTGTGCAGGACTACCTCTGGGCTAATTGGAAGTTCCTTTGCAAGCTCCCTTAGTGCTTGGGATAAGCCTTCCCCTCTGAAGACCCTCTTGTGCTTTAGGATTTGCCTCTGACCCTCAAAGAGGGCATACTTAAGAGAGGAGCTTCCGTAGTTTAGGCACAAGAAAGTTCTCATCGGAAAACTCCGGTGCGTCTACGCCTTCTTCGTAGGCATGCCTTAGGGCTCTTATCTGCATATCCTTTAAGAGGTCTATGTATCTGCCTCCCACCGACTGTAGGGCTGGCGTTCTTTGGATAACGTCTATGGCAATGCTAAAGCGGTCTATTTGGTTTAGTATGGCAAGCTGGAGAGGAGTGGTAATGCCACCTCTTCCTTTAAGGAAGGGTTGAATTTGTGTAGCATCTATGCCTATCTTCCTGTTTTCTCTGTAGCCTCTCACATGCAGGTTCTTGTGGTTTTTTCTTTTGTAAGTGAGCCTGTGGATAAGCCAAGGATAACCGTGGAAGTTAAAGATTATGGGCTTGTCTGTGGTAAAGTAGGCGTCAAAATCCCTGTCTGGAAGACCGTCGGGATGCTCGCTGTCTGGAGTAAGTCTAAAGAGGTTTACCACGTTCACAAACCTTATAGCTAAGTCTGGAAAGAACTCTCTCAGAAGCAAAGATGCACCTATAGCCTCCTTTGTGGGTATATCACCACAGCTTGCAAGGACCACATCGGGTTCTCTATCTGTGTGTCCGCTTGCAAAGTCAAAGATGCCTATACCCTTTATCACATGTGAGTAAGCACTCTGATAATCCAAATACTGAGGGTGTGCCTGCTTGTCAACTACGATGATGTTTACTCTGTTTGTGGACTTAAGGCACAGCTCCACCGTTGCCAAAAGGGTGTTAGCATCGCATGGAAAGTAAAGCCTTACCACATTGGGCCACTTATCCACTATGCTGTTTATAAAGCCAGGGTCTTGATGGGTAAATCCGTTGTGGTCTTGTCTCCAAACCACAGAGGTAAGCAAAAGATTAAGAGAACTAATGGGAGCTCTCCAAGGCACATCTTGAGATATATCCAACCACTTTCCAAACTGGTTTACCATTGAGGTTATTATGGGAGCAAAGCCTTCATAGGTGCTCAAAATACCATGCCTTCCAGTAAGTATATAACCCTCAAGCCAACCTTCCACTGTATGCTCAGAGAGCATCTCCATAACCCTGCCCGTAGGGCTCAGATAGCCTTCATCCTCGTCCACAGGAAGTCTCTCTAACATCCATACCTTGCCAGCTTCAAAGGTGGGGTGTAGTCTGTTTGAGGCGGTCTCGTCTGGTCCAAAAACTCTAAAGTTGTGGGGGTTTTTCTTTAAAACTTCTCTAAGGTAGTATCCAAGAGGCAAGGTGTTGTTATGGAGAGTAAACCTCTCCACGCTATAGTCTTCTGCCTTTGGTAGGTCAAGAGGCTTTCTCAAAAGCCCACCGTTGGCAAAGGGAGTATCTCCAAGCCTTCTGCCCTCTTCTGGAAAGAGCTCGCTAAGGTTTATAAGAGGTCTACCCTCTTGGTCAAAGAGCTCCTCTGGTTTATAGCTCTGTAGCCACTCCTCAAGGAGCTTGAGGCTATCTGGATTTTCATGAACGTCAGAAAGAGGAACTTGGTGAGACCTCCAATAACCCTCTATGTATTTTTCTCTAAACTTCTTTGGTGCTGTCCAACCCTTAGGTGTTTTTAGCACTATGGCAGGAAGCACAGGTCTTTTCTCCTTTCCACGCAGGTCCATAAGCCTTTCAAAGGCAGACTCCATGACCTCCTTCATCTGACCAGCTACCTCTTCTGGCTCTTCTCCCTCTACCCACAGTGGCTCATAGCCATAGCCCCTCAAAAGACTAATGAGCTCTTCCTTTGGAATTCTCGCAAACAGTGTGGGGTTGTTTATCTTGTAGCCGTTGAGAGAAAGCACAGGGAGAACAAGACCATCCCTTTTTGGGTTTAAAAACTTATTGGAGTGCCACGCAGTAGCCAAAGGTCCAGTTTCTGCCTCACCATCGCCCACTATGGCAACCGCCACAAGGTCGGGATTGTCAAAGACCGCACCAAAGGCATGAGAAAGGCTGTATCCAAGCTCACCACCTTCTTGTATAGACCCGGGAAGCTCTGGAGTGCAATGACTTCCGAGCCCTCCCGGAAAGGAAAAAGCCTTAAAAAGCCTTTTCATACCCTCCTTGTCTTGAGAAAACTCAGGATAGAACTTGCTAAGAGTCCCCTCAAGATATAGGGGTGCTATGTAGCCAGGTGCACCATGCCCAGGACCTACCACAAGTAAAGCATTAAGTGGATACCTACGGAGCATATAGCTGGTAAACAGGTAAACAAAGCTAATATTTGGACTTGCTCCCCAGTGTCCCAGAAGCCTTTTCTTAAGATGCTCCCTCCTTAGAGGCTCCCTCAGAAGAGGATTGTCCTTGAGGTATATCATCCCCACCGCCAAGTAGTTGCATGCTCTGAAAGCCTTTAATAGCTCTTTCATGACCCACCTCCTCCAGCCACTTTTCAAAGCTCTTGCCCTTTATTATAGCAGAGAGCATAGACTCTTCCAGAGGATATAGCCTTTTAGGAACAAGCTCTGGTCTAAGTTTTAGTGTTCTCTCTATAGAGTGCCAAAGCTCCCAAAGTCTAATAAGTTCATGGTTGCCAGAGAGGAGCACCTCTGGGACTTTCATACCCCTAAAGTCTGCTGGTCTCGTATAGACTGGAGCACCAAGCCACCTTCTAAAGGAGTCCCTTTTTAGACTTTCAGGCTCGCTCAAAACCCCCGGCAAAAGCCTCGCAATGCCTTCTAAAAGCACAAGTGCAAAAAGCTCACCGCCTGCCAAAACAAAGTCTCCAAGAGAAAGCTCCTCGTCCGCCAGAGTGCTAACCCTTTCGTCCAAACCCTCGTATCTGCCACATATAACCGCCAAGCTGTCAAAAACAGACAACCTGTCAAGGTCCTCTTGAGTGAGCCTTTTGCCCCAAGGTTGAGGAATAATGGTATAAGGCTTTCCAAAATTCTCCACCACATACTCATAAGCCTTAAAAACAGGCTCAGGCTTTATAACCATCCCCGGATGCCCACCATAGGCGGTATCATCCACCTGTCTTTTGTGAGCAAAGTCTCTTATGTCTACAGTATGGAGCTCAAGCACGCCCTTTTTTATAGCCTGCCTTACTATGCCATACTCCGCATAGCACTGAACTATCTGAGGGAAAATAGTAAGGATAAAAAACTTCATTTAAGAAAGTTCTCCACCAAGCTTCTCGCCCTTTCTTGGCTGAAGCGGTAGTATATGTCTATAGTGGTCTTTACGTTAGAGTGCCCTGCAAACTCTTTAACTACCTCAGCAGGAAAGCCAGAGTTTACAAGGTTTGTGATATAGGTATGTCTAAAGCTATGGACAGAAAAGGGAATACCAAGCCTTTGAGAAAGCCTATTGGTATAAACCTGTAAAGAGCCAGCTTTAACTCTTATGTACGCATCATAATCCTGAAGCCATTCACTAAGCTTTTCGCTTATTTCCATAGTTTCTTCCTTTGAGGGACCGATTATAGGTACCAATCTTTCTTTCCCTCTTTTTGTTATCTCCGGGGGAAGTCTTAGCCAATATATGCCACCTTTGTCTCTATAGAAAAAATCCCTTCTAAGCTGGACATACTCAGAAAGCCTCACACCACTATACAGTAGAAGGCTATAAACACGCTCGTATTTTGTATCCCTTACCATCTGGAAAATTCTACTAAGCTCCTCCCTGCTAAGAGCCTTTGGACCTTTCTGAGGTCTTGAACCAGACAGGTCTTCCCTTATCTCCTCAAAGACTGCCTCCAACTCTGAGTAATGTTCCTTACTTAGCCGACCTCTTCTAAAGGCAAACTTATAAAAGTGCTTTATGGCAGACAGATGAGTAAGGAGAGAAGAGGTAGAAAGATCAGAGGAGTCAACGTAAGAAAAAAGTCTAGTGGGCTCAATATCAAGAAGGTTCGTGTCCTCACCTAAGTGCTTCTGAAAGGACGCAAGGCACATACTGTAGGTGGTTACCGTCCTCTGACTCTTTGTCCTACTGAGGCTTTTAACCCATAGGTCCAAAAGCCTATCCATAGTTCTATTAATTTTATTCCTTCTTCCTTTTCTTCTCTAGTTCAATGCGAAGATTAGACAGCTCCATCTCTTTGCTTAGTATTTCTCTATCCTTATCCAATACAATTCTCTGAAGTTCCAGATCCTTCTGGTTGAGAATATGCTCCTTTTCCCTAAGTTCTTCTTGAAGCCTTTTAATGGTACTCTCCTTTTCTTGGATTACTTCTTTTAGCTTTTTGTTTTCAGCCTCCTTTTCCATGCATCTTTCTTTGACCCTTTCCAGTTCCCTTGTTAGAAACTCCATCTCCTTCTCTCTTATGGCAAGGAGCGTATATAGGCTTGACAGCTCATGGAGGAGCTGTTCCTTTTGTTGTTCCTTTTGCATAAGGGCGGACATGTAGGTGGCTATAAGACTTCCCTCAAGGCTTGACTTAAGTCCTTCAAGATTGGATTGAAGGCTTTTGTTCCTTTCCTCCTGGGCTTCCTTGAAGCCTTTTATGTGTTCTAATTCCTCCTGCGTTAGGTAAACATACCATATACCGTCCTCTTCCTTACCCCCCTTTAAGACCCCAGCCCTTATGCGGTTTTTAACCGTGTTAAGAGAAAGGTCTGTTAGAAGTGCATACTCGGACGCCTTTATTTTGACAACATCCTTGCCATCTTTCATGATAGCCTCCTTTCAAAAATATGACAGTATTTTATATCTTTTGATGTCAAATGTCAATATGTATCAGGAGAAGGGTAAGGGTATAGGATTGTTAATATAATTGCTATTATGTTAACAACTCACACAGCCTTGGGAAGCCTCCACTTGAAGACAATAGCAAGAGTTCGTATTGTAAGCGTAGTAAGGAAACATACTATGGAAGAAAAGGTCAGGTCTCCACTAACCTTTACGCTGACATAAAAGGCTACAGCCCCAATAATACTGCAAGTAGCGTAAAAATCCTCCCTTAGCACCCATGGAACTTTTCTAAGAAGCACATCCCCTATAACGCCTCCACCCACCCCTGTTATAGTAGCAAGAAGAACAACACCATAAAAGGAAACCTCCGTTTTGTAAGCTAATATTGCTCCCGTGGTTGTAAAGGCGGAAAGCCCTATGGCATCAAGCATTAGAAAGGCATATTTGCTTTCAATCTGCTTTTTGGTTTTTCTGTATAGCAAAAGGGATATCATCACACCAATAAGAGCAACCGTCATATCGTAGGGTGAAGTCAAGGCATTGGGAACTTTTCCTACAATAATATCCCTAAGAATACCCTCGCCGAGTGAAGTTATCACGCCCAATGTGGCGATACCCAAAAGGTCAAAACCTTCCCTTATAGCCTTTAGAGAACCTGCCACAGAAAAGGTAGCTATGCCCAGCAGGTTTATAAGTTGAAAGAGTAAGTCTATTTCAAAAAGGAGTTAAAGCATTCCAATTTACCCAATAGCATAAATTCTAAACCATGCGGATAAATTTCTATAACCACAAAAAAATATATGAAATGCGGAGTCAACTCACAGAAATTAAACTCTTATAATAGTCCACCACTACCCTTCTCACCTTCTCAAGAAGCTCTTTATCTTCAAGCTCCACTATGGCTCTTTTCCTTTCTGGATTGTATTCCGGCATAGAGATAAAATAGCCTCCGTTTTTTGACTCGTAGAGCCTTATTCCTCTTATGAGGATTTTCCCGTCAATTCTTACATCCGCATAGGCGAGAAGTCGTGGTCTTCTTGTGGAGACTTCAAAGGGGTAAAAGTCTACAAGTTCTACCTTCATGCCTTTTGCTTTTGAAGTTTTGAATACTTGTCTAACGCCAACCTTCTCTTCAGTCCGTTTACTCTGTCTATAAAGGTTATTCCCATAAGGTGGTCCATTTCGTGCTGAAAAACTATGGCTGGAAAGCCTTCAAGCTCGTATTCTTTTTCTTCACCATTCAAGTCCAATGCTCTTACCTTTACCTTCCTGTGTCTTTCCACTTCCACCGTTAACCCGGGGAAGGAGAGACAACCCTCTCTATATTTGATATTTCCCTCCGCAGAAACCACTTCAGGGTTTATCAAGACCAGCTTAACAGGTGGGCTTTCCTTCTTTGGTGTGGTGTCTATAACCATAACCCTTAGGCTTACACCTATTTGATTTGCTGCAAGTCCCACACCTTCCGCATGATACATGGTCTCAAACATGTCTTTAACAAGTTCTTTTATTTCCTTATCTATAACATCTACCTTCTGGGTGGGCGTCTTCAATACAGGGTGAGGAAACTTAACTATCTCCCTTACCATAAGGATAAAAGTTTATGCCTCTTTTGTGTAGTTTCAAGTCTTGCACGGCGTTGCAACAGTGTTGCAACATGCAACATATGATATAAAGCACTAATTCATAAAAGCATTGATAATTCTAAATCTTATGCTTATGGTTTTTGGCAAGTTATTTGCATAGGATAAAAGTGAAAACCTTTAAAGGAGGTAGAACCATGGCAACACTTAGCAAGCTCAAAGAGCTCATGTCATTGCCTGGTGCAGTGGCAGCAGGGGAGTTTTCAGATGATGGTAGGCTTCTTGCCTACTACGGCAACATTGACGAGAAGTCCGCAGAAATCGCTGCCATGATGTGCGCTGCAAACAAGCTCATGGGCAGTATGCAGGCAAAGGGTTGGAGTGCCTACACTGGGCAGGATGGGTTTTATCCCACTGTGGGTTTTGCAGTTGCAGGTGGCAAGCACGTTGCCTGCATAATGGGTAATGTGGGCGTGTTTTTGGAGCTTGATAAGGCGGATTTTGACAAGACCTTTGAAACCCTTTCCAAGTATATCTAAAAAGGAGGTGTAAACCATGGCAAACCTTGACAGGCTTATGCAAGTCAAAGGTGTTTGGGCAGCGGGTGAGTTTACCGATGATGGTAAGCTCGTGGCTTACAAGGGCAATATTTCAGAAGAACAAGCTGCTATGGCTGCGGAGATGTGTGCGGCTAACAATGCAATGGCTAAAATGCAGTGCGACGGATACACTGCACTTTCTGGTCAAGAATGGACGCCTCTTATAGGTTGGGCTCTTACTGGTCCAAAGTATTCTGTATGTGTAATGGGTAATGTGGGGGTGTTTGTTAACAACGACGAGGTGTCCTTTAACGAGGTCTTCAAGGCACTCAGAGAAGTAGCGGGTAAATGACCGCCACCTGGGAAGGTCTCCTGCCTTCCCTTTTTTTTATTTCTGGAGGATTAGGATGTGGAAGCTTATTTTTGCTGTGGGTCTGCTTTTAAACATTACCTTAGCCAATGAACAGTTAGCAAGGCAGAGGGGTTGTATGGCATGCCATGACATAAAGGCAAAAAAGGTAGGACCAAGCTATACAGATATAGCTAAGAAATACAAAGGTAAAGGGGATGCGGTGGACTATCTTACAGAAAAAACCCTCAAAGGCGGTGCAGGTGTTTGGGGTAGTATTCCCATGCCACCTCAAAAGATACCAGAAGCAGAAGCCAGACAGATAGTCCAATGGATACTCTCTCTTGAATAGGAGGTTTAAAATGTATAAGTTTTTGTCAGAGGAGTGGATAAAAGCCTATATGGAGGAGTGGAATAAGAACGAGAAGCTAAAGTCTGAACTGAGAGACTTTTCTGCGAGCATAAAGTATTACATAGAAGGCAAGGAAGGAGAGGCGGTGGAGCTTATAGTAGAGAATGGAACTGCGAAATCCGCTGGAAAGGCTAACTCTCACAAATACGACTTTGAGCTATGGGCAAGCATAGAAAATTGGAAAAAGCTGGCAACTGGGGATATGGGACCTCGTTCCGCAATGCTAACAAAAAGGCTCAAGTTCAAAGGTTCTATGATAACCGCCATGAGGTATATGTCCGCCTTTGAAGAGAGTCTAAGGATGATGTCAAGGATACCAACAAGCTGGGATTTATAATTTTGCCTATGGATTTTTCTTCCTTTGACAGTCTTTTTGATGCGGTTCTTGTGATAGATGAAAATTTCAAGGTAGTTTATGCCAACAGGTCAGCCAAGGCTCTTTTACAGCGTGAGGATATAGAAGGCAAAAACTGCAGGGGGCTTTTCTCCATATGTAATTCCTGCCCCTTTCTCTATGTAAGGGAGGAGGGGGAAGGGGTTCAAGTTTACGATGTGGAAACTATAAATTCAAAGCATGCTTGTTGGAGCATGTCACCTCTCTATGAAGGTGAGAGGTTTGTAGGTGTCCTTGAGGTCTTCAGGGATGTTAGCAATGTGGTTCACTGCATAGTGGAGGCGGAGCGTCAAAGGACTTACAAGGAAACCATACTAAACTCTATAGTGGAAGCCATACTGGTGCTTGACTCAGAGGGTAATGTAATAGAACACAACAAGGTCGCCAGTAAAATGCTTTGTAGGGAAGAGGAGGATATACTATTGGGCAAGAACATAAAAGAGCTTATAAACCTATCCCTTGAAGAGCTACCTCCAGAAGGTGAAAGGTCCGATATATTCGTAGAAACTCCCTGCGGAAGACAGAAGGCATCTCTTCTTGTCTCTCCCATGTCTTCTGGCTTTGGTTATGTGGTCTCCTTGTATGTGGTAAACGATGTATCTGTGTGTGAGCTGGGAGAGGATGAAACCATAATTACAAAAAGCCCAGCCTTTCAGAGGGTGCTTGATTTGGCAAGAACCATAGCGGATTACGATGTGAACGTCCTTATTGAGGGAGAAACGGGAACTGGCAAGAGCCTTCTTGCCAAATACATACATCACTTATCTTCCAGAAGAGCAGGTCCCTTCGTAAAGGTGAACTGTGCTGCCATACCAGAAAACCTTTTAGAAGCTGAGCTTTTTGGATACGTAAAGGGAGCTTTTACTGGAGCGGTTAAGGACAAACCGGGTAAGGTGGAGCTTGCGGACGGTGGAACTTTGTTTTTAGACGAAATAGGTGATATGCCACTTCACCTGCAGGCAAAGATACTCCACTTAGTCCAAGAAAAAGAGTTTGAAAGGCTTGGAGATACAAGGACAAGAAGGGTAAACCTTCGCATAATAGCCTCCACAAACAAAAACTTAAGAGAGCTTATAAAGCGTGGTGAATTTAGAGAAGACCTTTACTACAGGCTAAGTGTTGTAAGACTATACCTCCCTCCTCTCAGAGAAAGAAAGGAAGATATACCAGTGCTTCTTAAGCACTTCTTGGAAAAATATACGAGGAAATACTCAAGGAGAATAAAGGGCTTTTCCTCAGAAGCAATAAGACTTTTGCTTTCATATCACTTCCCTGGCAATGTGCGGGAACTTGAAAACATAGTAGAGCGTGCGGTTATCACTTGCAGAGGAAGCCTAATAAACCTTGAAGACCTTCAAATTGAGTTGGAAAACTCCCAGAGGGAACAGGAAAAGGAAAGAGAAAAGATAAAAAGAGTCCTTGAAGAGGTAGGTGGAAACAAAAGCCTTGCAGCAAGAATGTTAGGTATACACAGAACCACACTTTGGAGAAAGCTAAAAGAGTTAGGCATGGGTTAAAATATACCTATGAAGTTGGTGGCAAGAAGTGTAAGCATTGAGGTAGTGGGTGAGATAGAAAGATGCCATGATGGTGAAAACTCCAAGTTTTATTGCTTGCCCGTGAAGATTCATTTTGACAATGGTCAAGTAAAAGAATACATGCTTAGGGCTCATGGAGAGCCAAAAACCCTTAAGGACTTTCTGGAAAACAAAAAGGGTCTTAGAGATAGGATGGAAAAGGCTTTTGGTTTAACTGAAGATGGTAAGGTTCTATACATAGGATACTTAGAAGAATCCTCTGGCTCTTGAAATATCTTCCTTTATCTGTCTTTTGAGCTCCTCTGGGTTGGAGAACTTTTTCTCTTCTCTAAGAAACTTGAGAAACTCCACCTTTATTTCCTTATCCCTTAAGTTTCCTTCAAAGTCAAGTATATGAACCTCTAAGACCCTTTTCTTGCCTCCAAAGGTAGGTCTTACCCCATAGTTGGCAACACCCATAAAGCGGTCTTCAACCCTTACCACATATACACCTTCTCTCAAACAGAGGTTCTCTGTATTTTGCAAGTTTGCGGTTGGAAAACCAAGAATGGAGCCCCTTCCTTCGCCAGATACTACCTTTCTTTTAAGGGAATAATTTCTTCCAAGGTATAGGCTGGCTTCTTCAAGCCTACCCATATGAAGCAGTCTCCTTATAAGGGTGCTACTCACCACATGTCCATTTATCCTAAAAGGCTCCATCTCCTCCACTTCAAAGCCCATTTCTTTGCCGAGCTCCTTTGCAAGTTCTATCTCGCCCTCACGCTTGTATCCAAACCTCCAATCATATCCCACCACAAGATGCTTGCACTTTAACCTGTTCCATAAAACCTCTCTTATAAAGTCCTCTGCGGGAAGCTTTGAAAAGCTTCTATCAAACCTTATAAATACCACTTGGTCCACACCATGCTTGAGAATAAGCTCTGACCTCTCCCTTATGTCCGTAAGCTCGCAAGGTGCCTGCGTAGAGTTCAAGACCCATAGTGGATGTGGATAAAAGGAAAGCACTAAGCTCTTTAAACCCTTTTCCTTAGCTTTTGAAATTAGTCTTTCTAACAGACGTTGATGTCCTCTGTGGACCCCGTCAAAGTTTCCAACGGTTATGGCATAATGTTCTGTGAGTTCCTCTATGCACTTCAAGCCTTTGATACATCCACTCCTACTGGTCCTAAGACACACTACCCTTTCCATAGTCTTTTAATTCTTTCCCAAAAGCTGAGCTCTTGGGACACCTCTATTTTTTCTTGCACCACAAACCTATCTAAGTAGTCATCCAAGAGTAAAAACCTATCGCAAACCTTACGAAGCTGATAGGAGCTTGTCCTCTTAAAAGAAGCATTTTCCACCCTTTTGCCAATCCTTTGTACCTCCTCAACCGTGTATGAAAAATCGCTGTCTCCACTTACCAGCACCGCAGTATCGTAGGTGTTTGTATAAGCCATGCTAAGCATGTCCGTTGCAAGCATTATATCCACTTCCTTCTCCACATATTCACCAGAGGGCAGTTTTCTTAGTTTTGCCAATTTCACTTTTATACCTTGTAGAGAAAGCTCCTCAAGAAACCTTTTCTGCCTCATATAGCTTTCCCATTCTGGACTGTTTTTCTTTATGTCCTTTTCTTGAGGTATGGCTCCATAAAAATATGCCCTTATAAGCTTTCTGTCTTCCCTTAAAAAGTCAACTAACTTTTGATAGTCTATCCTTATGTTCATATACCTTATGGCATGAAAGAGGTTAGACCCATCTATGAAAATTACCACCCTTTCATAGTTCATAGAGCAAACCGCATAAAGCAGGCAAGCCCATCTATTTTCCTCTTTAATTCTTCTAAATGTATAACCTTAATCCTTGCTCTTTCTTCAAGGGCAAACTCAATAATTTCATCTACCACATCTGGCACTGGATAAACCTTGTCCTCCAACGGACAATCTGGTGTAAGGAGAGGTAAGTGGGACTTTTCACATACATATCCCGGCTTTTGAAAGTCATCCGCAAGTAGCAAAAGCCTTACATTTCCGTTGTAGAGTTGCTGTAATACCCTTGAAGTTCCATTTACCGCAAGTCCCTTACCTTCCAACTCCTGCAGTTCCTCTACCAATTTCCTCTCTTCTTCTTTACTCTTTTCATAAAGGAGGTTGTATACCTTTTCCTTGACTTCCTCTTCCACATGGGATGGATTTGCCTCTATGTATCCTATGAGCCTTTCCAATAGGTATGGATGGAGATGGTTTTCTATATCCCTTATATCCTCCCTATCAGAGCCTATAACCAGTTTGTCAAATTTGCTCTCTTTCCATGCTTCCATAAGAGCATCACTTGCCAATTTAAAGAGCCTATGCCTTTCTTCTCTTATCCTCATATTAAACCTGTATTCGCCATAAGAATGTTGGACCACGTTTGGTCCACCTATTCTCGCAGGCATAGAAAACTTCATAATACCTTCCGCTCCCTTAAGCCCACTACCTCCCGAGTGGAATTTATGTGCCCTTGTGGCAAGAGGCTCCATAAAGTCCAAAACCTCCCTCATTCCCTCAAGGTCCATAAGGAAAAAGCGTGCATGCTTTCTGTCTATGAGTAGCACTCCTATTCTACCAAGCTCTTCGTCAATTACCGCTATTTCTCTTATAAGAGGGTCGTGGTCTACTATGAGCCTGTTTTTGTAGGTATATGGTAGCTTAACAACTTCAAAAAGTCCTCTGGAAGAGGAGGAAAAGATTGCTATTGCTCTGCATCCTTTTAGATTTTCAGGTTCTGAAAGAAAATCCTCTATCTTCTTAAAGTCCTCTTCCACAGACCTTAGAACATGGTTTTCTAATCCTCTGTTCTCTAAGTGTTCCCTTTGAGCTTTAACCAGGTTTTTAAAGGTTCTAAGATACTTTCTGTCTGTTCTTTCTTCCACACCAAGCTTAAGATAGAGGCTTGTGACCATGTAATCATCCGCTTTAAAACTCAAAAGCCTTTCCAGGACCTCTTTCAACCCAGTCATCATCTGCCTCCTTTTTATGCTACCTAATCTTTATATTTTATCAGAACATCACTAATATATCTGTGCTTACTTTTATCGTCCTCACCCCATAAAATGCCAAGAACTTTCCATCTTTTTGCTTTTCCAAATGTAAAGTATATTCTTCCCCCCATAGGCTTTAGCTTAAAGATATTCCTGTAGCCCTTCATTACCTCAAACCTTTCAGTCATATCCTTCATGTTAAGTAGCATAAGCTCTTTTAGAAATTCTCTTTTTGCCTCTTTGTTGAGCTCCATAAATTCCCTAACCGCACTCTCTTCAAACTCTATGTTTTCAAAGAGAGTTGAAAGTAAGTCTTCGTATATTTGTTTTTTGCTCTCTACCTGCTTGAGAAGGTTTTCCACCTGTAGCTGAAGTTTTTCCCTCTCCTTTTTTTCTTCTTCAAACCTTTGCAAAAGCTCCTCATATTTCTGGCTTATCTTCATATTCTCTTTGGAAAACTCTTCTAAAAGCTCCTGCAGAGATATGAGCTCTTTTGATAGTCTTTTTCTTTCTTGTCTTAACCTTGATACCTCTTCTTTGCTTCCCTTTGGCTGTGTGTCCTGCATAACTTCTAACATTTGAAAGAGTTCTCTGTTTATTTTAGTTAGCCTTTCAAGTCTTTCCGCATACTCCGTAAGCTTCTTCTGGTTTTCTTGAAGTTTTTTAACAAGCATTTCCTTTTCACGCTCAAGCTTTTCCCTTTCTATAAGCTCCTCTTCTCTTAGCTTTTTAAACCTACTTTCTATAAGCTCCTTCTCCTTTGAAAGCCTTTCTGTAAGCTCCTTTAGAAGGTTTATTTGTTCCAAAAGCCCTCTGAGCTCCACATTATTTCTGATTAGCTCTTCTTCAAGCCTTCTTCTTTCCTCTTCAAGCCTTTTCGTTCTTTTCTCAACGGGAGACTCAAAGAGCCATATAAGAGATACGGTAAGCAGGAGAGAGGGAAGAAACTGCGTTATGACTTCATAGTCCCCCCTCACAATAGAAAGCCCTATTATCTGAAATAGGGAAACGTAGGCAAGC
>JAXSOX010000031.1:0-14768 GCA_037926525.1 Aquificaceae bacterium | reverse complement strand
TTCTCTTATAACCCTTTGAAAGGAGATACTGGAGGGCTACGCCAGGGTCGTTTATAAAACAAAAGCCGTTTGCTCTTGAGGGATAAGCGTGGTGCATACCACCCGCAGGATTAAAGGTGGTAAAACCCTCAAGAAACAGCTCCACCGCCTGCACAGAAGAACCAGTGGCAAGCAAAGAACCCCTCCACATGGCTGGAGAGACAGGGTTTTCGTAAGTGCCTATGTTAAACCTTTCCCTATATTCCCTCTTTACACACTGACAGTGGTCGCACTCTTCAAGGGCTCTGAGATACTCTTCCTCATGGAAAAGCCTCAACTCCTCCCAGTGGGCTGGTCTGCTTTCTACAAGCTCCGCCTCTGTGAGGAGACCCATAGCCTTTAAAAGTTCAAGCAGGAGAGAAACCCTTGGTATCCTAAGAGGATGGTTTTTAGTGTATCTGAGGTTTTTGTATGCATAGCTACCTATCAGACTTGAGCTCTTCCGCATAGCTTTTTACCAATTTATGCACCTCTCGGTAGTTTATGTCCCCTGCAAGCACATAGCTCTTTTCCCCATAGCTGAACTTTTTTGAGACGGTTATGCAAAAGTCGTCGGTTGCCTGTGATATGTATATGTTGGAGATGTATACATCTTCGTAACCTGCCCTTTTGAAGTATTCCTTTTCTGACCTGTCTGCCCCCTTCTTGCCAGTCTTTACCGTGTAGGTGAGCCTTGGGTTTACCACGTTGTTAGAAACCTGAAGACCGCTCTCTCCTATTATGTAGAAAAGCTCAAAGTAAGGATATTTCTTAAAGAAGTCATACAGAACAAACTCCCAGAGGTCTCTGTCTGTCTTCTTTAGGCTTTCCACTATACTTTCAAAATCTTGTTTTATTCTGTTTCTTATGTGGTGTATAAGCTCTCTCCTTTCATATTCACACAAAACCACTGAAGGTTTCTCTTCATGAAATATAAAGCATGAAGCATCATGCACCTCCTCCATTCTCTTCTTTAACTCTGAGCTTAGTCTGAAAAAATCCTCAAAATTTTTCAAATCCTTCATGGGTATACAATAACCGAGGAGATAAACAGGTTTTGCATCCGCATAAAGCAAGGAAAATTCTCTCTGAAATTCTCTGTATAGATCCATTATCTCTCCCTCTTTTAGCTTTACCTTAGAAAGGGCATAGACTTCATTCTCTTCGTAAGAGAGGCTCACATCTCCTTGTATACTATTTTTTACATCTTCATACAGGACTCTTTGAAGGCTTTCACTCTTTGAAGACCCATATTCTTCCACAAACTCTCTCAGACCCTTTATGTAAAAGCAGTAAAAGTAATACTCCTGACCAAAAAGAGACCTTATCTTCTGGAACATGGGAACTGTAGCCTCTTTAAAAAGGCTTGCATGGTATAGAACCACATGGTAGAAAAGAATACCCATGTATGAACCCTTCTTGTCCACAAGCAGGATAGGTGATTTATAGGTGTTAAAAAAGTCCAAAAGGGATGTTAGGTGTTCTGGCTTTAGAGTTGCATTCCTCAGCTTCATCAGAGGATGGGCGAGGTCTCCCACCGTTAGGTATTCTCTATGTTGAGCCTTGATAAGGTCGAGCTTGCTCACTATGCCTATAGGTCTGTTATCCATTACCACAACCAGGAAGTCATAAATACCATACTCTTCAAAGGCTTTTAAAGCCTCTCTTATACCAAGATTGTATTCTATCCTTGGAATACCTGTAGCAAGTTGAGCAAGCTGGATCTCTTTCATATATGCGGTCCAGAAAGGTATCTTCTTCTGCTTTCTATTGCAATAAAAGCAAGGAAGACAAGGGTAGCTATTGTAAACATGCGTGCAACCGTTATACCCAATCCACCCTGAGCCAATACCTTAGGAGCTTGCACCACACCCCATTGGTATAGGAGTATTACCAAGAACATGGGAGAAACTATAGCAAAGAAATAAACCAAAGGCTTTGGCACCTTCAAGAATACGTCCCTTGTCAGTTCATGATGGAACTTATGAACTCCAAATATCCACACAAAGACTATTATTTCCACAAGTGCAAAAAAGACAAGCATAAAAGTCCCAGCCCAAAAGTCCACCTCGTCTATAAACCCGGGAAGAAAGGCAGAAAGAAAAGCACCCACAGAAACCATAAGCATAGAAACATTTACCGCCTTTTTGTGAGACCATCTCATCTCGTCTTCAAAGAGGGCTATTAGAGGTTGTGTAAGGGCAAGGCTTGAAGTTAGCGCTGCGATAAAAAGAAGGAAAAACCATACCGCAGACAAGAGCCAACCCAAAGGCAGAGCCATAAGAACCGCAGGCATAGACATAAAGCCAAGCCTAAAGGTACCTTCCTTTGCGAGCTCTGGGACCGCAAGAGCACCAAACATGGCAAAAGCAGCAGGTATAGCTATGGAAGCACCTATGACCACCTCAACAAACTCATTAAGACCTGCAGTCCAAAGACCAGCCTTTAGAACATCTTCCCTTGCCTTCACATAGCTGGCATAGGTGGCTATAGCACCCATTCCAAGGGAAAGGGTAAAGAATATCTGTCCCGATGCCTCAAGCCAAACCTGAGGGTCAGATATCCTGCTAAAATCGGGAGTGTATATAAAGAGCAGACCCTCTAAGCCTTTGCCACCTCTTATGGAAAGAGAGACTATGGCAAGGGAAATACCCATGAGTAAGAGTGCGGGAATGCCTACCTTTGCGGTAAGCTCAATACCCTTTACCACACCCCTTTGGAGTATATACCAGTTAACCGCAAGGGTAATAATGAGAAAGAATATAGCAAAGTATGAGGGTTCTATGTAGCTTTTAAAGAAGTCCACATAGGGTTGCATAGCAGTTTTGGGGTCAGTGCTATCCACAGGATGTGGCAGTTGTCCAAAAAGAGAAAGCACCGCAAAACCCAGCGTCCAAGACTCAATGTATATGTAGTAGCACACTATGAGAAAGGGTATTGCTACACCTATGGAACCCAACACCCTCGCCCAGTTAGCATGATGGAAAAGAGAACCCATAATGCCAGTCATAGAGCCATGCCCCTTTGAACCCGCATACCTACCGATAACCCACTCTAAGACCATAAGAGGTATTCCTAAAAGGAAGAGAGCGACAAAGTAGGGAATCATAAAGGCACCACCGCCGTAGAGAGCTACCTTAGATGGAAACCTAAGGAGATTTCCAAGACCTATGGCATTCCCCGCTGCGGCGAATATGAGACCTATCTTAGAAGCCCATACTTCCCTTTTCCTCATAGCTTAAGCCTTTTTATCCTTTCCACAGCCTCAAGAAGTCTTTGAGTAGGCACGGTAAGAGAAATCCTAAAGTATCCCTCTCCATACTCTCCAAAGCCGTTCCCAGGAGTGCATACAATTCCACACTCATCAAGAAGCCTTGATACAAACTCCGCAGAGGTATAGCCCTCAGGCACCTTTACCCACAGGTAAAAGGTAGCATCAGAAGGATAGACCTTTAGCCCCACTTCCTCAAGGGCTTTTACCATAGCAGACCTTCTTTCCTTGTATGTATCTCTTATCTTTTGCAGTTCCTCCTCTGGAAGGTTCAAAGCGGTTATACCAGCCTCCTGCACCGCCTGAAACTGTCCCGAGTCCACGTTTGTTTTTACCTTTCCAAGACCTGCAATAAGTTTTTCGTTTCCCACCGCCATACCAAGACGCCAGCCTGTCATATTAAAGGTCTTAGAAAAGGAATGAAACTCTATGGCTACCTCCTTTGCACCCTCTATCTGTAGGATGGACATGGGTTTTTCATTGCCAAAGTATATCTCCGAGTAGGCAAGGTCAGAGGCAACAATTATGTTATTCTCCCTTGCCCACTCTATGAGCTCCTTGTAGAAGCTTTCAGTTGCGGTAGCAGAGGTTGGGTTGTTTGGGTAGTTTACCCAGATAATTTTTGCCCTCTTTAACACATCCTTCGGAACACTTTTAAAGTCTGGAAGAAAGCCGTTTTCTTCTTTAAGTGGCAAAATATAAGGCTCACCGCCTGCAAAAAGCGTGCCTATCTTGTATACAGGATAAGCGGGGTCTGGACACAAAACCACATCTCCAGGGTTTACAAAAGCTAAAGGAAAGTGAGCTATGCCCTCCTTTGAACCTATAAGGGCGACCACTTCCTTTTGGGGGTCCAGCTCCACACCAAAGCGTCTCTTATACCAATCCGCTACCGCTTGACGGAAAGAAAGCATGCCTTCGTAGGAAGGATATCTATGATGCTCTGGCTTTTCTACAGCCCTTTGCATAGCTTCCACTATAGGCTTAGGAGTAGGCAGGTCTGGGTCTCCTACTCCGAGGTCTATGACATCCACACCCTGAGCGAGCTTTTCCCTCTTTTTCTGGTCAATCTGAGCAAAAAGGTAGGGAGGCAAAGCCTTTATTCTCTGAGCGTATTCAACCATTTTGCACCTCCTTAGCCTAAACGGAAATATTATATACAGACAGGCTTTTAGAAAAGGTAAATTCGTAGAGATGTTTTTGTTATGAGTAATCTGACATTGAGGCTTGAGAAGGAGGACTGGGATAGGGTAAGGGCTCTTTTGGAGGAGTTGGGTTTTAAAGGTCTGCCAAAGGACTATGTGGTTTGGTATTTAACGGATGGCTCTAACCATGCAACGCTCTATTTCTCTGGCACGCTTCTTATTCAGGGTAAAAGGGCTAAAGAGGTAAAGGACCTGATACTTTCCTCTCTTGACCCTTCAGAGAATGTATCTGTAGGATGTGATGAGTCTGGGAAGGGGGATGTGTTTGGTCCTCTTGTGCTGTGCTGTGCGGTCATAAAGCCAGAGTATTACAAGAAGGTTTTGAGCCTTAATATGAAAGATTGTAAAAGGTTAAGCGATGAGGCGGTTCTCAAAAAGGCGGAAGTCTTTAGCTCCTTTGGAGAGTTTAAATGCAGGCTTGTAGAGCCTAAAGAGTTAAATGAGCTCTATGAAAGGAAGAAAAACCTCAACAGAATCCTCGATGAACTGTATGTGGGTCTTTTGGAAGAATTTCTCAAAAGGTATCCTGAGGGTAAATTTTCTGTGGATGCATACTCAAGCAGAAGTCCTTTTGACAGTAGAGTTTCCTTTATACACAAAGGAGAAGAAGAGCTCGCAGTGGCAACCGCCAGCGTTCTTGCAAGGGCAGAGTTTCTAAAGTGGCTAAAAGACAGAGGGCTTCCAAAGGGTTCCTCTAAGGAGGCTATGGCTCTTGCACGCAAGATATACAGGGAAAACAAAGAAAGGGCTAAGGAGAGCCTAAAACTTTTCTTTTTATGAACTTGCCAAGAGACACTATCAAAAAGAGTATTGCCATGCTTCCTACCACTGCACCACTGGGAGGAAGGTCAAAAAGCAAAGATAAGACTATGCCAGAGAAAAGAGAGAGAAAGGAAAAGGAGACAGAAAGGACTATACTTTGCAGAAAGGAGGAGGAAACCAAGAGCGAAGTCATAGCTGGTATGGATATAAAGCTGGCGGAAAGCACAAGCCCCACAGCCTTTATGGATAGGGCTACGTTGGCAGAGGCGAGGGCAATAAGGGAGTAATTGAGAAAACTAACTCTTATGCTTCTTAGTTTTGCAAGCTCTTCGTTAAAGCTAAGAAGTAGGAGCTTTCGGTAGTTCAAGAGAATAAACAAAGAGGTTAGAAAAAAGGTTAGCACAGACAGAAGAAGGTCTACTTCAGAGGCGGTAAGTATGCTACCAAAGAGGTATGAAAACACGTTAGTGCCAAGATTGTTTGTGATGCCAAGAATCACTATTGCCATGGCAACGCCGAGGGAGAAAAAGAGAGCAAGCACTGTGTCCGCAGGTAGGGACTTCTTCTCCACAAGGAACTGGATAAGAAGACCAAGAATAACTGTGTAGAGCACTGTAAAGGTCATGGGTTCAAGGTCAAGGACTATGGCAAGGGCTATACCACCAAAGGCGGCATGAGAAAGACCAGCACCAAGCATGGAAAGCCTTTTAATGAGAAGGAAGACACCCACCATGGAGGTGGAAAGGGCTATAAAAAGGGCGGAAAGAAAGCCTTTCCAAAAGAGGCTGTAAGATAAGAGGTCCATTCCTAAATTTTAACCTATGGAGAAAAACAAGGAACTATCACGCATTTTTGAGAAAATGGCGGACATGCTTGAGTTTCTTGGAGACAATCCTTATCGCATAAACACCTACAGAAGGGTGGCAGAGGTGCTTTCTGAACTTGGCGAAGATGTGGAAGAGCTGGTAAAGACCGGGAAAATCTACAAGATACATGGCATAGGGCAGTCAAGCGTGGAGAAGATATTGGAATATTTACGCACAGGAAAGATAAGTGCCTACGAGGAGTTAAGGCAAAAGGTGCCAGAGGACCTGCTTGAGCTTTTGGAAGTCCCTGGCGTGGGCATAAAGACGCTAAGGCTTGCCTACGATAGGCTAAAGGTAAGGAGCAAGGAGGACTTTATAAGGGCGGTCAAAAGCGGTCAGCTCGCCTTTCTGCCGGGCATGGGGGAGAAGAAAATTCAGAACATCCTCAGGGGGCTTGAGCTCTGGGAGAAAAGCAAGGAAAGAATGACGCTTTTGCGGGCTTATGAGCTGGGAGAGGCTCTTTTAAAGCACTTTGAGACAATAAGGGAGCTCTATGAAAACATTGAGCTTGCGGGAAGTTTGAGAAGAAGAAAAGAAACGGTTGGAGACATAGACCTGCTTATTTCTGCAAAAAGGGAAAACTGGTCAAAGATACACCAGCACTTTGTCTCTTATGGTGGAGTAAGGGAGGTGCTCCTTCATGGAGAGACCAAGTCCAGCCTTGTCCTTGAAGAAGGAAGACAAGTAGACCTCAGAACGGTAGAACCTCATCAATGGGGCTCAGCACTCCAATACTTTACCGGCTCAAAGGAGCATAATGTAAGGATAAGGGACATAGCCAAGGCTAAGGGGCTCAAGATAAGCGAGTATGGGGTTTTTCGTGCGGACACGGAGGAGTGGATAGGAGGTGGCACAGAAGAAGAGGTTTATAACCTCATAGGCATGCAGTGGATTCCGCCAGAGCTTAGAGAAAACACGGGAGAAATAGAGCTTGCCCTTGAGGGTAGACTTCCAAGGCTCATAGACATAAAGGACATAAGGGGAGACTTTCATATGCATTCTAACTGGAGCGATGGACTTCACAGCCTTGAGGAGATGGCGGAAGCCTGCTACAGACTGGGCTATCAGTATATGGTAATAGGAGACCACTCTCAGTCCTCGCGCATAGCCAACGGTCTTGACCCAGCACGCTACAGGGAACAGTTTAAGCTAATTGAAAGGCTAAATCAATATTACAATCCAAGAGGCTTTTATATCCTTAGGGGCTGTGAGGTAGATATACTTCCTGACGGATCTTTGGACCTTCCCGATGACCTTCTTGAAGAGTTTGACTTCGTGGTGGCATCTATCCACTCAAGGTTTAATCAAGACAACACATACAGAGTTCTAAAGGCTATGGAAAACCCTTATGTGAACCTAATAGGACACCCTACAGGTAAAGCCTACGGAACAAGGGAGGGATACCCTCTTGATATGGAAAAGGTCATAAAGACCGCAAAAGAGACGGGAACCGCACTGGAGCTAAACACTCACAGGGCTGACCTTTCACCAGAGAACATAAGAAGGTGCATGCAAGAGGGTGTGTTTATAGCCATAGTAACCGATGCACACTCTGTAAAGCATCTGCCTTACATACACTTAGGGGTTGGTCTTGCAAGGAGAGGTTGGGCTTTGCCTGAGCTTGTGCTAAACACAAAAGACTTGCAAGGTGTGAAGGATTTTGTAAGGCGTAAGAGAGAGCTTATGTTGAGTGGAAAATATTGATGGCTAAAAATACTAAAAGGTTTATAATCATAAACATGGCACAGTTTGTTAGTTTTGAGGACCTCCAAGCAATTATAAGGCACGAGATAGGTAAGTTGAAGAGATTGAAGAGGGACCTATCCCTTGCGGAACATATTCCAGCTGTGGATAACTTGTCCCTTGTGGTGCTATACAGTAAACACCTCTCGAAACAATACCTTGAAAATATATCTAAATCCATGCGTGAGTCGGACATGATATTTCAGCATGGCTCTCACATAATCTGTTTGCTACCTGGCACTGATAAGGAAGGTGCAATTCATCTGGCAGAGGGTATTAGAGATTTTCTTGGTGAAGAAGGCCACTACATAGTGGTCACATATCCTGAAGATGGAGAAAGCTACGAGGATTTGATTAGTTCGCTTAAGCTATATTCTGAACAAAAGGGCATACCTATACCAATAAATTAAAGGAGGAAAGTATGCAATTAGACCTGCTCATAGAAAGAGTTGCCATAAAGACCCTGAGGGTTATAGGAGAAAAAGTTCTTGAGGGTAAAAGGCTTTCTGTAGAAGACGCAGTAAGGCTCTTTTATGAGGCAGACCTTAGCTATGTGGGTGCGTTGGCGGAGTGGGTAAACCGTAAAAAGAACGGACACTTTGCCTACTTTGTGGTAAACAGACAGATAAACCCTACCAACATATGCATATATCAATGTAATTTCTGCAGTTTTGGGGTGGTAAAGTCTGACCCAAGGGCATATGAGATGAGCCTTGAGGAGGTCCTAAGGAAGGTGGAAGAGACCTACAAAATGGGTGGAAGGGAGGTGCATATTGTAGGTGGCATACCACCGCATTGGAAGGTGGAGCACTACGTAAACCTTGTGAAGGAGATAAAGAGGGCTTTTCCAGATATGGTGGTAAAGGCGTGGACCGCCATAGAGATACACCATATGAGTAAGATATCAGGAAGGAGCTACGAGGATATTCTTCTGGAGCTCAAGTCCGCAGGGCTTGATGCCATACCCGGGGGTGGTGCGGAGATATTCTCCGAGAGGGTAAGAAGGATAATAGCACCCTACAAGGCTAATGCGGAAGAGTATCTGCAGGTGCATAGAACCGCTCATAAGCTGGGAATTCCCACCAATGCAACCATGCTGTATGGACACTTAGAGACCTACGAGGAAAGGGTAGAGCACATGGAAAGGCTCAGAAGTCTGCAAGATGAAACGGGAGGCTTTCAGGTCTTTATACCTCTTGCCTACTGGCCAGAGGGGACAAGGATAGGAGGGAAAAGAACTTCCTCTGTGGATGATTTGAAAACCATAGCCATATCACGGCTCTTTTTGGATAACTTTGACCACATAAAGGCATACTGGGTCACCCTTGGTGAGAGGGTAGCACAGGTGGCTCTAAATATGGGTGCGGATGACCTTGACGGGACCATCCAAGAGGAAAAAATAGTCCATTCTGCGGGAACAACCTCTGCGGTGGGACATACAAAGGAAAGACTCATAAAACTCATAAGGTCCGCAGGCAAGATACCAGTGGAAAGGGACACCTTTTATAACCCAGTAGCCATCTATCCTTGACCACTTTGTAGGAGTTTTTTTAGGCTTTTGGATATCTCCCTCATAACAGGCTCAATCTTGTCCTTTATCTCCATAAGCCTCTCATATAGCTCCTGTGGGCTCACTTCCCACGTGCTTATGAGCTTGTTTTTTAGGTTCGTCATCTTGAAAACATCCATGTAATACTCTTGAGGAATAACGCCAGCTTCCACCAACTTTGAAAGACAGTCATCTCCAAACTTTCTCACTCCAAACTTGGGAGCAAGGTGCTTGCATATATCAAAAAGGCTATCGTAAGCCACCTGATAGAAGTATTTGACCCTATCGTAATACATGGGCGTCTTTGAAAATTCCTCAAAGCCTTGAGAAAGCACAAAGTCTATCTTTTTCACAGACTCCTTTATGTATTTTGCCTTTTCGTTTAGAAGGTCAAAGTCTATAAGAAGGGGGTTGTTGGTCTCCCTTTTGACAAACTCCACTACCGCTTTGGCGTATTCCTTAAAAAGTGGCAAAAACTTAACAAGGGAGCGGTAGAGTTCTTCTGCCTGCAGGGTTTCCCTTAGGTCTCTGTGCTTTATGTAAAACTGGGCAAGCTCTCCCAAGGCTTGTGCCTGAGAGAGACCAACAAGCTCACCTATTTTCTGAAGGCAGTCCTTTGAAGTGGTCTTTATGTCATAGACCGCAGAAAGATGCCTGCAGACTCTCATAGCACTTTCAAAAGCCAGATTGAAGTCTACCCTCACCTTGTCTTGGAGCAGTTTATTGGAGACAAACTCCTCTTCAGGAAGGGATAGGTTCTTCTTTAGGTCTGCGTAGGCTTTCTCAAGTTGAGTAAAGCTCTCCAATATTAGGCTTATCTTGGGCTTTTTCTTAGTTTCTTGCATGGTATAAATTTATGCTCCAAGGAGCTCTTCTCTTGTGATGTATTGCTGTAGACGCTCTATGGACTTTGCTCTGCCAGTGCTTTCTTCCACTTCTACGAGCAAGGCATTTACCACAAGGTCTTCCTTTTCTTCTACCTCATACTTTTGGGGAATACCCTTTGTAAACCTATCTATCGCTTGCTGGGGTTTCATGCCTATTGCGGAATACCAACATCCTGTCATACCCACATCGGAAGTATAGGCTGTTCCCTTTTTAAGTATTATCTGGTCTGCGGTAGGCACGTGGGTATGCGTGCCATAAACAAGACTTGCCCTACCATCCACATATATGCCAAAAGCCCACTTTTCTGAGGTGGTCTCCGCATGAAAGTCCACGACCACTATGGGAGTTTCCTTGCTTACCTCTTGGTAAAGCCTGTCAAAGACCAAGAAGGGGTTTTCAAGGTTTGAGTCTAAGAGAGACCTACCCATGAGGTTTATAACTGCAAACCTTATGCCCTTTTTTTCAAAGATACCATAGCCTCTGCCGGGAACACCCTCGGGATAGTTGGCTGGTCGCAGGAGGTTGGGAGAGGTGTCTATAAATTGGTAAACTTCCTTTTTGTCCCATATGTGGTTTCCAGAGGTCATAATATCCACGCCCATGCCTTGTAGCTCTTCGTAGACCTTTTTTGTTATACCAAAGCCACCTGCGGAGTTTTCCACATTAACGAGCACCACGTCCACCAAATCCCTGTAGCCTGCAAGAAAATACCTAAGTGCCCTTCTTCCAGGCTTTCCTATTATGTCTCCAAATATTAGAAATCTCATGGCTTTTTGGTGCGGGTGGAGGGAGTTGAACCCTCACGGGCATAAGCCCACTGGATCCTGAGTCCAGCGCGTCTGCCAATTCCGCCACACCCGCTGAATATTAGATTATAATTCACTCCTTGCTTGCCTTTAGCCTGAACTTATAACCCTTTATGTTTAAAGTTAACTCCTTTGCATCCTCTGGTATTTTCTGAAAGTATACAAAACCGCTTAAAGTAGCACCGGGTTGAAGCTCTCCAAACACAAGGGCTTTGTTTACCAAGTCTGGGTATACGTCCCTTGAAGGGGGATAGGCATAGTAGGGAGACCACCAAAGACCAAAGGGATAACTCCAATATCCTACACTAAAGCTAAAGCCAACGCCGTAGCCTCTCCTTAAGGCATTGGCTACATCACCGGGTGGTATGGGATTGTATTGTCTACCCTTGTCGTCCACAAGGAATATATCTTCTCTCCTTATAGATATAGGCTCTTTTCCTTTGTTTTCAAGGCTTATAAATATGGGTAAAACATACCTGTCAAGGTCAGAAGGTGAAAACCGCCAAGCCTTTGTGTCTATCTTTACCACAAGACCGTTGGAGAGCTCAGAGGGTCCTTCCACATTCCAAGTCTTTACCGCACAGCTATAGATAAAGAGGATAAGGAATATAACAAGCCTTTTCATGCCTTATAATATAAGCCTTATGAAGTTTTATGTCACGACACCCATATACTATGTAAACGACGTTCCTCACATAGGACACGCCTACACCACCATATCTGCGGATGTTTTGGCAAGGTATTACAGGAAAAGAGGTTATGAGGTTTTTTTCTTGACAGGCACTGACGAGCATGGTCTTAAGATACAAAAGTCCGCAGAGGAAAAGGGTATAAGCCCAAAGGAACTGGCGGACCAAAACTCTGAGAACTTCAAAAAGCTCTGGGAGTTTATGGGTATAAGCTATGACCGGTTTATAAGGACTACAGACCCAGACCACGTGGAGCTGGTAAAGGAAGTTTTCATAAAGAGCTATGAGAGGGGAGACATATACCTTGGAGAATACGAAGGCTGGTATTGTGTAGGCTGTGAGGAGTTCAAGTCAGAGACCGAGCTTTTAGAAGGACATGTTTGTCCCATACATTTAAAGCCTTGCGACTACATAAAAGAGCCTTCTTATTTCTTTAGGCTTTCCAAGTATGAGAAGGTGCTCCTTGACCTGTATGAAAAGGCTCCAGACTTTATTATGCCAAGCTACAGGAAAAACGAGGTAATAGCTTTTGTAAAACAGGGACTAAAAGACCTTTCCATAACCAGACCAAGAAGCAGAGTAAGGTGGGGTATAGAAGTGCCCTTTGACCCAGAGCATACCATATATGTGTGGTTTGATGCCTTGTTTAACTACGTGTCTGCGGTAAGGGACAAACCGCACCTTTGGCCCGCAGACCTACACCTTGTGGGAAAGGATATTCTAAGGTTTCATACAGTTTATTGGCCCGCTTTTCTCCTTTCAGTAGGACTGGAAATTCCAAAGAGGGTTTTTGCCCATGGCTGGTGGAAGGTGGAAGGTCAAAAGATGTCCAAGTCTTTGGGGAATGTGATAAGTCCTTACGATTTTGTAAAGGAGTGGGGGTTGGATGAGGCAAGGTATTTCCTTTTGAGGGATATGCCCTTTGGAGAGGACGGAGACATAAGGAGAGAAGCCATCCTAAACAGGCTAAACGGTGAGCTTGCCAACGAGATAGGAAACCTCTTTAGCAGAGTAATGGCTATGGACATAAAGTATCTTGGTGGGAAGGTTTCTGGTGGAAAGGATATGGAGTATGAGAACTTTGCAAGGCAGGTGGTAGAGGAATACGAAGGGTGCATGCAAAGGGTAGACTTCTATAACGCCCTTGAGGCGGTGCTGAGGCTTTCTGGGTATTTAAACAAGTATGTGGACTCAAAAGCACCTTGGAGCTTGGCAAAGAGCGACGAAGTGGAGCTAAGAAGGGTCTTGTATACCCTTACTGATGGCATACACCTTTTGGCAAACCTACTTGAACCCTTTATGCCAAACAAAATGCAAGAAGCCTTGAACTTAATGAGCTGTGAGCCAACACAGGGTTTGCTAATGCCTTATATGAGGTCTGAGTATTTTGTAAAGGATAAGGCTATTCTGTTTCCAAAGAGGGGATAGCCAAAAGGCTACATTAGACCTAATAAGGCTAATATATCCTGTTTCAACTCCACACGGTGGATTAGCAACTTATAGGGTTAGCCTGTTCCATACCTTCTATATTGTTTCAACTCCACACGGTGGATTAGCAACTCTTTACAATGCATGGGTTAATGCTGGTCGCCCTGCTGTTTCAACTCCACACGGTGGATTAGCAACTATGCCTTATACAGAGGGTGAGATAGGAGAGGAGTATGGTTTCAACTCCACACGGTAGATTAGCAACCAAAAATCATAAACAAGGTCTTGACAAAAGGGTTAACAAGGTTTCAACTCCACACGGTGGATTAGCAACCTACACCATAGATAGCACAATAGCAGTGGTTACCCTCCAGTTTCAACTCCACACGGTGGATTAGCAACTGAGGAAGTAGAGACCTTCCTCAGGTTTGTAAGAAACGTTTCAACTCCACACGGTGGATTAGCAACTGCACTATTTACCATTAGTGGACGATTTGAGTTTGGGTTTCAACTCCACACGGTGGATTAGCAACAAGCAAGAACCCGTAGCAGGGTTCTTGCTTGATCCTAGTTTCAACTCCACACGGTGGATTAGCAACAGGACGCCCCCAGCAGTATATCTTGCCCATCCAGAGGTTTCAACTCCACACGGTGGATTAGCAACGGTTTATTTTGTTTTCTATTCCAAAATCTATTGCAATGTTTCAACTCCACACGGTGGATTAGCAACCAAGTCTCTTCACGGAATGCAGGTCTTCTCTCAGTTGGTTTCAACTCCACACGGTGGATTAGCAACTTATATGCACTTCTTACGGCTTTAAAGTCTTCTATCACGTTTCAACTCCACACGGTGGATTAGCAACCCATCGGGCAGGAGGATAGTGCTATGAAGATAAGAGAGTTTCAACTCCACACGGTGGATTAGCAACAAACGGGCAAGACAAACTGCAAGATTATAGACAAGCTAGTTTCAACTCCACACGGTGGATTAGCAACTGTTTGCGAGGAACGAAGAAGATGAGATTTGTTTGCTGTTTCAACTCCACACGGTAGATTAGCAACCTCAACTCACCACATAAAGAATAATAAGACATATCAAGCCTTTTGTCAAGGGGGCACCCCTCTCAAGTGAAGGTGGTTTGCCAGAAGTGTCAGGTTCTGCAAGGTTGAGTATGGTATTGTCAAATTTAAACCCTTGAGAGACAAGGCTTTGAAGCATATATCATCAAAACATCAAAGCATCACTGCATTTTTATGCCAAAACATAAAAGCATAAGGGCATTAGAATATAAGATACGAAAGGCAAGCCTCCGAAAAGGCAAAGATTTAGGAAAACCGCCATCGCTTATCCTACTACCTTTGGAAAAGCCTACAAATAAAGAGCATAAAGGAATAGACCGCCATAATGGAAGTTAACGAGGAAGGGCTTCTCAAACCTCTTTAGTCAATACTACACCCTTGCTTTCAAAGAGCAAAACCCTATTCAACTGCCAAGATGACACTGGGCTTTTAACCCAGAACTGCAGGTAGAGATTAGTATAAC
>JAXSOX010000030.1:0-15364 GCA_037926525.1 Aquificaceae bacterium | reverse complement strand
TGTGGGAGATAGGGTTTCTGTTATGGAGTTTGTCCGCTTTTGCGTTCAGAATATGGGACGCATTGACCTTTTGGTAAACAACGCAAGCCTTCTGGGTGAGAGAGTTTCTATTGAGAACTATCCCGAAGATGTGTGGGAAGAGGTTATAAGGGTTAATATAAACGGAGTTTTCTATATGACAAAATATACACTTCCTTACATGAACCCTGGCTCGGTTATAGTCAATATGTCTTCTGGTGCTGGCAAAAGACCTGCACCCTACTGGGGAGCTTATGCGGTCTCCAAGTTTGGTATAGAAGGTTTTAGTTTACTTTTGGCAGAGGAGCTAAAAGACAAAGACATAAGGGTTTACGCCTTTAATCCCGGTGCCACAAGAACGCAGATGAGAGCAAAAGCATATCCACACGAGGACCCAATGACACTAAAGCCTCCAGAAAAAGTAGCGGACTTTATCCTAAGGCTAATAAGCTCTAAAGTTCCAAGTGGTTCTTACGATTATAATGAGTAGAATATAAGTTATGACTAAATATTTAGGCTACTTAATCTTAAGCGTAGGCTTTATAATATCTCTTATAGCCTATATCTTTCAAGATAATCTTGTCCTTACCAAGCAAGCCTTTGCGGTAAGTATATCTATCTTTAGAATAAGCACCTTTTTTCTTCTGTTATACTTGAGCCTTACGCTAATTTCACTTGGTCAAAGAGTTATAAGTAGAAGGCTATACTTACTGGGAATTTTCCTAATACCAGCTTTAATTCCAGACCTTTTTCACATACTATCCTTTTCCTTTTTTCCCGATTTTATAACAGAAAACAAGCGACATAAAACCGCCTACCTTTATCTTTTTTCAAGAACTATGGTTATAGTAGCTCTTTATCTAAGCATATTTGGTGAAAAATTTTTCTCAAGAGAGGTGAACCAGAAGGTGCTTCCAGTAATTCTTACACTCTTTTCCCTTTTTACCTCCTTAGGAATTGTCCTATATTATTCCCATCTTCCTCCCATATTCCTACAGATGGATAGTGTCAAGCCAGCTTGGTATAAGATTGCCTATGACCTTATAAGTTTTGTGCTTTTTTCCTTTATTGCAGTTTACATATACAAAAAAAAGGTTTTTGGAGAAAGGGTATCGCCCTATGTAAGCCTTGCTGTGGGTTTTCTTGCTCTTTCGGTTTTTACCTTTTCTCTTGCTCTCCACAAGCACGTGTTTGACTTCATGGTTCCTCTTGCCTCCTTTTATAGAGCGGTGGGTTATGGACTCTTTACCTTTAGCGTGCTCCATCTAAGCGTAAGAAAGGAGTCAAAGGCTATAATGGAATCTACAAGAAGGCTCTTGTTTCTCCTAATGAAGGAAAAACCTTTCAAGGAGGGAGATATTTTCTACATAAAGTTGGGAAAAGGCACAACCTATGGTATTTCTAACCTTTTTATTTACGACCTCAAAAATAAAAAATGGGTTGCTCAGGCTTATGAAGAGGAAAAGAAGGATATGCCTGCTATAGAGCCTATGGAAATGGGTAAGTTTTTGCAGAATCTTGGTAAGACTTATCTGGATAGAGAATATCAATATAGCCTTTATGAAGATTATCCTTTAGAAGGATTGAGAGAAAGGTCCTTGAGAGCCTTGAAAAGGCATCTATAGAGGTATTCTTGCAAGACATAGTTAATCTAAGCACTGAAAAAGTTGAAGGCTTTGAAGCACTGATGAGGCTAAAAGTGGACGATGAGCTTCTTCCTGCAAGCAGGTTTATAAACATAGCAGAAAATATGGGTCTTATTCAAAAGCTGGACATTACCATGATAGAAGGATTGTTTCAGAAGATAGCTTCTGTTAAGGATAAAAAGGATATCCTATTGTTTATTAATCTTTCTCCTCAGGACCTTACGGATGACTTTATAAAGGATGTGGTGCAAAGGGCAAAGACTTATGGTGTTGAAACTGCTCGTATAGTCTTTGAGATAACGGAAAGGGAGGCAATACAGGATATAGGTAGGATGAGTAGTTTTCTAAAAGGCTTAAAAGAGGCAGGTTTTAGGTTTGCCATAGATGATTTTGGTTCTGGTTATGCCTCTTTTCTTTACCTTAAGTATCTTCCTGTGGATTTTCTTAAAATAGAAGGTGAATTTATAAAGAGTATGAAGAGGTCTCATGTGGACAGGATATTTGTAAAAAGCATGGTGGAGGTGGCAAAGGGTCTTGGTATAAAGACTATAGCAGAATATGTGGAAGACGAAGAGACCATTAATATCCTCCTTGACCTTGGGGTAGACTACGCACAGGGTTATTACATAGGAAAGCCTGGACCTGCGGAAGAGAAGCTCAGGAACTTCTTCTCCAAAGGATAAAACCAAGGGTCTGAAGGAAAAGATTTACAAGAAAAACTCCTAAGGCAGTATACAAGGTTGCCTTAAACCAAAAGTCCATGGGATAGACTCTCAAAAGCATGTCTTCATCTCTAAAACGCCAGGAATAAGGGTCAAAGAAAAGGTTATGAAAGGCAGTAAAAAGCCAATCGTAGTTAACCGCAGAAGCAATTAACACAAAGAGGACAAATACCTCAAGAAGAAATCCTCCAAAGAACAAAACCTTTCCCATATCTTTTATACTCTTTAGGCTAAAGAAGCCCAAAAGCCAAATAGGAAGAGCAATATACAAAAAGCCAAAGAAAAAACTCAACAGCCTTTTTACATCCTTCATATGTTTTATCTCTCTTTCGTTAAAAAGTCCAGAGCTTTTAAACTCTTCCATGCCACTGTCTGAAAGAACAGACCTAAGCCCGAGTTTGGCTATGCTTAGTCTTAGCTCATAGGGCATTGGGTCTGGTGGCAGGTCTACTCTTTTATAGAGGAACTCCACAAAAAGGTCTGTAAAGGCAAGGCGAACTACAAGCAGTGTGAGGAGAATAGGAAAAAGGACTATGAGCAAAAGGCTCACAGCCCACCTTTTGTTTACCATAGGTTAAGTATAACCTACTTGTAGCCTCTTATTGTTGTAGGTCCTGCATGACAGGCTATGCAGGACTTTTCTCTGCCAATAACCTTTACAAGACCAAAGCTCTCTGCTATTTGCTGGTGTTTGGCGTGTATGCTCTCTATGGGTTTGAACCTTCTTACTTGTGGCACGTTTATGCCTTGATGGCACTGGTAGCAAGTAAGCATAGCTTCTTTCCAGAGGTTAACCGCCTTTTCTTTATCCTCTGCCTCAAGGGCTTTTGGAAGCTCATTGTAGAGGATGTTGTTTCTGTGTCTGACAACTGCCTTGAGGTCATCTCCCCACTGGGCTACCATTGGACCTGCCAAAGCCATGTTCTTTCCACAGGCGGACAGCCCCATAGGGCTTCTTATGAGCCTTAACCCTGCGTCAAACTCACCCTTTTCTATGTAGCCTCTTAGAGCTACAAAGGAGAAAAAGGTTCTGTATGCACCTGCTTTGAAGTTGAGCCTTACATCTGCGAGATACCTACCTGCCTGCATTATCTGTTCCTTGTTGGCACCACCTACGATTAGTATATTTTTGCCATCTTTTTGCACTAACTTTATAGTGGGTTTTTCAAAGCTCAAACCCTGCTCTTTTACTATGTCGTTGTTTACTCCCACCACTATGAGATTTTGGTAGTTTATACTCTTTAGCCTTTGGTCGCTTACTAAAAGCTCTGGCATTTTAGATTGACGAACATCTTCTGCGGTAAAGCCTATGTCCTCCGTCCATTGTCCAAGATAGTAGGCTATCCTGCCAGCAAGGGCAACTATATCAGGGTCTTCCTTTGAGCCATAGACCACAAGTGTATTTGGGATAACCGCATCCTTAATTACCGCAGGCGTGCCTGTCCAAACCTCTCCATAGGTTACATAGGGAAAGAGCCTATCCGCAAAGGGTGGGTCAATCACCGGCTGTGCCAAGGAAATGCTAACTACACCAAGGACTATAAGCCTTTTCATAGTTATCCTCCTGTGCTTTTTAAGGGAAGATTTTAACTGTGTAGGTGCTATGAGGCTATAAAAGTTGATTGTGGTAAAGATTACGAACGCTTATTTAAACATATTAGCATGTCTTTAAATGGTAGTGGAGGACTTAAAGCCTGCCCTCTCGCTCTTGCAGATGCCTATGCCAGTCATAATAAGTCCCCGGCGGGTCATACCACGTGTAGAAACCACCATAGCCCAAAGCCCTGAGCCTTTCTTGGACTTGCCTTGTATCAATCACCATCTAACAGCTCACTATCTTACAGTTAATCATCAAAAAAGTCATCATCCAAAATGTTATAGTGTTTGTTGTACAAAGGATAGTGTCTTTGTATAAGCTCTTTTTCTCTTCTCATCCGCTCATCGTCATCGTGTATAACTTCATACTTAAATTTTAGGCTTTTGATATATTGCGTAATTTCTTCTTCTGTCCACCCATGGTATTGATACAAAGTTTTTCTAAAACTGCTTACACTGATGGGACCTTTCGTATGTTGTCCATACCTTCTCTTCAGATTCTCAGTTCGCCCTACATATACAACATCCCCGTCTCTGTCTATAAACATGTATACACCAGGTTTTTCAGGTATATTGGAGCCTCCGAGTAGCTTATAAATTACAGCCCCACCTCCGACTAGCAACAGTGTTTCAAGTATCATGTGTACACCTCCTTCTCCTATTTTAGCGTAATATTTAAGCAAACTCTCCTAATTTGTCAATAGTCTTTTCAACAGACCATCCTACCCCTTCCCCTTCTTACCAAGTATCTTGTGGACCTTTCATCTATGCCATAAATCTCTAAAGATAGACCCCTAAATTTTCCTCCCATACAGCTCACACATTAAACCGACCCACTCCCAAAGCTCTCTATTTGGCATTTCCCTTAACTTCCACTCCCAGTTGCCTTCTGGCTTGGCAGGAGTGTTCATCCTTGCCTCTTGTCCGAGCTCAAGTAGGTCTTGCATAGCAATTACGCAATACTTTGCCACAGACATGTAAGCAAGTCTAACAAGTGCATGGCTTATGCTCTCAGGTGTGTATCCAAGATAGTCTAAAACCCTTGCCCTCTGCCACTCGTTTAATTCTTCAAAGAACCACCCTCTTATAGGCATGTTGTCATGGGTGGTGGTGTAGACCACAGAGTTATAGGTGTGGTTGTGAGGTAGGTGGTCTGAGTTTTTGTCAAAAAAGGCAAAGGCTAAGACTTTCATTCCCGGCAGTCCAAAGTGGTCTCTTAGGCTATGAACCTCTTGGTCTATTGTGCCAAGGTCTTCTGCTATAAAAGGCATGTGTGGAAACTCTTTTCTTATAGTTTCAAAAAGACTATAGCCCTCTGCTTTTTCCCACCAGCCTTTTTCTGCGGTCTTTTCTCCATAGGGAACTTGATAAAAGGCACAAAAGCCTCTAAAGTGGTCAAGCCTTACAAGGTCAAAAAGCTCAAGGGCATGCCTTATTCTCAAAAGCCACCAGTCAAAACCCCTTTCCTTTAGCCTGTCCCATCTGTATACGGGGTTTCCCCAAAGCTGTCCCGTTTTTGAAAAGTAGTCGGGTGGCACGCCAGCCACCACCTCTGGAAGTCCATCCTCTCTTAGCTTGAATATCTCTCTGTTTGCCCAAACATCCACACTGTCTGGTGCAGGGTATATGGGTAGGTCTCCCACAAGGCTCACACCCTTTGAGTTGGCGTAGGTTCTTAAAGCCTTCCATTGCTTGAAGAAAAGAAACTGGACTACCTTTTCTCTTAGAACCTCCTTCTCTGAAAGCTCTGGCAACTGTTTCCATTCCCACCAAGGCTTTTTAAGTTTTTTCTTTATTAGGTTAAATCTAACATAGTCCTCAAGCCAGTATGCCTGCTCTTGGCAAAAGAGGTAAAACTCTTGGCTCTCCTTGAAGTTTTCCAAAGCCTTTTCCAGCATATGTGCCTTTAGGGCGTAAACCCTCTTGTAGTCTACCCTATCGGAGGGCTCTACCCTTAGGCTCTCAAGGGTCTGTCTGTCTAATAGACCTTCCTGGTATAAAAGTTCTGGGCTTATAAATAGAGGGTTTCCTGCAAAGAGAGAAGAAGAGTAGTAGGGTGAGTTTCCATGCTCCAACTCTGTGGGGCTAAGGGGTAAAACCTGCCAAAGACTTTGACCAGATTCCGCCAAAAGGTCCACAAACCTGTAGGCGTTAGGTCCAAGGTCTCCTATGCCAAAGTCGGAGGGAAGAGAGCTTATGTGGAGCAAAATGCCAGCTTTTCTTTCCACGAGATAACATTTTAACCCCTTGACGATGATAAAAGTCATGTTATATTAAATGTTAACTTCAAGTTAAAACCGCACAGGAGGTGCGAACATGGATGTGCTTGGCTTTCAACCCATGTGGTATGTGCCTACCATAGGCAGTGCCACGGTCATCGCCATTATAGCCACCATTCACGTCATGGCATCCCACACATCAGTGGGTGCCTCCATTTTGCTGGCATACCTTGCCACAAAAGCCTACCGGGAAAACATACCGCAGATCTATGACTACATCAAAAGGTATCTGTTGGCACTCTTGGTATTTTCTTATGTCTCTGGTTCTATAACCGGTCCTGGTATATGGTTCTCCGCCACAGTGGCAAACCCCAGAGGTATATCCGCACTCATACACAACTTCGTTTGGGTCTGGGCTGCAGAGTGGATATGGTTCGTGGCTGAGGTGACGCTGGTCTATATACTCTATTACACCCTTGGCAGGATAGACCAAAAAAGCTGGCTAAGGCTTGCTTGGACCTTTGCCATAGGCTCTTGGGCAACCATGTATATCATCGTAGGCATACTCTCCTTTATGCTCTCACCGGGTCATGAGAAGTGGTTTACCACAGGAAACATCCTTGACGCCTTTTATAACAAGAACTACTTCCCACACCTTCTTATGAGAAGCTCCTTCATGTTTGCTATAGCGGGCACTATAGGTATAGTTATCGCAAGCCTTATGAGAAAGGATATACCCGAGAAAGTCTACAAGGACATAGTTAGAACCATGTCCTACTGGGGCATAGGTGGTCTTGTCTTTGGGACTATGTTCTTCGGCTGGTATGTCTCCACACTACCAGAAAGAAGCCTCACAATGCTTGCTGGAATAGTTCCAAAGTGGTATTACGCTCTAATATTCGGCATACTTCTTGTCGTTCTCGCACACTTTGTGCTCACTTCCATAAAGCCAACCGTTGCAAGACCTTATATTGCATACCCCATATATGCACTTATATTCTTCATGGGTGTATATCCAGAAGAGAAGATAAGGGAAACCATCCGCAAGCCCTATGTGGCTGGTGAATTTGTGTGGGTCAACCAAATTATCGCCAGAGATGTGCCAGCCAAGGGTATAAAGTCTGAGGTGGACATCATTAAAGAAAAGGGCTTTCTCAAAGTTAACCCCTTTGTGCCAGAGGGTCTAAAGACCATAACACCCGAAAACAAGATAATGGCAGGAAAGGCAATAGCCATACTCCAATGCTCTGGATGCCACAATGTGACAGGAGCTTCTGGTCTTAGACCCTTTGCTAAGAAATTTGAAGGCATGGACTCAGAGGAGGTGGTCTATGGTTTCCTCTCCAACTACCTTACTCCTCAAAACCACCCTCCATACATGCCCTACTTTGTGGGTAAGGACGAAGAGCTCAGGGCTCTCTCAGCCTACATAGCGGACATGGTCTCAAAGGGTGGTAGAGTCTCTGCCAAGATAGAAGTGCCAAAAGCAACTCTGGAGGCACATAAATAAGGAGGTGTGGACATGAGCATGGTGGCTTACCAAAACCTAACAAGGTGGGTGTTGCTCGGTGTATTGGCTCTCATGCTACTTGGTGGCAGGCTTGCCTTCGCAGGGCAGTCCCCTGCGGAAGTGTCCGCTATGCTAAAAGCCATGTCTGACCCTGCAGGTGCTCCCTTCTTCCCAGTGGTTATGCAAATACTGCAAGTGCTCACCTGGGCTCTCCACATAGTCTTTGTTTGGACTTCCATAGGTGGACTTTTCTATGCCATATACGGCTTTACAAGAAAAGACCCAAACCACCAAAGGCTTGCAAGGGCTATGCTTGAGCTTTCAAAGGTCTCTGTGTCCTTGGCTATAGTGTTGGGAGTAGCACCTCTGCTGTTTTATCAAGTCATCTACGACCCACTTTGGTATGCGTCCGCTAACCTATCTGCAAGCTGGTATATTATGTTCATAGTTTCCCTTCTCATAGGCTACTATCTCATATGGGGTGCATACTTTACAAGGATGAAACCACAGATTGCCACCCTTTTTTCTATAGGTGGTGTTATCTTCTTGCTCTTAGTGGGCTTTATAATCCATGTGGTTAACTACCAAGCTCTCTATCCAGAAAAGTGGGTAGAGTGGTATACCTCTGGCGGAACCACTATGAACCACAGCGGTTGGAACATATATGCCTTTAACATATTCAGATACCTTGCCTTCCTCGTGTTTCCATCCATTTCCGTTACTGGCGTCTTTATGATGCTATACGCTTGGTATTTTGGAAAAAGACCAGAGTTTGAAAGGGACTATGTAAACTTCTCTGCAAAACTTGGTGCAAAGCTTGCTCTCATGGGTGGTGCTGGCTGGATAGTCTTCCATGTGCTTTACATATTCTCCGTTCCAGCAGATTGGAACGCAAAGGGTAGCATCTTTGCATGGCTTTCTGTCCTTGGACTACTGCTCTGTGCGGGTGTTATATTCATAGCCCAGAAGAACCCTATTGGCATGGCAATTCCTTCTCTCGTTGCTGGCACGGTGGCAACTCTTCTTATTGCGGTCTTTAGAGAATACCTCAGGGTTGCCTCCACCGCACGTTTTGGATACTCTATATATGAATACAAGGTAAACCTTGAATGGCTTAGCCCAATGCTATTTTTGGGAACAACTCTAACAGGTCTTATACTCTACGCCTACGCTTGGTGGATGGCTTACAGAGCAGGGAGAACACCAAAAGGTGAAGTCTATCAGGCTAACGAGACAGAAGATGCTCTTGGAAACGCTTCTGTCTTTATCGTGACTCTGTGGGCTATAGTCTTTATTGGCACAGGTCTTATAATCATAGCCAGAAACTACATCTAAAAGTTTTTGGCGGGCATCCGCCCGCCTTTTAATCTAAAATTTACTCTATGAGCCTCTTAAAAACTTACGGTGCACTTCTTTTAATACTTATACTCGTTCCTTCGTTGGGTCTCTTTGTAGAGAGGTTTGTGTTTTATAGGCTAAGAAGATTATCAGAAAAGAGCCCTTGGGGTTGGGATAAGGTTTTAATAGACTCTCTTAGGTATATACCCACCCTTTGGTCCTTTCTGGTCGCCCTATATCTGGTTTCAGAGGAGCTAAAACTACCTAAGAGTATCATCTTAGTTAAGGATAAAGCCTTCTGGCTTCTTTTTATTATTTCCCTCGCACTCCTCGTATCAAGACTGGTAGGTGGCTTTCTTAGACTATACATAAACAGATACAGAGAAGACCTTCCTGCCACTTCTCTTGTGGTGCAAGTTTCTCGTGTTGTTATTCTTGTGGTGGGAGTGCTCATAGCCCTTGATAAGATTGGTATAGCCATAACGCCTATTCTCACCGCACTTGGTGTAGGTGGCTTGGCGGTAGCTTTGGCTCTTAAAGATACCCTTGAGAACCTTTTTGCAGGCTTTCATGTATTGGCAACAAAGCAAATAAAGGTGGGAGACTACATAAGACTTCAGAGCGGTGAAGAGGGTTTTGTGCAGGACATAACATGGAGAAACACAATTCTGCGTCAGCCTACAAATAACCTTATAATAGTGCCCAACTCTAAGCTCTCTACTTCCATAATCACAAACTTCCACATGCCTCAGCCAGAGCTGAACGTGATAGTGCCTGTGGGTGTTTCTTATGACAGCGATTTAGAAAAGGTAGAAAGGGTTACTCTTGAAGTGGCAAGAGAAGTGCAAAAAGAAGTGGAGGGTGGAGTGCCAGACTTTGAGCCAAGAATTCGCCTTACGTCCTTTGGAGATTTTTCTATAAACTTTAATGTTATACTTAGGGCAAAGGATTTTGAAAGCCAGCACCTTCTGAGGCACGAGTTTATAAAGAGGCTAAAGAAAAGATACGAGCAAGAGGGTATAAAGATACCTTTCCCAGTGAGGGAGGTTTATTTAAAGGATAAAATGTGTTAAAATAATCTAAACAAGGAGGGGACATGATTATAAAAAGCATAACTATAGAAAACATGAAGGCTATAAGAGATATCTTGCATATAGAGTTTTCACAAGATGTAAACCTATATCTCTTAGTAGGTAAGAACTCCTCAGGGAAGTCCACCGTGCTTGAAGCTATAAGGTCTGCATGCTGGAATCCTCCCGCTAACGTAAAAGCAGAATTTTTTAGCACCAGTAAACCGAAGGCATACAAGGTGAGAAGCACAAAAGGTATATATGACTACTTAAGCTCTTCAAGACCCGGCGTTTTAGAGTCTGATTTTAAAGCTCTATTACGTAATTACGATGAGGAGGAACTTGCTAAGCTGGGAGAAAGCGTATCGCGTATAGTTTCTAATGATATAAAAATTCTGAGTATAAAGAAAGAAAGAGATAGAGATATCAAAATATTGATAAATGGAGTGGAGATAGCGCCACAAGACCTAAGTTCTGGTATACAGGCCATACTGACAATAGAAGCCATGCTTAACTATCCTCGTGCTCGCACGAACGATCTTGTAATATTCCTCATAGAAGAACCAGAAGTGTTTTTGCATCCTAACTTGCTAAAAACTTATGCAAGGAGATTTTTAGATTTCGCAAAAGAGAGAAAAAACACCCAACTTTTTATAAGCACACACTCACCTATACTCTTATCCTTTGTTGAACCACATCAAGTCATAAAAATAGAAGAAGGAAAAGCGTATTACACAAAAGATAGAGACTTTAAAGGCTGGTATATGATGAGTGACCCTGCAAAGGCAGAGATATTTTTTGCGGATAGGGTTATTATGCTTGAAGGCTATACGGATAAACTGGTCTTTTCTGGAATACTTGAAGGGGCTAACATAAGACCAGAAGAGCAGAACGTAAGTCTAATATATGTAGATGGTGCTTACAATAGAGAGATGATAACCAAAATATGCGAAGCCTTTGAGATAAAAAACCTTTTTATAGGAGACAAAGACCAAGAAAAGCACAAAAGACGCGGTGGCAGTAGAGAAGACCTTTCCTTTGAGTTTATATTGCCTTACGGTGAGATGGAAGATTGCATTCCTCTCTTGGATTGGGCTATGGCTTTGGGAGAAGACTTTATATCCTTTTTGTTAGAACTGTTGTCTGAAAGCATAAAGGGGGATGCTGAAACTTCTTCAGATGATGCCTCTGATACTGAGAAGGAAAGGTTAAGTATTGTAGATACCTTAGGTAAAGCTCTTGGCAGAAACAAGGTAAGGTATGCACTAAGACTAAGGGACTATTATGCTAAAACCCCCCTTAGTAAAGGTCATCCCCTTTATCCTTTGCTCAAGATTATGGATGAGTTTATAAAAAATGGTAATTTCACGCATATGAACTTCCCTGAAAAACCTGATATCCTAAAAGAGCTTGAAGATTTTATCTTAGTTTTCATCCAAAAGGATCTGCAAGGCGCGTTAGAAGCCTCAGATATATGTATAGAAGATGAGAAGGTTGCTGGTGTTTTCTTTGATAGAGGGCTTTATGGAAAGCTTAATAGACTCTTAGTAAAACTTACGCAAAAGGGTATACCTTTTTATGCGGTGGTGGATTATTCTTATGACTTTAAGGCAATTGAAAGACTCATCAACAAAGAATGTGAAGGTGTTGACTTTGACAAATTAGACCACTGGCTTGGGATAAAGTATAATAAGACAAGGTCTATCATATGCAAGATGCAGAGAGGTTTAGAAAAAACAGATATAGAGGATATCCTTAACCTAAGACCTCTCTCCAAAAATTAGCGTCCCCACCCTCACTATGGTAGCACCCTCTTCTATTGCTACCTCAAAGTCGTGGGACATGCCCATGGAAAGATGAGGAAGCCTTACTCCAAACTCCTCTTCAAGCTCATCTCTTAGTTTTCTAAGCATGGCAAAATAGGGTCTTACCTCCTCAGGGTCTTCCCTATAGGGTGGTATGCACATAAGACCTAACACTTTTATGTTTTTGTCTTTCAGACAGACTTCAAAAAAGCTCTTTAAGTCCCCAGGCTCAACCCCACCCTTTGTCTCCTCACCGCCCACGTTTACCTCTATAAGCACCTCTTGCACCTTACCTATATTCCTTGCCCTTTTGCTAAGCTCCTCAAGGAGGCTTTGCCTGTCAAGGGAGTGTATGAGGCTCACCTTGTCTATTATGTATTTGACCTTGTTGCTCTGGAGCCTCCCTATAAAGTGCCAGTCTATGGGAAGGTCTTTTAAGGCTTCCCACTTTTTTAGAAACTCTTGAACCCTGTTTTCACCAAAGACCCTAAGCCCGCATTGAAAAAAGTCCCTTAGCCTATCTGCAGGCACACTCTTAGAAGCTCCCAGCAGAAGCACTTCTTCCCTTTTCCTTTTAGCCCTCTCACAGGCTTTTAGAATCTTCTCCTCCACATACTCCAACCTTTCACAGCTCATGGAGGTATTTACCTCCTGTGCTGGATTTGTATTTGAAGACCTCCACCTATTTCCACGCTACCTCCACTTTGGCTTACCACTGCAGAACATCCACACAAAAACAGCAAAAACAGGCTAATCCAGAACACTTTTAAGCACCTCATAGGTTTTGCTTGCAGGAAGACCCATTACAGTGTAAAAGTCTCCCTTAATCCTCTCTACAAACCTCGCACCTATACCTTGAATTGCATAGGCACCCGCTTTATCCATAGGTTCTCCCGTTTCCACGTATTCTTCAATATCCTTCAAACTCATAGCTCTAAACTTTACCCATGCGGTATCATGGAAGGTATACCTCCCCTTTGGAGATATAACAGACACGCCCGTTATAACCTTGTGCCACCTTCCAGAGAGCTTGAGAAGCATTTGTATGGCTTCCTCTTTGTTCCGTGGCTTTCCAAGTATTTCCCTATCAAGGACCACTATGGTGTCCGCTCCTAAAACGGTGGCAAACTTGTAGTCCTTCCAAACAGTAAAAGCCTTCTTGAAGGCAAGCCTTCTTGCGGTAAGTATGGGTTTGCTATGGTGCTTCTCTTCTATGTAGGAGGGCACAACCAAAAACTTAAAGCCGAGCATACTAAGTATCTGAACCCTTCTTTTTGACTCAGAGGCAAGTATTAAAAGTCTCACATCTATATTTTAAACCTTTTAAGCCAGCTGGTCAAAAGGTCAAGGGCAACATGAAAAACTTCAGAAAGAACCACGCCAAGTGCAAAGTAGAAGACCTCCTCCTTCTCCGCAAGCTGTGAGAGAAGCTCAAGAGGGTCAAAACTAAGAAGCATATCCCCCAGCTCGGGCACAAACTTAGAAGAAATCCCAAGCAAGACAAAGTAGAAAAACATAATCATCAACAAAAGGTATGTGAGCCTGAGAAAAGTTCCAAGAATTGGCACGTGAGATGTCCCTCTGTGTTTTGAAAGAGCTTGGTAGGGTTTCCATATAAATCTTAGTGTCTTCCATCTCTTGGAGGGTTTTGAGCGAGGAAGGTCAAGGTCTGGAGAGAGAAGAAAAGTTCCCACAAGATATCCTCCCACAAAGGAAAGATAGAAATCCTTTGGAACGAAATAAAGACAAGCAGGAAGTGCAAGTAAGTTTACAAAGTCATGGACTCTTCCCAGTGCCACCTAAGCCTCCACGTCCACAAGTATAAAGGTATTTGGTCTCTTCCTATCTAAATGATAGACTACTCTTCTTTGTTTTGAGGTAAGAATATATGCCTTCTTGTTTATACTCTCTTCCCAAGAAAGTAAGTTAAAGCGGTTTCCTCTAAGGATTAGTCTTTCTCCATTACCGCCTACAGGCTTTAGGCTCAGAGGCTCTGACATAAAGAGGGGTTCTGGGAAACCTTCACCGTAAGGTTCAAGGTCTCTTATGACCTCATAGAGCTCTCTATTTACACAGTCCAGAGGAAGCTCCATATCTATGTATAGCTTACCCTCCTCTGAGGTAATCTCTGAGAAAAGAACCTTGGCTAAGCTTTCAAATTTGGGTATGTCCTCTGTCCTTATAGTAAAACCTGCTGCGGTAGAATGTCCGCCCCACTTTATAAAGAGATGGGACAGTTTTTTTAGAACAGAATGCACGTCCATACCCTCTGTTCCTCTAACAGATGCACTTGAATATTCTTTGCCTATGGATATTACCACTGTAGGTTTTGTAAACATGTTTGCAAGCCTTCCTGCCACTATACCTGCAACGCCACCAGCCCACTCCTCAAGCTTCACTATAATGACGCTCTCTTCTTTTTGAAGAATAGCCTGCTCCATAGCCTTCTCCAAGGCTAATTGGCTTAGCTGTCTTCTCTGTTGGTTTAGCTTGTCTATCCTTTCTACGAGCATTCTCGCCTTCTCCTCGTCCTTTTCAAGGAGTAGTTTGAGAGCAACATAGGGTTTGGCAACCCTGCCAGGAGCGTTTAGGCGAGGTGCCAAAGAAAAGGCTATATCCCTTGAGCTTACTTCATCCCTTATGCCCGACCTTTCCATCAAAAGTCTTATACCCGGTGCGTGAAACTCACCCCTTAGGACATGGTTCAAAAGCCTTATGCCGTTGGAGACAATTATCCTATTTACCAAGTTCATAGGCATAACATCTGCAACAGTCCCCATAGAGGCAAGATGAAGATAATGACGCACATCCAAGTCAAGGTCTAAACTTTTCTTAAGGAGTGCGGACATATAAAAGGCGAGCCCGGAGGAGGATATTTCCCTTAGTTCTCTTCCTTCTCCTAACTTGGGGTTTACTACAAGAGCCTTTGGCATAATCTCGCTTATGTTATGATGGTCAAGCACAATGGTGGGTATGGTTGCATAGCTCAGCTCCTCTATAGCAGTGCTTCCGTTATCCACCGTTATGAGAAGGTCCGCATACCTGCTTAGCTTTATGACAAGTTCCTTTGTAAGCCCATAGCCTCTCTTTCTTGAGGGAAGTAAAGGGACAACCTTTGCACCTGCCTTTTTCAAAAGGTCATAAAGTATGGCAGTGCCCGTTATACCATCCACATCGTAGTCCCCAAAGAGCACTATCCTGCGACCCCTTTTTACATAAGAGCAGATGAGTTCAACCGCCTCCTGTATGTTTGGAATACCAAAGGGTGGAATCAACCTTTTTAGCTTGCTTTCAAGAGCTTCCTCCCCGAGGTTTCTATTGGCAAGAAGCTGAGCCTTCAATATTCCAAGCCTTTGAGATAGAGTGTTTTCTGGCTTTATAATATCACTCAAAAGCACCCATTCCTTTCCAGAAAGACCCTTCATGCCCTTTTGAGTGCC
>JAXSOX010000029.1:0-15414 GCA_037926525.1 Aquificaceae bacterium | reverse complement strand
TTATGGCACTGTCCGCTATAGCTGTAGTGCTTTTCTTTGGTGGATGGTCAGGACCACATATCTTTGGACCCTTGTCTCCTTACCTATGGTTTCTCATAAAGATGTTTGCTCTTGTCTTTTTTGTGCTATGGCTACACTGGACACTGCCAAGGTTTCAAGCAAAGGATATAACTGAAATAGGCTGGAAGATAATGCTACCCATATCCATAGTGAACGTGGTTTTAACCGCAGTGTTAGCTTATATTCTATAGTTATGGAAAAACTTGAAGAAAGAGTTGAAAGGCTTGAGAAGCTCGCTGAATACTTTATAGAAGAGATGGCTGACTTCAAAAAATGGGTGGTAAGGTTTCTGTCTGAATACAAGAGGGAGGTGGATAGGCAAATAAGAGAATACAAAGAAGAGACTGATAGGAAAATAGCAGAATATAGGGCTGAGACAGACAAACAAATAAGAGAATACAAGCAAGAAAACAACAAACGCTGGGGCGAGCTTGCTAATAAGTTAGGGACAATCGTAGAGGACATAATCTACCCAGCCTTTAGACCAGTGATAAGGAAATATTTTGGCTGTGAACCGGAGAAAACCTTTATGAGGCTTGAATACACAAATCGTCAAAAGGGCATATACGAGGAGTTTGACGCAGTAGCAGTGTGTGAGGACAAGGTGTTTTTGCTTGAGGTAAAGTCTACTCCAAGGGAAAAGCATATAGAGGAGTTTAAAGAGAAAGCCAAGAGGTTTTTGCAATACTTTCCTGAGTTTGCAGGAAAGAAGTTAATTCTCATTATGGCAAGCCTTAGCTTTAATGAGGATTTTGTCAAGCAATTGTCTAAGGCTAACATATACGCTATGGCTTACAGAGAGTGGGAGTATATGGATATTTTGAACTTTGAGGAGGTAAAGGATGCAGAAACTTGAGAAGAAGGTTGACAGGCTTGAGAAGATGCTTGAACTCTTTGTGAGAGAAATGCTTGACTTTAAACTCTGGGCAAGTAGGATGATTGAGGAAGGTGAGAAGAGGTTAGAGGAATATAGAAAGGAGACTGACAGACAAATAAGAGAATACAAGCAAGAAAACAACAAGCGTTGGGGCGAGCTTGCTAACAAGTTGGGGACAATCGTAGAAGATATAATCTACCCAGCCTTTAGACCTGTAATAAGGAAATATTTTGGTTGTGAGCCAGAGATGACAACTATGAGGCTTGAGTATTCTAACCGTCAAAAAGGCATATACGAGGAGTTTGATGCGGTTGCAGTGTGTGAGGACAAGGTGTTTTTGCTTGAGGTAAAGTCTACTCCAAGGGAAAAGCATATAGAGGAATTCAAGGAAAAAGCCAAGAGGTTTTTGGAGTATTTTCCCATTTTCTCTGACAAGAAGCTAATCCTCATCATGGCAAGCCTTAGCTTTAATGAGGGCTTTGTCAAGCAATTGTCTAAGGCTAATATATACGCTATGGCTTACAGAGAGTGGGAGTATATGGATATTTTGAACTTTGAGGAGGTAAAAGATGCTTAGAAGTGATAAGGTTAAGAAGGGAATAGAGAGGTCGCCTCATAGGGCACTTCTCAGAGCCTGTGGGCTATCTGATGAGGATTTTGATAAGCCTCTTATTGGCATAGCCAACTCTTACATTGACATAATTCCAGGACACGTGCATTTGAGAGAGTTTGTCCAGCCTATAAAGGAAGAGGTTCGCAAGGCGGGTGGTGTTCCTATAGAGTTTAATGTGATAGGTGTGGATGATGGCATAGCTATGGGGCATTACGGTATGCATTATTCTTTACCTTCAAGAGAACTTATAGCGGACTCCATTGAAACAGTAGTGGAAGCTCATCAACTTGATGCTCTCATATGCATACCTAACTGTGACAAGATAGTGCCCGGTATGCTTATGGCGGTTGCAAGACTAAACATCCCTGCCATTTTCATAAGCGGTGGTCCTATGCTGGCGGGAGAAGTAAATGGCAAAAAAGTAGACCTCATAAGCGTATTTGAAGGTATAGGTCAGCTCAAGGCTGGGAAGATCACAGAAAGAGAGCTAAAGGTCATAGAGGAACATGCTTGTCCTACTTGTGGAAGTTGCTCTGGTATGTTTACCGCAAACTCTATGAACTGTATTACAGAGGTTTTAGGTTTGGCTCTGCCTGGCAATGGCACTATTCCTGCGGTAGACCCAAGGAGAGAGCTCCTTGCCCGCAAGACCGCAAGGCAGATAATGGAGCTACTTAGAAGAGATATAAGACCGAGAGACTTGCTAACACAAGAGACCTTTGACAACGCCTTTGCGGTAGATATAGCTATGGGAGGTTCATCCAATACCATATTGCACCTTTTGGCTATAGCAAGGGAGGCAGGCGTTGAATACGACCTTGCACGCATAAACGAAATATCAAAGAGGACACCCAATATATGCAAAATATCACCCGCATCTCATTACCACATACAAGACCTTGACAATGTAGGTGGAATACCTGCCATCCTAAAAGAGCTTATAAGAGGTGGATATCTACCCTACCCAGATAGACCAACAGTGAGCCTCAAGACCCTTAGAGAAATAGCCCAAGAAGCACCCGATGCGGACGGTGAAGTCATAAGGAGAATAGAAGAGCCATACTCCAAAGAAGGTGGTATAGCCATACTCTTTGGAAACCTTGCACCAGAAGGTGCTGTGGTAAAGACCGCAGGAGTTGACCCTAATATGTTGGTATTTAGGGGCAAAGCCATATGCTTTGATTCAGAAGAGGAAGCCATAGAAGGTATACTTGGAGGTAAGGTAAAACCCGGTCATGTGGTGGTCATACGCTACGAGGGACCAAAGGGTGGACCTGGTATGAGAGAAATGCTTTCACCCACCTCTGCTATAATGGGTATGGGTTTGGGAGATAAGGTTGCACTTATAACCGATGGTAGGTTTTCTGGAGGCACAAGGGGGGCTTGTATAGGACATGTTTCTCCAGAGGCTGCGGCAGGAGGACCTATAGGAATAGTGCAAGATGGTGATGAGATACTTATAGACATTCCCAACAGAAGGTTGGAACTTCTTATATCGGAGGAAGAATTTAAGAGGAGGATGGAAGGCTTCCGTCCTAAGCAAAAGCCTATAAAAAGCTCGTGGCTCAGAAGGTATGCGAAGTTTGTCTCCTCCGCTTCAAAGGGTGCTATCCTTGAAGCGTGATATAATTTAGGTCATGAAGCCTATTTTGGACCTTTTGCCTTTTTTACTCTTCCTTGCGGTTGTGCTTGCAAGTATAGCGGGGGGAGACATAATTAAATTCATAGGAGGTTTAGCCATGGGTTTTTCTCCTCTGATAGTTATAGCCATTGTAGTAATCATATTTCTTGCCACTGCGGTGAAAATAGTGCCAGAGTATCAAAGGGCGGTCATCTTCAGGCTCGGAAGGGTAATAGGAGCAAAGGGACCAGGTCTTTTCATCCTTATACCCATAATTGACAAAATGGTAAAGGTGGACCTCAGAACCGTTACCCTTGATGTGCCTACGCAGGACATAATTACCAGAGATAATGTGTCTGTTAGTGTGGATGCGGTGGTCTATTTTAGAGTGGTTGACCCTGTAAAGGCTATAGTCCAAGTTGAAAACTACCTATACGCTACCTCTCAGATAGCACAAACTACTTTAAGAAGCGTGTGTGGTGCTGCAGAGCTTGACGAACTACTTTCTGAAAGAGAAAAGCTAAACCTTCAACTACAGGAGATAATTGACAGACAAACAGACCCTTGGGGCGTGAAAGTTGTAGCAGTGGAGCTAAAGAGAATAGACCTTCCAGAAGAACTTCGCAGAGCTATGGCAAGACAGGCAGAGGCGGAAAGGGAAAGAAGGGCAAAGATAATTGCAGCAGAAGCGGAATATCAGGCAGCACAAAAGCTGGCAGAGGCAGCAAAAATACTTGCAACCCAGCCTATAGCTATACAGCTTAGATACCTTGAGACCATACAAAACGTAGCCACAAAACCAGGCAACACGGTCCTTGTGCCAATACCAACAGAGCTTTTTAGAGTTTTCTTCGGTGAAAACAAGATACAAGGTCAGGGTTAACAGGGCTGGAGTTATATTTATAGGCATAACCATATTCTTAGGCGTGGCGGCGGTAAATACCGCCAACAATCTACTATATCTGGTAGTATCTTACATGCTCTCCTTCATGCTACTTTCTGGAGTTTGGTCTCTTTACAACCTAAGGGGGCTTGAGGTCATCCTTATACCACCGGAGGAGGTTTACGCAAACACTATGACTGAGCTTAGGGTCGTGGTAAAAAACAAAAAAAGACTTCCCGCCTTTCTCATAAGCATAAGGCTAAAAGAGGGTAGCTGTGTCTTTCCCCTTATACTTGGAGGTAAGGAAGTAGAAGGCAGGCTTTCTACAGTTTTTGAAAGAAGGGGACATTACTCAAGTATAAATCTTGAGATAGCTTCTTCCTTTCCTGTGGGTCTTTTTGAGAGGTTTTATAGTGTAGAAGTTCCTATAAACATGGTGGTATTTCCAAAGCCTATGACAGTGGCAGAAAGACATTTAATCACTTTTCAAAGGGAAAGAGGTCAAGCCAATCTCCAAAGTAGAAGTCGCGGTTATGATGAGCTGTATGGGGTTAGAGAATATTCCAACGAGCCTATAAAACTTATCCATTGGAAGACTTCTGCAAAAACGGGTAGTCTATATGTAAAGGAAATGGTGGACGAGTCCGCACCGCCGATAGTCCTCAGCTTAGATATGGTGGAGGGCAGTCTTGAAGAACGCCTTTCAAAACTTACCTACTTAGTCATAAGACTTATCTCGGAGGGGAGAGCAGTGGGTCTAAAACTCACAGACAAAACTATTGAGCCTTCCACAGGCACTTCTCACAAAAGAAGATTGCTGACCGAGTTAGCCCTCCTGTAGAAGTGCCTTCGGATATGAGCCAAGAACTTTGACCATCTGAGACCTCTCTTGCAAAAGCTCCAAAGCCTTCTTTACATTCTCCTCTTCCGCATGTCCCTCCAAGTCCACAAAAAACACATAATCCCAAACCTTCTTTTTTGATGGTCTTGAGACTATCTTTGTGAGGTTGACACCATATCTATAAAAGCTTTCCAAAGCCTTGTAGAGTGCCCCAGCTTCATCTTTCACCGCAAATATTATGCTTGTCTTATCCTTGCCAGTAGGTTTCATCCACCTTTTGCCTATCACCAAAAACCTTGTGTAATTGTTAGGGTTATCTTGAATGTTTTCCGCAAGGATGTTAAGGTGGTAGGTGTATGCGGCAACTTCGCTGGCTATAGCACCAGCATCCTCAAGCTCCATAACCAGCTCACAGGCTTTAGCGGTACTTTCAGTTTCTATAAGGCTTGCCTGTGGGAGGTTTTTCCTTAACCACTCCTTACACTGTGCAAGTGCATGTCTATGAGAGTAAACAGTCTTTATATTTTCTAACCCACTTGCGGTGGATAACAGATTGAGCTTGATGGGTATTACCACCTCTCCTACTATCTTAAGGTCAGACTCCAAAAACATGTCAAGAGTGTAGTTGACAACTCCTTCTGTGGTGTTTTCTACTGGAACCACACCGTAGTCAACCCTACCCGTCTCAACCTCCCTAAAGACATCCCCTATGGTGCTTACCGGCACGTAATGGGCGGAAAAGCCAAAGTATTCAAGCGCTGCCTGATGCGTAAAAGTTGCCTTTGGACCCAAATAGGCTATTTTAAGCTCCTTTTCCAGCGATAGACAAGCAGAGATTATTTCTCTGTATATATGGACTACCGCCTCTGTGGGAAATTCTTCTCCGTAAAGTTCCTTATTTAGCCTTATTATACGGTTTATTATCTCCCTTTCTCTTTCTGGAACATGGACTTCAAGACCCATACTCTTTTTTATCTCACCTGCCCTTTTGGCAAGCTTTGCCCTCTGATTAAGAAGCTTTAAAATCTCCTCGTCAATGGCGTCTATCTCTTTTCTTAACTCCTTTAGGTCTTCCATTATCTGTCTGCGAGATGTAGGTGTTGAACTTCATAGTTGGTGGAACGTCTTGTGGGGTATAAACCCTTTTCCCGGACTTTCCAATACTTTCTGCGCTTTCTATAAACTTCTCTGAGATACTCTTTTAACATGAGGCTTGGATACTTACCCTTTGCTATTTTGTGAAGATGCCACCACCACTTTTCTATGGGTTGGCTATTGTCATCTTCCATTGGTTCATCAGACCTTTCAAGAAGCTCAAGAAAATAATGCACATTTTGAAAGAGCTTTCTGTCCGCCTTTTTCACATAAAGGCTTTCTTCAAGCCCTTCTTGATAGACCTTTTCCCTTAGCTTGATTATTAGGTCTGGGTATCCTACACCATAGTTAAAGAGCAGTTCAACCTCCGCAAAATAAATATAATCTGTATCAAGTTTCCTTTTAAGTTCACCCATAACGAATTAAATTATATACCATGATGAAAATCATTGTAGTGGGAAGTGGAGTAATAGGTTTGAGCTGTGCCTTGCTTCTTGCATTCGAAGGCTATAAAGTTCAAGTCATAACAAGAAACCCAGAAGAAGCTACCTCTTGGACCGCTGGAGGGATGTTAGCACCCTTCTCCGAAGGCTTAGAGGGTGAGCTTTTTGACTTCTCTTACCAGAGCCTTAAGGAGTATCCAGATTTCATAAGGCTTTTGAGTGATGTATCCAAGCAGAGGGTTGACTTTTGGCAAGAGGGTATATACAGGGTGGTATTAGAAGGAGAGGAGGAGCTTCTCAAGGTGGCAGAAAGATACAAAAGGGCAGGCTATGGTGTTGAGCTTTTACAGAAGGGAGAGGACTTGTCAAAGGATGTTATATCCCTTATACACTATACAGAAGAGGCGTGGGTGGACGCAGAGATGCTAATGGATGCTTTGCTTTTTGCTATGAATAGGCTTGGTGTGGACTATGTGGTGGACGAGATAACCAGCGTGATGAAAAAAGAGGAGGAAATAGAAAGCATAAAGGGTATTAAGTCAGAATATAGAGGTGATTTTTATGTTTTTGCCTTAGGTTCTTGGACGAAAGAGCTTTTTGACCTTCCTGTTTATCCAATAAAGGGGCAAGCACTTAAACTCAAAGGGGCAAGCCTCTCAAGAGTTCACTACTCCTCTATTTCTTACCTTATACCCAGAGAAAAATACCTCTATGTGGGTGCCACTTCTGAAGATGTGGGTTTTATGGGTGGCAATACCCTTGAAGGTTTAAAGCAACTTTCAGAAGGTGCTATACGTATTGTTCCTACCTTATCTAAGGCTACATTAATGAACACTCTCTACGGCTATAGACCTGCCACACCTGATGAAAAGCCTATCTTTCAAGTTGGAGAAAACTACTTTATAGCCACAGGGCACTATAGAAATGGTATCCTACACGCACCTATTACTGCAAGGGTTGTAAAGGACCATATAAAGGGGGAAAGCTCTCCTTTTGTTGAGTTTTTTTCATACAGAAGGTTTGCTTAAAGTCTTAATGAAATCTTAACAGTAATACCTTATCTTTAGAAACCATGGGAGAATACTTTGGAGAGATTTTGGAAAGGGCGCTTAGCCGTAGAGATGTTCTAAAAGGGATGCTGTTGGGTAGTGTTGTGCTGGGACTATCTCCTAAAGTTTCCTTCTCAAAAGGTTTGGGCTTTAGAAGCATTCAACCAAGCACAGAGGATAGGATAATTCTGCCAGAAGGTTTTGAATATGTGGTGCTCATACGCTGGGGTGATGCTTTAGACAAAGGACCATCTCTTGACTGGAAGAGGATTTACGAAAAAGGTCCTTCATGGGAGGATGTGGAGCGTCAAAAATTTTCCTTTGGATATAACTGTGATTATGTGGGTTTTTTCAGACTGTCGGATGATAGGGCACTGCTTGTGGTAAACCATGAATATACAAATCCTGAGCTTATGTTTTCCAATTTTTCTCCCTCGGGGCAAAGACCAACCAGAGAAGAGGCTATGCTTATGTTAGAAGCACATGGCGTGTCTGTGGTAGAAATAAGAAAGTCCAATGGTAAGTGGCATTATGTGAAAGGCTCACCTTACAATAGAAGGATAACAGGCTCTACCAGATGTGAAATAAGCGGTCCTGCAAAAGGGCACACACTCATGAAATCCTCCTACGATAAGGAAGGTGAGTTCGTATATGGCACTCTAAATAACTGCTCTGGTGGTAAAACTCCTTGGGGAACGGTGTTAACCTGTGAAGAGAACTTTCATAGCTACTTTTGGGGAGACGAGTTTAACATAGAACACCCTAAAGCAAGGTTGATACAGGAACTTCACTACCGTTATAGGGTTTCCAGTGAGTGGGCTATGGTGTATGGTTTTTATAAATACAGTGAGCGTTTCAATATAGAAAAGGAGCCTACAGAACCACTTCGTTTTGGTTGGGTGGTAGAGGTTGACCCATTTAACCCTACAAAACCACCTATAAAGAGAACCGCTCTCGGAAGGTTCAAGCACGAAGCAGCAAACTGTGTAGTAGCACCAGATGGTAGTGTGGTGGTCTATATGGGAGATGACGAAAGGTTTGAGTATGTCTATAAGTTTATTACAAAGGGTAAATATGACCCTAATAACAGACAGGCGAACATGGACCTTCTTGATGAGGGTGAGCTATATGTGGCAAAGTTCAAGGATGACCTTACTGGAGAGTGGATACTTATAGCCAAGTGTGAAAAAAAGCCAGATGGCACTTATGCTATAACACCCAATCCAGACCTTCCTGAACCTTTCAAAAGCGACCCAGTCCTTTGTTTTATAAACACAAGAGGCGCTGCGGATGCACTTGGAGCTACCATGATGGATAGACCTGAGGATTTTGAATTAAATCCAGTAACTAAAAGCCTTTGGCTTGCCCTTACTTACAATGAAAGAAGGACTAAGTTTCAGGTAGATGCGGCAAATCCAAGACCTTTTAATGTGATGGGACATATTATAGAAATGGTGGAAGAAGACAGAAATCCCACTTCGGTTAGATTTAAATGGCATATAGCCGTGCTTTGTGGAGTTCCCAATCACAAGGACAAAAATAGACTGCTTTTGATATACGGAAAACCTGCAAAGCCTCGCACTCCACCTATATCTGCACCTGATAACCTTACCTTTGACAAAAGAGGCAACGTGTGGATAGCTACAGACGGCAATGAAAGCACATCAAGGCTTGCTAAAAATGACGGGGTATATGTGCTAAATCCCTTCACGAGAGAGCTTAAAATGTTCCTCTCTGGAGTGCCTGGCTGTGAAATATGCGGACCTGAGTTTTCGGACGACTGGAAAACCTTTTTCTGTGCCATACAACACCCGGGAGAGGGTGGTTTAGGGGGTCAACTAACAAGATGGCCATATGAGAGCGATATTCCAATTCCAAGACCTTCGGTAATAGCGGTCTGGAGGAAGGACGGAGGAGAAATATTTGCATAAAAACTCATGCCTTGCCTCCTTCCCCTCTTTTTAATTTCTTATGACAAAAACCATCACTTTTTGGAAACTTAGCTTATAATTATTAACCACTTTTTGGTAGGAGGCAGGCATGAAAGTAAGGGTGGTTCAAAAGGAAGACTTTCACTTCATAGGCACAGGCGAGTCTGGCAGAGAGGTGCCAATAGACGCAGCGGGTTATGTGGGTGGTAAGGGTAGAGGTATAAGACCTCCAGAGCTTCTCTTTCATTCCATAGCAGGTTGTGTGGGTATACATCTCTACGAAGCCCTGCATAAAGAAGGCAAGCACACGGAACACATAGAGATAGAAACGGATGCAGAAAGGATAACAGAGGGATATCCAAAGGTTTTTACCAAGATATACCTCTTTGTAAAGGTAAAAGGCGATGTCTCTGAAGAAGATGTGAAAAAAGCCTTAGATAAGACCATATACGACCCTGGGACTTGCTCCATAGCCTATATGATAAACAAGGTGGCACCCATAGAATACAAAATAGAGCTCTTGTAGGAGGCGGTGCATGTTTAAAAAGGTTCTCATAGCAAACAGGGGTGAGATAGCCTGTAGGATTATAAGAGCCTGCAAGGAGCTTGGTATAAAAACCGTTGCCATATACAACGAGATAGAGTCTACTGCAAGGCATGTGAAGATGGCGGATGAAGCTTACATGATAGGGGTAAACCCCTTGGATACATACCTCAATGCGGAACGTATAGTGGACTTGGCTTTGGAGGTGGGTGCGGATGCTATTCACCCGGGCTATGGCTTTTTGGCAGAGAACGAACACTTTGCAAGGCTCTGTGAGGAGAAGGGAATAAACTTTATAGGTCCTCACTGGAAGGTTATAGAGCTTATGGGAGACAAGGCAAGGTCCAAAGAGATTGCCAAAAAGGCAGGACTTCCCACTGTCCCGGGAAGCGATGGTATTTTAAAGGACGAGCAAGAAGCCAAACAGATAGCGAGAGAAATAGGATATCCTGTGCTTTTGAAAGCTTCCGCTGGTGGTGGTGGAAGGGGTATAAGGATATGCAGGAACGAAGAGGAGCTCTTGAGAAACTACGAGAGTGCTTACAACGAAGCCTTAAAAGCCTTTGGAAGAGGAGATCTCTTACTTGAAAAGTATATAGAAAACCCCCATCATATAGAGTTTCAGATTCTTGGAGACAAATACGGTAATGTTATACATCTTGGTGAGAGGGACTGCTCCATTCAAAGGAGAAATCAAAAGCTCGTAGAGATAGCACCATCTTTGCTTCTTACTCCCGGTCAAAGGGCATACTATGGGGAGTTGGTGGCTAAGGCGGCAAAAGATATAGGATACTACAGTGCTGGCACTATGGAGTTTGTAGCAGACGAGAAGGGAAACATATACTTTATTGAGATGAACACAAGGATTCAGGTGGAGCACCCTGTTACCGAAATGATAACGGGTGTGGATATTGTAAAATGGCAGATTAGAATTGCTGCAGGTGAGCCTCTAAGATACAAGCAGGAAGATATAAAGTTTAATGGTTATTCCATAGAGGTGAGAATAAATGCGGAAGACCCCAAAAAGAACTTTGCACCAAGCATAGGGACTATAGAAAGGTATTATGTCCCTGGTGGCTTTGGTATAAGGGTGGAGCATGCGGCGTCAAGGGGTTATGAGGTAACCCCATACTACGACTCTATGATAGCCAAACTCATAGTCTGGGCTCCTCAATGGGAGACTGCGGTAGACCGTATGAGGGCAGCGTTGGAAACTTACGAAATTACAGGTATAAAGACCACCATACCCTTGCTTATAGAGATAATGAAGGACCCGGACTTTAGGGCTGGTAAGTTTAACACCAGGTATTTAGAGACCCATCCTCACCTCTTTGAGTATCAAGAAGTAAGAAACAAGGAAGATTTTGTAGCCTTTATATCTGCGGCGATAGCCGCATACCATGGACTATAAAAGGAGGTAAGGCATGCAGACCGTGGAGATAATGGAAGAAATTCAAGAACAGCTAAAGCAGTTGGAGAGGTCTGGCTTTAGGAAAAAGATACTTATCACAGACCTCACACCGAGGGATGGTCAGCAGTGTAAGCTTGCCACCCGTGTAAGGACCGATGACCTTCTGCCTCTGTGCGAAAAGTTGGACAAGGTAGGCTTTTATGCGGTTGAGGTTTGGGGTGGTGCCACTTACGACGTGTGCCTTAGATATCTCAAGGAAGACCCATGGGAGAGACTGAGACGTATTAAGGAGGTTATGCCAAACACAAAACTTCAGATGCTCTTTAGGGGTCAAAACATTGTGGGATACAGACCTAAATCCGACAAGCTGGTTTACAAGTTTGTAGAGAGGGCTATAGCGAATGGTATAACTGTTTTTAGGGTTTTTGATGCTCTTAACGACAACAGGAACATAAAAACTGCGGTTAAGGCTATAAAGGAGTTCGGCGGGGAAGCCCATGCGGAAATAAGCTACACAAGAAGCCCCGTCCATACTATAGACAAGTGGGTAGAGTATGCGCTTGAGATAGCGGAGATGGGTGCGGACTGGTTATCCTTCAAGGATGCTACAGGCATTATAATGCCCTTTGAAACCTACATCATAATAAAAAGGATAAAGGAAGCAACCGGTGGGAAACTGCCCGTGCTACTCCACAACCACGATATGAGTGGCACTGCAATAGTAAACCACATGATGGCAATTCTTGCAGGCGTGGATATGGTTGATACTGTTCTTTCTCCACTTGCCTTTGGCTCTTCACATCCAGCAACAGAATCCGTGGTGGCTATGCTTGAAGGCACACCCTTTGACACAGGTCTTGACCTAAGAAAGATAGAGGAATGTGCGGAAATTGCCAAGCAAATACGTAGGAAATACAAGAAGTATGAAACTGAATATGCGGGTGTGAATGCAAAGGTGCTCATACACAAGATACCGGGTGGTATGATTTCCAATATGGTGGCACAGCTCATAGAAGCAAACGCTATAGACAAAATAGAGGAAGCTCTTGCGGAAGTTCCAAACGTAGAAAGGGACCTTGGATACCCACCGCTTCTTACACCTTCTTCTCAAATAGTAGGCGTGCAGGCGGTCCTCAATGTAATATCCGGTGAGAGATATAAGGTGATAACCAAAGAGGTAAGAGACTACGTGGAAGGAAAATACGGAAAGCCACCGGGTCCCATTTCAAAGGAACTTGTGGAAAAGATACTTGGACCTGGAAAAGAGCCAGACTTTTCTGTGCGTGCTGCAGACCTTGCGGACCCCAACGACTGGGACAAGGCATACGAAGAGACAAAATCCCTTCTTGGAAGAGAGCCTACCGATGAAGAAGTGCTCTTGTATGCCCTGTTCCCCATGCAAGCTAAGGACTTCTTTATCGCAAGGGAAAAAGGAGAGCTTGTGCCAGAGCCTATAGAAGAACTTGCGGAAACTACAGAGGTGAAACCCGGCACTGTGCCTGGCGCTGCACCTGTAGAGTTTGAGGTCATATATCACGGTGAAAAGTTTAAGGTGAAGGTGGAAGGTGTAAGTGCCCACACAGAACCCGGCAAGCCCAGAAAATACTACATAAGAGTGGACGGAAGGCTTGAAGAGGTGCAGTTAATGCCTCAACTTGAAGCTGTGCCTTCTGGTGGTGTTCCTCAAGCGGTAACTCAAGCAGAAGCAAAAGGTATACCAAAGGCAAGCCAGCCTGGAGATGCAACCGCACCTATGCCCGGAAGGGTCGTGCGGATTTTGGTAGAGGAGGGTCAACCTGTCAATGAAGGTCAAACAGTAGCCATAGTAGAAGCCATGAAGATGGAAAACGAGATACATGCGCCCATTACTGGTATTGTAAAGAAGATATTCGTAAAGCCGGGAGACAATGTAACCCCCGACGATGCCCTTTTGAGGATAGAGCCCGTTAAGCCAGAAGGCGATACTTACGGATAAAAACCCAAAAGGCGGTCATAAACGGACCGCCTTCCTCCTCTAAGACAAAAATGGTATAATTCTTAATATGCTAAAGGAAGGAGACCTTGCACCAGACTTTTGTCTTGAAGGGATAGACCAAGAAGGGAGAGAAGGCAGGTTTTGTCTAAAGGACTTGCTCTCTTCTCCTCTTATACTCTATTTTTACCCCAAAGATAATACCCCTGGTTGCACGCAGGAAGCCTGCGACTTTAGGGATAATCTCAACACGCTCAAGTCAAAAGGTTTCGTAGTTGTAGGCATAAGTCCTGACAGTTTGCAGTCTCACAAAAAGTTCAGGGAAAAGTATGGGCTTAACTTTATACTGCTTAGCGACCCTCAAAAGGAAGTTATAAAAGCCTACGGTGCATACGGTAAGAAAAAGATGTATGGGAAAGAGACAGAGGGAGTAGTTAGAAGCACCTTTGTTATATCTCCAGAGGGGAAGATACTAAAAGCCTTTTACAATGTCAAAGCAAAGGGGCATGTGGAAAGTTTACTTAGAGAACTTGACATACTCTCTTAGAAGGTTATATAATGTTAAGCATATAATACATGAAGGAGGTAGCTAAAATGAAGAAGTTCATAGCACTTGGAGTCGCAAGCCTTGCACTGTTGGCAGCATCTTGCCAGCAAAAGCCTGCGGAGCAACCTGCACAACCCGCGCAGGAACAACCTGCTGAGCAACAGCAGCAACAACCCGCTGGAGAGCAACAGCAACAACAACCTGCAGAAGAACAACAGCAACAACAACAGCAACCTGCTGAAGAGCAGAAGAAATAAGGTTGCGCGGGGGCTTTGCCCCCAATTAAACTCTTTGCTGAGGGGAAGAAGTTATGTACGCAGTTATAGAGACTGGTGGAAAGCAGTATAAGGTTGAGAAGGGAACTAAGCTAAAGGTGGAAAAACTACCAAACAATGTGGGTGAAATCCTTGAGTTTTCTCCTGTGCTTTTGAGAAAGGATGATGGCTCTGTAGAGTTTGGAAAAGGCAAAGTCATCGCTCAAGTCCTATCTCACGGAAAGCATAAAAAGGTTATAGTGTTTAAGTTTAGAGCAAAGAAAAACTATAAGCGTTGGAAGGGACACAGACAGCCTTACACAGAGATATTGATAAAGGATATACAGGAGGTCTGATATGGCATCCAAGGCAAGTGGTGGCTCAACGAAAAATGGTAGAGATAGTCATTCTAAAAGACTTGGTGTAAAAAGGCATGATGGTCAAATAGTTAAGGCAGGGAACATAATAGTAAGACAGCGAGGGACAAAAATATATCCTGGATTGAATGTGGGAATGGGCTCGGATTTTACCCTCTTTGCTCTGATAGATGGTGTGGTGAAGTTTGAAACAAAGAGAAAGAAGAAGGTGGTAAGCGTTCTGCCTCTTGAGACCGCTACAACCTGAGCTTTTTGTCTGTCTCTCTGTAGCCTACTAAGTCTTTTATGACCTCTGCGAACTCTCTTATTTCTTTTTGAGCTCCCTCGTGGGTTCTTAAGGTTATGAAGTTATCCAGGGCTACTCGTGGCACTGTCCAATAAAACCTTGTCTTCATAAACTGGGGCAAGATGCCCCTTGCCAATTCCTTGGCAACTTCCTTTTCCGTCATAGCCTTGTATAGGTCTTGTAGGTCTTGCACATACCAGTTTATCTTTTTCAAAAATAGTGAGTTCCATGGCTCTTCTACTGGCTCTTCAAGTGATGCCTGCTTGTTGCTCTTTGCCTGCTTTCTAAGATAGCGAGGGATGTAAAAGTCTGGCTCGTAGCTCACATATCTTCTGCTAACTTCGTTATATGAGCCAAACCTATGCCTGTGCCACTGGCGGGCTACAAAGAGCGGGCATTCCACTACAAAGGTATAGTAGTCCATATCTGTCCCAAGCTCAAGACTATCAACCAGACCAAGCCAGCCAGAGGAAGTCTCTATTTTATCCTTCACATAGGCGTGGTCTGTAGAGTAGTCTTGTGGCTCTTGACCGAATATTATTGCGGTGGTAGCGGGCAGTTTTTCCTCTAAGGCTTTTTTTAACTCTAATGGGAAGAGCTCCATGGCGTT
>JAXSOX010000028.1:0-15699 GCA_037926525.1 Aquificaceae bacterium | reverse complement strand
GATGTGGATATTTATATTCGTTGCTAATCCACCGTGTGGAGTTGAAACAGTTTTTACATATCATTTTGGAGGCGATAGTTTATGAGTTGCTAATCTACCGTGTGGAGTTGAAACAAGCGTGAGCCTTGACAGGCTAAGAGTGAGAGCTAAAGTTGCTAATCTACCGTGTGGAGTTGAAACCACTGAGGACATTTTGCAATAACTTCCTCTTTTAACTGGTTGCTAATCCACCGTGTGGAGTTGAAACCCAGCATTGAAAATATGGAGCTTAGGCTATAATTTATTAGCCATGTTCCAGTTTACAGAAGAGCAGATAAAGAGGTATGCAAGGCATATTATCCTGCCAGAGGTTGGTGGCAAAGGGCAGGAGAAACTTCTCAAGTCAAAGGTGCTTGTTATAGGTGCTGGTGGGCTTGGGTCTCCTGCCATATACTACCTTGCTGCTGCTGGTGTAGGCACAATTGGCATAGTGGACTTTGACGTGGTGGACTATTCTAACCTTCAAAGGCAGATACTCCACAACACAGAAAGAGTAGGCATGCCAAAGGTAGAGTCCGCACGCATGACAGTGGAAAAGCTAAACCCAGACGTGAAGGTCATAACCTACAACACTATGATAAATAAGTCTAACATTATGGATATCATAAAGGACTATGATGTGGTGCTTGATGGGACCGATAACTTCCCTACGAGGTTTCTCATTAACGATGCTTGCTACTTTCTTGGAAAGCCTCTTGTCTCCGCAGCGATGCTAAGGTTTGAGGGACAGATAACTGTTTTTGACTACAGAGACAAGGAAAACTCGCCTTGTTATAGATGTTTGTATCCAGAACCACCACCGCCGGGGCTTGTGCCTTCTTGCCAAGAGGCAGGAATATTGGGGTCCATAGGTGGTATAATGGGCTGTATTCAGGCAACAGAAGCCATAAAGATTTTACTGGGTATAGGTGAGCCTCTTGTGGGTAAACTTCTTATAATGGATGCCTTGTCTATGGACTTTAGAAAGGTAAAGCTCCGCAAAGACCCACACTGTCCTCTCTGTGGCAAAGAGCCAAAGATAAAGGAACTAATAGAATACGAGCAGGTCTGTGAGGCGAGGTTTTAGTCAGAAAAACTAACTTTTTGGCGTTAAGTATTTTATGTGAGAGATATGAAAGACTTAACCATTCTTGAAGGTTTTGTCTTTGAGGGGGCTTTTAAGGTAGGATTTTTGCAAAGGGTAGCACCTGAGTATCTCAAAGGCTTTCAAAGAATTTTCTTTGACCTTTTGAGGACCGAGGGGCTAAAGGAAGAGCTTATAGAAGAGCTTCAAAAGCCTATAGAAGAGTGGGGCAAGATTGGAACAACTATAACACCTGAAAATGCGGAGAGGGTATATACACTTACCACTTACCTACTTGGATATTATGGTGGTCTTTTGTATGCGGAAGATGGCAAAAACATACATCTTGAGAAGTTTGAAATGGGGGAAGAGTCCTCAGATATTGTTTGGAAAAACGCAGACCTTGTTTACATAAAAGGTAAGACTTTATACATAGTGGACTTTAAGCTATCTGGACTTCTCTCCTGGCTAAAGGAAGTCTTTGATAGGGGAAGAAGTGAAGACTTTAGAGACTTGCCAAGACTTCCAGTGGTTAACCCCGGAGTGCCAGTTAACGTTTCCTTGGGAGAATTGGACTTTTCTAAGTTTGTTAAAAACTTCCTATCTCTTAAGCAAACGCTTATGGACCTAAAAGATGTCTTTGTGGAAATAAAAGGCTTTTCTCAATTGGTTTGTTATGCGGTGGACTATCTTACAGAAAAGGGAAATCAAGGACTAAGGGAGCTATGCCTTGAGCTGTTGTATCCTGCTGCGGAGTCCTATAGGATAAGGTTTGTGCTTCCTAAGGATGTATCCGAACTTTCCAAATATAGGGAGGAAGTAAAGGAGATATACAAGAGCTTAAAGAGCAAGGAATGGGCTTATAGTGAGATTGACGAAACTGTAGAAAAGAGAGTAGGAAAGAGAGAAAGGTTAGAAAGGAAACTAAAGGAAGAAATACAATTGTATATACAAGAGATAAAGCAAAGAGAGAATAGTCCTGTTGTTGTAAACACAAATCCTATACAAGAAGCAAGGAGAGATGTTAAGGAGAAATTGGAAAAATTCCTTTCCTCTCAAGGAGACTGCAAAGCTATTGCACTACTTCATTCCGCAGGTAGTGGAAAAACTTCTACTTTGAGAAACCTCATACTTAACTCTCAAGGAAAACACATTGTGCTATACATGGCAACGAGGGTAAGCCTTGTAGAAAAGGAAAAGTATAGTGTGGAAAACAGCGGAAAACCTGTAAAGGTTATATACGAAAGAAGAAAAGCACAAGAAGGTAAATTTGTAAGACATATAGGTGAGGGCTTTACGGATGTGGAAGATAGAGAGGGTATAATCAGGAGAATTGTGGACAGGGTCTTGGAGGCAGTAAGAGAAAACCATTCACAGATATGGGGCTTTGCAACTATACAGGCTATTGTAGACACGCCTGCTTTAAACACTGCAAGACATCTTGACAATCTCCTAAGGTCAAATGTTCTTAGACATTATCACATCCATATTATTCTTGACGAGTTTTTGGGCTACAGAAACGGTCTTGATGCGGTGCATAGAATGTTTGAATTTCTTTCAAAGGTGAAGAAAATGGGAGGGAAGGCTTATTTGTATCTTTTTGATGCCAATGGATACTCTCCCGAGCTTTTGGAAAGGCTTATGCATGAGTTTAAGTCTTATGGGGTTGTCCCAGATTCTCTTATCCTTTGTGATTATAAACCCTCTTTGCAAGTTCAATATGATGGGATTCCCTTTGAGATATATGCTAAGCACGGATACCCTGCAAAAGGTCTATACATACACAAGAAGTTTATACTTGACGTAGAACAAAGGGAACAAGAAGAGCTAATAGAACTTATAGGGGACTACGTTATCCAAAACCTGCAAAAGGAAAGCACTGCCTTCTTGTATGTGCAAGACAAGGAGATGATAGCAAAACTTTCTAACTACTTTAACACCAGAGGTGTTTCTAACCTCTACATAACCGCAAGTTCCAGAAAAAGTCAAAAGGACATAAACGAGGGAAGCCAGGATGTTATTATGGGCACTTCTGCAGTTTCAAGGGGTCTTGATTTTAGCAGACCGCACAAACCTGTGGAAAAAATCTTTATAGTCATAACAGACTGGGGTATAGAACAAAACCTTGTTGAAGTTATACAAGCTATTTCAAGGGCAAGGGGTGATGAAATCACAGAACAAAAACCCAAGCATATCCATCTTATTCATGTAATTCAAAAAGAAAATCCATACACTGTTGAAAAGATAACCCAGCTTGTGGAATATCAGGACAAAGACTTGGTAAGTCTTTTTTACAGAAGAGAGCAGTTAAAACAGAAACTATTGCTTGATTCGGTAGTCCAAAGGATTATAGAGGACTTTCTTAGAACTCCAGAAAGGTATGTTATAGTGCCTATTCCTGCACAGCATATCACTATTTATAAACCGCATCGCTTTTCTGAGCTTGAAAATATAATAAAGTTTCTTGAAGATGTCTACATGATGGAATCAAAAGACCAAGAGGTTTCAAAGTATATACGTTTGCTGGCAAAAGAGATTCTATCCGGCATGTTTATGTATACAAATGATGTGCCAAGAAAACTTGAAAACGTGGAATATTATCATCCATACATACTTATAAGAGGCAGATTGCATATGGGCTTTGATAATGAAAAGAGAAAGAAGGCAAAGTTTTATTTAGAAAAGGTCAAATCTAAACTTATGGAGCATAACGAAGAAAGAACAAGAGAAATAGAAGAATTTCTAAACGTTATTGCACCTAAGGAGGTATACGAGACCATCTTTCTTATACCAGTTTACTCTTGGGTCTTTACACAGTATGTTTTGGGCGAACCAAAGGACGAGTATCTTAGGTTTAATATCTCAAGCAGGGTGGGCAGAGGTGGTGCGGTGGTGCTTGGTGCAAGCATGGACATAACTACAAGCTGTAAGAACATCCAAGGGCAAAAGGAATATGCAGTTATTCCTCTTGGAGAGGATTATCCTTACAGAGAGGTTTTAAGTGGACGCTTTGCCAAGTTTCCTATAGAATTTATTTACAAGCTTCTTGTGGAGGGGTAATCTATGGAAAAGGAGTTGCCTGCAAGACAGTGGGATGATAGGATGGATGCATTTTCTAAGGGTGAGCCTTTTAGCAGAAACTTTGTTTGTGCTGGACTTTTCCACAATAGAAACTCACAATACTTGGACAATATGGCAAAGATAGCAAAGAAGTTTATAGATAGGCAGAAAGTGGACGGAGAGCTTAGAGGGCTTTTGGAAAATCTAAACTACAGGGTCTCTGGAAATGCCATATATAGTAGGCAGGCGGTCAATAGATGGGTAAGCCTATTTAAGGTTATGAAGTCAGAGCAAAAGGTAGGCTTTTATAGGAAGGCTGAAAATGCGAGGTTTAATGTTGCAGAGCTGGACTTGGGAAACACCTCTGATATTCAACACTATGCGGGTATTATCTTTTTGAGGATAAGAGGGCACGAAGACAAAGAGCTTTCTGAGGAGCTAAAGTATGACCTAAGGCAAGAACTTTTAGAAGACATGCTTGAGGTAGCAGAAGACCAATGGGTAAGAGAGTATCTTGAAAGGGTCAAGGAAATCTTAGAGGACATTAAGCTTGGAGTGTATGGTTCACACTATCGCTTTCCCTTCTCTACTTTAGCTTACTACCTTTTCCCTGTAAACTTTGACCGTTTTGAAAACGTTATACTCGTTTCAAGCGTTAGTATGTATAGCAGGAGACCAGATACCAAGCAAAACCTCTGGCAGGAGCTACAAAAAGCCAAAGACTTTGAAGACTTAAAAGGACACTTGGAGAGCACAGGTAAGAGCCTAAAGGACTTGGAGGAGCTTTTAGACCAAGCTTTTAAAGAGGAGAATCTCACCAAGCTTCGCAAGGAGTGGCTAAGGTTTATTAAAAAGGTGCTAAGTGGAGGAATAAAAAGTAAAAAACTTGTGGGTGCTTTCCTTAAGAAAAGGGATACAGGCAAGAAAACTTCCGTAAGCTACGGTTATTATCAAGTGCCAGCAAGGAACTTGGAGCTTTTTGTATTTTATGAAGATGGAATAGACAACAGGCAGATAGAAACCTTAAAGAAGAGATTGGCTAATTTTAGATATGCCGGTGATGTGAAAATTAGTGTGAAGGATGTGAGACCTATACATTTACTTTTTGGAGGAAAGGAGTATTTTGAGATTTTAAAGGGTTTGGAAAACAACTCAAGAGAGCTAAAACACGAGGAATCTTTGAAACTTCTGCATACCCTTATGTATTTTACCGCAAGATTGAACGGATTTTTGAGACTTAACTTGGAGCAAAAGGAGAGTATTTTAGGAGTGCTTTTGCTTTTGAATACAGACCTTGAAAAGGACCAGAGGTATGACTTTTGGGATAGTATAAGCTCTCTGTATGATTACTATGGCTTGCCCTTCCAGACCGCAACAAAACGTTTTCTTTCTATGCTTGACAATGACAGAACCGCTCAAAATGCAATCAAAAATATGCTTATAAGCCTCTATAAGGACTCCAAGATACTCCACTTTAACTTTGATGGCTTTAAACTTCCAGAAGAAGTTGTAGTCTACGTTATACTTGAAAAGCCATCGCCACGCTTCTTCTATGAGAAAGGTGAAATGTCCTTAGTTTCTGCAAGTAGACACTACATGTATGAGGTTTACACTATTGAATCAAAGGGGAATAACGCAAGAATTTGGCTTGAGGATAAGTTTTTTGTGATGTGTGATTATTTTGGAGAGGATGTGGATAGATTGAAGGAATACATAAGGCAGAGGATGGAGGACAAAAGGAGCAGGTTCTGTTTCATTAGTGCGTTAAAGGACGGATATGCAAAGGTCCTCTATGAAGATATGTGTAGCTACAGTGATTTTGAAAGAAAAGCCCTTTTCGTGAGATACAAGGAACTAAAGACCGCATACGTTTCTCAAAAGGCGGACAATGACTGTCTTGTTATATACACTCAACAGTTTAATGAACTTGCAAAGAGCTTGGGTATTAGGCTTGAAGAAGACGCAGCAGCCATAGCCATAAAACCTGCAAGACCTTCAAGGGAATTTGAAGACATACATCATCCTGCCCTGCAGGTCTTTTATACAGAGAAGATAGGATGGTCTTCTGATGAGGTTTACTCTCAACAGCACAACCTTTTCCTCTTTACCCTTATCGCCCTTTCCATGTATGAAAGTGAAGCCTTTCAAGTGCCTTACAGCAAGCTAAGCCTATACTCAAAGGAAAGGAATATTTACTTAACTATAAATCGTCAAGCCAATGATGGAGTTAGAAGTTCCTACGTGTTTCCTTTAAGAACTATCTTGTATGAACTGGTAGAGTTTTTCAGACATCTCCCTGGTGATAAGGAAGTGAGTTAAAATATACATTCCTATACGTCGGGTGCGAAATTAAGTTGGTAATGTAGGACATGAGGAAGAGAGTGGCTATTTGAGGCAGGGATATTTTGGGCTTTCTTCCTCTTTTTGGCTTGGTGTAGAATGCATCATAGAAGGCTTTTTCATAAACAGAGACTACGCCATTTGAATTTTGTACCCGACGTGTATTATACAGTGCTATAATTGTAAAATCATGCATTTGCAAGAAAAGCTCATAGCGGAAAAGGTAAAGGAGATGATAGAGCCCATAGTGAAAAATATGGGGTATAAACTCTTTGATGTAGAGTTCAAGTCTGAAAGGGGATGGGTGCTAAGGGTAATCCTTGACAAAGAGGGCGGTATTACCCTCGGAGACTGCGAAGAAGTAAGCAAGAGAATAAGTGCCTTACTTGACGTGGAGGATATAATACCCGTGTCTTATGTGCTTGAAGTATCTTCACCTGGGCTCACAAGGGAGCTTACCAAACCTTCTCACTTTGAGTTTTTCCAAGGAAGACTTATAAGGGTTATACTTAGAGAGCCTATAGAGGGCAAGAGGGATATGAAGGGATACATACAGGGTATTAAGGAAGGTATTCTTCAACTTAGGGAGAAGGAGACGGATAAGGAATATTATATACCTCTTTCTTTAATAGCAAGGGCTAATTTGGAGATAGAAAGATGGTAAAGAACCTAAGAAAACTCATAGAACAAGTAGCAAAGGACAAAAACCTTCCAGAATGGATTGTGGAAAGGGCTCTCAAAAATGCCATAGCCCTTGCCATAAAAAAAGACAGAAAGCTAAAAGAAGAGCTTGAAGTGGACCTTGAGGACGACCAGATAAGGGTTTACATGGTAAGGAGGAAAAACGGTGAGACGGTAAAACTCCCTTTAGATATATCAACAGAGGACATAAACAGAATAGCAGCTTACGCAGCAAAGGAAGAGTTCTTGAGGGAGTTGGATAAAGCAGAAGAGGAGAGGGGATACCTGGAGTATTTAGAAAGGGAAGGAGAAATAGTATTCGGTATAGTGAGAAAGGTAACGGAAGAGGGAGATTTAATCGTAGACCTTGGCAAGGTTGTAGGAATATTACCCAAAAGGGAGCAGATTAGAAAGGAAGAATACAAGCAAGGAAGTAGACTAAAGGCTTTACTTCTTAGTGTAAATAGAAAAAAGGGTAAGTATGAAATAATACTTTCCAGGACGCACCCTAAGTTTCTAAAAAAGCTTATAGAGCATGAAGTTCCAGAAGTCGCAAAAGGCGATGTGGTGATAAAAGCCATAGTGAGAGAGCCGGGTGAAAGGGCAAAGGTGCTTGTGCATTCCGAAGACCCTAAGATAGACCCTGTAGGTGTGGTGGTTGGTATAAGAGGTTCAAGGATAGCTCCCATATCTGAAGAGCTTTCTGGTGAGAGAATAGATGTGATAAGGTGGACCTCAGACGAGGAAGAGCTAATAAGAAGAAGTATTTCTCCCGCTCCTGTGTCAAAGATAAGGCTTGACAGAAAGAACAGAAGGGCTGAGGTGGCAGTGCCAAAGGACAAGCTTTCTCTTGCCATAGGTAAACATGGTGTAAATGTGAAATTGGCAAATAAACTCACAGGGTGGTATATAGATGTTATGTCGGAGGAGGACTTTGAAGCTTTAACGAGACTGTCATGAACTCGCAGGAAAGCCTTTACATAAAGAAGCTCGTTTATGGTGGTTACGGTCTTGCACAGAAGGAAGGGAAAGCAGTCCTCGTGGACTATGCACTTCCCGGTGAAGTGGTGGAAATTCAAACCCTCCAAGAAAAGAAAGACTACCTTCTTGCAAGGACAAAAAGGGTTATACTTCAATCTTCTCTAAGGAGAGAGCCTCCATGTCCCTATTTTGGAGTCTGTGGAGGCTGTCAACTTCAACATATGGAATATACAGCCCAGCTAAGGTCAAAGGAGGAAATACTTCTTGAAACCCTAAACAGAATAGGAAAGCTGGAGCTAAAGAGACTTGAACCTTCCTTGTTTTCTGAAGAGTTTGGCTATAGGGTAAGGGTTCAGTTTAAGGTTTCTGAAGGGAAGTTAGGCTTCTTTGAAAGAAGAAGCCATAATATAGTGGAGATAAAGGAGTGCCCCGTTGCTCATCCTGCCATAAATGACCTTATTCCTTCTCTCAAAGAGCTTGCAAAAAAGGTAGATGGTTTAAGAGAAATACATGTTTTCTACTCTCCTCATGAGGGGGAATTTTTGATAAAACTCCTCTTAGAAAAACCTTTCCCAAAAGAGAAACTAAAAAAGCTCATAGATAACCTTCTTCCCAAGAAAACGGTAGGTGTAGGAGTTTATACGGAGAATAGACTCTATCACCTCGGTAGAGATTTTACCTTTGTAAAGGTAGGTCCGTACAAGTATAGGACGAGTATGGATTCCTTCATTCAAGTTAACCACTTTCTTTGGGAGTCTTTTGTCAACTCCGCAGTGCCTAAGGAAAGATATAATAAGGTACTTGAATTACACTGTGGTATAGGTTTTTTTAGCCTTTTCTTGGCAGAAAGTTCCGACTTTGTCCTTGCTTACGATACTAATAGGTCCGCTATAAAAGATGCGGAATACAATGCAAAGATAAACTCTGTAAGCAATGTGAGCTTTCAACATGAAAGTGGTTTTGAGGCACTAAAAAAGCATGCAGGAGAGCCGATAGATTTGCTCTTTCTGGACCCTCCAAGGTCTGGACTTTCGGAGGGTGAAGCAAAACTCATCTTAAAAAACAAGCCTAAGGAGGTGGTTTACGTCTCCTGCGAACCTACCACTTTGGCAAGAGACCTAAAGGTCTTGGTAAAGGGTGGTTATAACCTGATTAGTGTAAGGATGGTAGACAACTTCCCCAATACTTATCATATAGAGGCTATAGCTTACCTAAAACTGGAATGACAGGTTTGTTTTTATGGAAGAACCCATACTAAGAGTGCATGGAACCAAGCTACGACTTTCCAAAGCTCTCTGAACTTGCCAAGTGGTATCCATAGTATTAAACTAAGACCTCTCTTATCTAAGAATACAAAGAAAGGAGGAAAGCTCATGCATGTTGTCAAGAGGAGCGGAAGAAAGGAGTCTTTGGACATTTCCAAAATACGCATAGTTATTGACTTTGCGTGCAAGGGAATAGATGTTGACCCCATGGAGCTTGAGCTGGATGCCCAGATACAGTTCAGGGATGGAATAAGCACAAAGGAAATACAACAGCTCCTTATAAGGACTGCAGCGGAGAAGGTTTCACCTCAAGTACCCCAATGGCAGTATGTGGCAGCAAGGCTACTTCTTTATGACCTTTACAAGGAAGTGGGACACATCAGGGGCTACAAGGTAAAGGACAAGATAAACGGTAAATACAAACCTTATAACCCAGATAGCTTTTACAGGCTTGTCAAGACCTATGCGGAGAGGGGTATATACGGGGATTATCTCCTAAGGGAATACACGGAAGAAGACTTTAATACCCTTGCAAGGTATATAGACCCTGATAGAGACCTGCTTTTTAACTACACGGGCATAAAGGTGCTCGCAGACAGGTATTTGGTAAGGGACGAGGAGGGAAACATAGTGGAGCTTCCTCAGGAAATGTATATGCTTGTGGCTATGACCTTGGCTATACCGGAGAAGAAGGAGGAAAGGCTAAAGTATGCAAAGCTCTTTTATGACCTTATGAGTAAGCATGAGATATCCTTGGCAACTCCTACCCTTATGAATGCACGCAGGACTCATACACAGCTTAGTTCTTGCTTTGTGTTAACGGTGGATGATGACCTTTATGATATCTTTGATAACGTGCAAAAGGCTGGGCAGATATCCAAGTTTGCAGGCGGTCTTGGTATATACTTGGGCAAAATAAGGGCAACGGGTGCTCCTATTAGAAAGTTCAAAGGTGCAAGCTCTGGAGTGCTCCCTGTGGTGAAGATTCTGAACGATGTGATGATATATGTGGACCAGCTTGGTATGAGGAAGGGTTCTGCCTCCATAACCCTTGATATATGGCACAAGGATGTTTTGGATTTTCTTGAGGTAAAGACCAACGTGGGAGATGAGAGGAAAAAGGCTCACGATATACATCCGGCTATAGCCATACCAGACCTCTTTATGAAAAGGCTCAAGAACAGACAAAAGTGGACTTTGCTTGACCCCTATTACTGCAAAAATGTAAAGGATGGTAAAAACCTTGAAGATTTCTATGGAGAGGAGTTTGAAAGGCTTTATGAAAAATTGGAAAGGGAACTGCCAGCTCATGCAAAGAAGGAAGTGGACGCCTTTGAACTTTGGAAAAGGCTTTTGACGGTGATTTTTGAAACCGGTGAGCCATACATATTCTTTAGGGATACCGCAAATAGGCTAAACCCCAACAAGCATTGTGGTATGGTATACAGCTCTAACCTGTGCCATGAGATAGTGCAAAACATGTCTACAACTATCCACATAGAGGATACGCTTACAGAGGATGGAATTATAGTTCACAAGAAGAAGGCTGGAGATGTGGTAGTTTGTAATCTTGGGTCTGTTAACCTTGGCAAGGTCTACACAAAGGAGGACATGGAAAGGGTTGTGCCACTGCTCGTGAGGATGTTAGATAATGTGATAAGTATGAACTTCTACGCCATAAAAGAGGCGGAATGGACAAACAAAAGATACAGGTCAATAGGTATAGGGGTAAGCAACTACCATTACTGTCTTGTAAAGCATGGCATACAATGGGAGTCAGAGGAGCACCTTGAGTTTGCAGATGCCCTGTTTGAAAGGTTGGCTTACTATGCTATAAAGGGTTCAATGCAGTTGGCAAGGGAAAGGGGAAGGTATGAGCTTTTTGAAGGTTCAGACTGGAGCAAGGGTATATTCTTTGGTAGGAGCGCAGAGGAAAATACAAGGATTTCTAAAAATGGCTTTGACTGGGTAGCTCTCGCACAGGAGGTGAAAACCTACGGTATGAGAAATGCTTACCTTATTGCGGTGATGCCCACAGGCTCTACATCCCTTATACTGGGTGCAACACCATCGGTAGACCCCATATTCGCCAAGTATTACAAGGAAGAGAACATGTCTGGAATACTTCCTCAAGTGCCACCAGAGATAGATAAATACTTCTGGCACTACAAAAGTGCTTACAACATAGACCAGGAGTGGGTCATAAGGGCTGCTGCGGTTAGACAAAAATGGATAGACCAAGCACAGTCCCTTAATCTCTACATAGACCCAGAAAACATAGATGGTCCAAGACTATCAAGGCTTTATGAACTTGCTTGGGAGTTAGGTCTAAAAACCATATACTATACGAGAAGCAAGTCCATTACCGATATAGAAGAGTGTGAAAGCTGTTCCACCTAAGGAGGTAAAACATGGAGAGGACAATAATCTTTAACCCTGAAGGAGACAGAGAGCCATCAAAGAGGAGAATAGTTTTCGGAAATCCTACCAACATAATGGAACTAAACAGCGTCAAGTATCAGTGGGCTTTTGACCTTTATAAGACTATGGGCTTTACCAACTTCTGGATACCAGAAGAGATTCCCATGCACGAAGATAGAAAACAGTATGAAAAGGAACTCTCTGAGTATGAAAGGAGAGCCTACGAAATGGTATTGTCCTTTCTGATAGCTCTTGATTCGTATCAGGTAAACATGCTAAAGGAGTTTGCACGCTATATAACCGCACCGGAGCTTGTTATGGCTCTTACTTCTCAAGAGTTTCAAGAGGCACTGCACAGCTATTCATACCAGTTTATCCTTGAAAGCGTCGTGGACCCAAGGGTTGCGGACGAGATATACAACTACTGGAGGCAGGACAAGGTTCTTATGGAGAGAAACAGGGTAATCGCAGAGCTATATAACGAGTTTATAAGAAAGCCCACTGAGGAAAACTTTATAAAGGCGGTCTTTGGCAACTATGTGCTTGAGAGCCTATACTTCTACTCTGGCTTTGCCTTTTTCTATACCCTTGGAAGACAGGGAAAGGTAAGAAACACCGTTCAGCAGATAAAGTATATAAACAGAGACGAGCTAACCCATGTGACCCTCTTTAGGAACATAATCTTAACCCTCAAAGAAGAACAGCCTGAGCTTTTCACTCCAGAGATTGAAAAGTGGGTCTATGAGTTTTTCAAGTTTGCCACAGAAAAGGAAATAGAGTGGGGTAAGTATGTCACCCAGAACCAGATACTGGGTCTTAATGACTATCTTATAGACAGGTATATAAAGTATCTCTCTAACCTTAGGCTTACTCAACTTGGCTACAAGCCATTATATCCTGAAGTTACAGAAAACCCTATGAAATGGATAGACCAGTTTAGGACTATAAATGACACAAAGACGGACTTTTTCCAAGCAAAACCTCAGACTTATGCCAAAAGGAGTGAATTAAAATGGTAAAAGGCAAGCAAAGGGAGTAAGGTTGTTTTCAAGCCTGCTTGCGTATTCTTGAAGTTTGACCTTGCTTGCGGGATGTATAAGGTTGGGGTTTAATTCAAGAAGTGGAAAAAGGAAAAAGTCTCTTTCTGTAAGGTAAGGATGTGGAATACGGAGAAAGCTAAGCATCAAAATATGGTTTTCATAGAGTAATATATCAAGGTCTATCTCTCTTGGTCCCCACCTTTCTCTTGGTTTCCTACCAGCCTGTCTTTCTATGTTTTTCAAAATCTCAAGAAGTCTTATAGGGTTAAGCTCTGTTTCAAACTCAAGGACGCCATTTATAAAAACTGGCTGGTCTGTCTTGCCCCATGGCTGGCTAAGGTATAGTGTGGAGACCTTTTTTATTGAGCCATAACCCTTTAGAAGCTCCAAGGCTTTTATTATGTAATTGAGCCTGTCCTCTACGTTGCTCCCAAAGGCTATATAACACAGTGGCATAAGAAAAAGTTAATACATACCACCATTTACATGCAGAACTTCACCGGTAATATAGCTGGCATAGTCTGAACACAGAAACAGCACCGCGCCCGCCACATCCTCTGGCTTTCCAAACCTACCAAGTGGTATGTTCTTTAGATAGGCTTGCTTTAGCTCATCGCTTAACACTGAAGTCATATCCGTTTCTATAAAGCCCGGTGCTACCGCATTGACAGTTATGTTCCTGCTTGCCAGCTCCTTGGCAAGGCTTTTGGTAAACCCAATGAGTGCAGATTTTGTAGAGGAGTAGTTTACCTGCCCTATGTTGCCGGTAAAGCCTACCACAGAGGATATGTTTACTATCCTACCCCATCTTTTCTTAAGCATACCCTTTATCGCAAGGGAGGTTATAAGAAAAGTTCCAGTAAGGTTTACTCTAAGGACTTCTTCCCAGTCCTCAAGGGACATTCTCAAAAAGAGCTTATCCTTTGTTATGCCTGCGTTGTTTACAAGTATGTCTACTCCACCAAAAAGGGACTCTATCCTTTCGTAGGCAGAGGTTATGGAGTCCTTTTCGGACATATCCATGGCAACACCAAGGGTTTCTACACCGTAAGTTTGTGCTATTTCCTTTGCTACCTCTTCCGCTCTACCTTGGTCTCTCCCTGTTATTATTACCCTTGCACCTGCCTTTGCAAGATACTGGGCTATGGCTTTTCCTATTCCACGAGTAGAGCCTGTTATAAGGGCGGTCTTACCTGATAGGTCAATCTGAAACATGTTAAGATTTTAACATAAGCTGGAGAAAGCACCAAGTAGTTGTATAATTAGAAACCATGCTTACCACTTTTATAACTCTTTTGAGTATGCTTACCATATCTGTAAGTGGAGTTGCCATAGTTCTTGGTATATTTCTCATAAAGTCTGGCAAAAGAGAAGCTCACAAAAAGGCTATGATAACCGCCTCAGTGTTTGCCCTTATATTTGTCCTCCTATATATCCTTAGGAACGTTCTTCAGGCTCAAGGGCTCGTGCCTGTTGGAAAGTATGAGGGTCCCTACAGAGGGCTGTTTCTTTTTATTCTCTGGTCTCATACCGCTCTTGCCATAGTGAACTTTCCTCTTGCGGTTATAACCCTGAGGCATGCCTTTAAGGGATTGTTTGAAAGGCACAGGAAAATTGCCCCCATAACTGCTTTTGTCTGGATATACGTAGCCGTGACGGGTTGGCTTATCTTCTACTTTATGCAGTTCCTTAACCGATGAACATAAGAATAGGACTTGGTTTTGACTCACATGCCTTTGAAGAAGGCAAACCATTAAAGCTCGGTGGTGTAGTTATTGATTTCCCTCTTGGACTAAAGGGGCATTCAGATGCAGATGTTTTGCTCCACGCTATAACTGACGCCATACTTGGTGCATTGGGTGAACCCGATATAGGGCAGATATTCTCCGATAAGGACCCAAGGTGGAAAAAGGCGGATTCTAAGGTTTTTCTCCAAGAGGCTATAAATAGAATGAGGCAAAAAGGTTATCGCCTTATAAACCTTGACTGTGTTATTGTGGCGGACAAACCTAAGATAGCACCTTACAAGGATGCCATAAAGGAAAACCTCTCAAGGATGCTGGAAATAGCACCAGAAAACATTTCAATAAAGGGAAAGACAAGAGAAGGGTTTTGTAGAGAAGACGGGATTGCCTGTTTTTGCACTATCCTTTTAATACATGAAGGTTAACCTTGCACTTTCTGGCGGAGCATCTCGTGGCATAGCACATATAGGCGTAATAAAGGCTCTTGAGGAGCTGGGCTTTGAGATATCTGCGGTGAGCGGTGTAAGTGCTGGAGCTTTGGTGGGTGCCTTTTACTGCGATGGATACACTCCAGAAGAAATGCTAAGGGTTGTAAAGTCAAAGGACTGGCTCAGATACCTTAGACCCACTGTGCCGAGGCTTGGGCTAATATCCCTTAGGGATGCGGAAAAGTATCTTAGGAATATGCTTTCTACAGACAGTATAGAAGGGTTAAAGAAAAGGCTCTTTATCGGTGCGGTAGACCTCAAGAGTGGTAAAACCTTGTATTTTAAAAGTGGGAGCCTGTTTCCAGTTTTGTTAGGTAGCTGTGCTTTACCTGGCATATTTGAACCTATAAGGTATAAGAATTACCTTCTCGTAGATGGTGGCATAACCAACAACTTACCTGTTGAACCTCTTCTTGGGATGGAAGGGTTACTCGTGGGTGTTGATGTGAACCCAAATACGCCACTGGAAAAGGTGGGAAATATCTTTCAAGTTCTTGTGCGGAGTTTCCTTTTGGCGGTTAGGTCTAACGCAGACAAAAGAAAGGAGCTATGTAATGTTTTAATAGAGCCTGAACT
>JAXSOX010000027.1:0-15714 GCA_037926525.1 Aquificaceae bacterium | reverse complement strand
GAGGGATGGAGACTGAACTGTTACCTAAGAAAACGGGGGAAAATGAATTTGGTTTTAAGCCCACTGTGAGGGATGGAGACCACTCTCTATAAACAAGCCCTCCGCCGTTGTAAGCCTGGTTTTAAGCCCACCGTGAGGGATGGCGACCGTTGTCTTTCTTAACGAGGGCAAACAAAAGAGGAGTTGTTTTAAGCCCACCGTGTGGGATGGTTACTTATATGCAAACATGAATATTTCTTTAGCTTACCGATGTTTTAAGCCCATCGTGAGGGATGGAGACGCGTCTTTGCAAGTGCAGTCCCAGTCTACAAAGAGCTTGTTTTAAGCCCACCGTGAGGGATAAAAACCTTCAAAGATTTCAAAGACCCGTTAAAAAGGACTACTCTCCCAACATAAGAAAACGAGGAGTAAAAAGGCTATCCCTTCTAAACTCCTCCCTTTCAAAGGGATAATCCACCCTATAGTGCACGCCTCTGCTTTCCCTTCTCCAAAGAGCACAGCTAAGGGTAGCCATAGCGGTTAGGCTTATGTCAAAAAGCTGGCGGTTTTCTATGGTGGGTTTCCAGTCTTTCCATGTTTGTAGCCATGTGCTTAGCTTTTCAAGTGCCTGTTTGAGAGAGGTCTCTTCCCTTTCCAGTCCACAGTTTTCCCACATAAGCCTTCTCAGGTCTTCAAAGGTGTAAGGTGGGTCTTTTTGCCCTTCCCTTTGGTTTTTGTAATAGGTCTCCTTTGGCTTTTTCAAAAAGGAAAGGTCATGAAAAATTCTGTAGGCGGTTCTGTATCCAAAAACCAAGCCCTCAAGCAAGGAGTTAGAGGCAAGCCTGTTTGCCCCATGCACGCCCGTGCAGGCACATTCTCCTACCGCATAGAGACCTTCAAAGGTGGTTTTTCCATAGCTGTCTACCTCAATGCCACCTATAAAGTAGTGAGATGCGGGTGTGATGGGTATGGGTTGGGTTTCTGGGTTGTAGCCTGCTTCCCTTAGCATGGAGTATATGGTGGGAAACCTCTTGGAGAGGTCTACTCCTTTGGCTTTTATGGGTCTTAGGTCAAGGAAAACCTCTTGTCCTTGTCTTAGCTTTTTGTATATCGCCCTTGCTACCACATCCCTTGGCTGGAGTTCCTCCACAAACCTCTCACCTTTGGAATCCACCAAAATAGCACCCTCTCCTCTTACTGCCTCTGAGATGAGTATGCTGGTGTTTTTCACCACTGTGGGATGAAACTGCACAAACTCTGGGTTAATTAGTTTTACGCCCTTCCTTAGTGCTATGCCCAGTGCGTCTCCTCTTACCTTTACTGGGTTAGAGGTATGCAAAAACATGCTCGCAGACCCGCCCGTTGCCAAAAGGATGGCAGGTGTTTTTATAACTCTAAGGCTTTGCCCCTCATGGTAAACAAGCCCTTCTACCCTTTCCTCTCCAAGGATTTCCTCTAACTCTCCCCTTATTACCCTAATGCCTAAGCTTTGAGCCCTCTTCCACAAGGCTTGGTATATGGCTTTGCCCGTATAGTCCTTTACCTTATAGACTCTTGGAAAGGAATGACCTCCCTCTATGGTGGTCTCCTCGTCAAAGACCACACCCCACCTTTTGAGGTCCGCCATTCTTTGAATGCCTTCGTCCACGAGAATTTTGAGGGTTTCCTCTTTGCATAGCCCCCTTCCTGCCTTTTGAGTATCAAGCATATGAAGGTATGGACTGTCCTTTGGGTCAAGGGCACAGGCAATGCCACCTTGAGAGTAGTAGGTGTTTCCTATACCCCTTGTGAGGACAATAGGCTCTATGCCAAGCTCCTTTAAAACTATGGCACTGGTAAGTCCTGCAATGCCACTACCACATATCACCACCTTAGCTTCTTCTACAGAAAGCCTTGAAGTGTCAAAGTTAAGAAAAAACGCCATGCTTTTTGTATATTTCCACTATAAGGTCCGCAAGCCTGTGTGGGTCGTGCCTTACAAAGTCGTCCTTATCGCCTATTAAGTCTTCTGTATATACTTCTATGCCTTCCCTTGCTATCCTTGCCACATCTGGCACTACGGGTTCTTGTTTTTGTTCCAAGTATCTCCTTAGGAGTGGGTCTGATGGCATTTTTGTGTTTACCACCGCCACATCTATCCTCTCAACACCTGCATACTCTTTAAAGGCTTTTATATGGTCATAGGCACTAAAGCTGTCGGTTTCTCCGGGTTGGGTCATGGCGTTTACCACAAAAACCTTTAGAGCTAAGGAGTGGTTTACCGCTTCCCTTATGTCTTGAATGAGTAGGTTAGGGATTATGCTCGTATATAAGCTCCCAGGACCAAAAACTATCATATCCGCAGACTCTATCTTTGCAATAGCATCTATGGGTGCTCTTGCTTCCCTTGGCTCTATCCATATATTTTTAATTCTTACGCTGTCGTGCTTTCCATACTCGGTTATGTCCTCTTCACCACAAATAATTTTCCCGTCGCTAAACTCCGCACAAAGCTGGATACTTTCAAGGGTTGCAGGTATTATCTCACCCTTTGTCCTTAATATCTGTGATGCTATGTTTATTGCATTCATAAAGCTACCTGTTATCTCCGTAAGTGCTACAAGGAAAAGGTTTCCAAAGGCATGACCCTCAAGCTCTCCACCTTTGAACCTAAACTGGAAAAGTTTTTGCATTATCTCCTCGCTCTCTGAAAGAGCAACAATGCAGTTTCTTATGTCTCCTGGTGCTGGCATGTTGTATATTTTTCTGAGCCTTCCCGTGCTTCCTCCACTGTCCGCCACCGTGACTATGGCAGAGAGGTCTTCAATCTCTTTTCCCACCTTCTCTTTTAGCCCCCTCAAAAGCGTGGAGAGCCCCGTTCCTCCTCCGATGGCTACAAGCTTCATAATTACCTCCTTGAAATTTTCTTAGCTTTGAGATATTTTAAACCATTATGGTGAAATTAAACCTTAAAGAGATATTCAAAACAAAAAACAGGTTCTCTCAGAGCTACGTTTTCAAATCAGAAGACCTAAAGCTACCTCCAGACCTTGGTGAGATAAGAGAGCCCGTAAGCGTTTATGTGGAGATAACCAAGGAAAAGGGTGGATATAGGGTAAACATGGAAATTGAAGGCTACGTGGTGCTTGAGTGTAGCAGATGTCTTACCGTGTTCCATAAGGACATAGGCAGGCATGAGTCCATTAGGATAGAGCCATATCCTACTACGACTACGGAAGTGCTATATTTAAAGCCCTCAGAGCTTGATGTGTCCTTCTTTGAGGACGAGGAAGCCTTTGAGCTCACAGAGCTTGTGAGAGAGCAGATAATACTTAGCATACCCATGAAGCCCCTTTGCAGTCCTAACTGCAATGTGGGACTCTATGAAGACCTTGAGGAAAGGACCAGCACCCTTGGAGACCTTCTCAAAAAGGTGAATGTGTTATAATTACAATTCCCACTATGACCTTATGGAGGCTATAAGATGGCAGTTCCAAAGAGAAAAACCTCAAGGTGGAGAAGAGACCAGAGGAGAGCACAAAACTTTTTCGCAAAGCTGAGTTCCTTGTCCCTTGCTACCTGCCCTAACTGTGGCGAGCTTATGATGCCACACAGAGCTTGCCCATACTGTGGATACTACAAGGGTAGGGAAGTTCTCAAGACTTCATGACAAAAATAGCAGTTGACTGTATGGGAGGGGACTACGCCCCCGAGGAGATAGTAAAGGGTTGTATTCTTGCCTACAAGGAGCTTGGTCTTGAGAGCATCCTCGTAGGGGACGAAGAAAAAATAAGACAAATTCTTGAAAGGGAGAAGTTTGACGGTCTTCAGGTAGTTCATGCAGGGGATGTGGTGCAGATGCACGAAACCCCCTCTAATGTCTTGAGAAAGAAAAACTCCTCCCTGTATGTGGCAGGCATGTTGGTGAGAGAAGGCAAGGCGGAGGGTCTTGTCTCTGCGGGAAACACGGGTGCGGTGCTAACAGTTGGTAAGTTTGTAATAGGCTCTATTCCTGACCTTGAAAGACCAGCCATAGCGGTCGCCTTACCTAATCCAAAAGGTAAAACGGTTCTCATTGATGTGGGAGCAAACGTGGACTGTAAACCCTCGCATCTGCTCCATTTTGCGGTAATAGGACACACCTATGCGGAGGAGATATTAGGTATAAAAAACCCAAGGGTGGGTATTCTAAGCATAGGAGAGGAGGAGGGTAAGGGCAACGAGCTTGTCAAAGAAACCTATCCCCTCTTAAAAGCCAGCAAACTAAACTTTCTTGGAAACGCCGAGGGAAGAGACATATATGCAGGGACCTTTGATGTGATAGTGTGCGACGGTTTTGTGGGTAATGTGGTGCTAAAAGCCAGTGAAAGCTTGGGCTTTGCGGTCCTTCAAATGATAAAGGAGGAGGTGCAAAAGAGCTTTTTGGCAAAGCTGGGAGCACTTCTTATGAAGCCTGCACTTAACAACTTTAAGAAGAAGGCGGATTTTGCAGAGTATGGTGGTATTCCTCTTCTTGGGGCAAAAAAGCCTGTGATAATAACCCACGGAAGGGCAAACGCAAAGGCTATAAAGAACGCCATAAGGGTTGCCAATGAGTTTTTAACACACCACTTTAACGAAAGGCTCTCAGAGAACTTGAAAAAACTCCTTCCACAAGAGGTAAAGGTCTAATGGGCATAACCATAAGGGGTATGGGTTATTATGTGCCTGATAAGGTGCTTACCAACTTTGACCTTGAAAAGATGGTGGACACCTCTGACGATTGGATTACCACAAGAACGGGTATAAAGGAAAGGAGGATAGCAGGTTCGGAAAGTCTTACAGATATGGCTTATAGGGCAAGCCTTGAAGCCTTAGAGTCTGCGCAGATTGACCCTCAAGAGATTGACACCATAATCCTTGCGACCCTTACTCCAGACCTTGGCTTTCCTGCAAGTGCCTGTCTTCTTCAGGCAAGACTTGGTGCAAACAGGGCTTACGCCTTTGACATATCCGCAGCCTGCAGTGGCTTTTTGTATGGTCTTGAGATAGCAAGTTCTATGCTATCCTCTGGAAGGGCTAAAAGGGTGCTTTTAGTGGGGGCGGAGAAACTCTCCCAGATAGTGGATTGGACAGACAGGTCTACTTGTGTTCTTTTTGGTGATGGGGCGGGTGCGGTGGTGCTTAGCTCCGAGGGTGAAGGTGAGCTTCTTGCCTCTGTGATGCGTTCTGACGGCAACTACTGGGAAATCCTCTATGCGGAAAGGTGTGGATACATAAAGATGAAGGGGAAGGAGCTCTTTAAACTTGCGGTCCGTTCTATGGCGGATGTGTGCGAGGAAGTTTTGCAAAGGGCTGGAGTTTCCACACAGGATATAGACCTTATAGTTCCTCATCAGGCAAACATAAGGATAATGCAGGCTCTTGCGGAAAAACTCAATGTGCCAATGGAAAAGGTCTATTCAAACATTCATAAGTATGGAAACACAAGCGCCGCATCCATTCCTATAGCTCTCTGTGAGGCATACAAAGAAGGTAAGCTAAAAAGAGGGGATTTAGTGCTTTTGACCGCTATGGGTGGCGGGCTTACATGGGGTGCAAGTCTCATAAGGTTTTAGGTTAAACTTTATATGTGCTTTACGATGCTGTAGTTGTAGGTGGTGGTCCTGCTGGAGCTTCCACTGCCTACCATCTTTCAAAATCTGGTCTTAGGGTCCTAATAGTTGAAAAGGAAAAACTTCCAAGGTTTAAACTCTGTGCAGGCTGTCTGTCTGCGAGAACCCTAAGGCTTCTGCCAGAGGGCTACAAAGGGTTGATACTAAACACGATAAGCTCTGGAAAACTTGGCTATAAGGGTTTGCAGGAGTATGAGGTGGAGGCAAACAGAGAGGTTGCTTACATAGTTGATAGGTCTGAGTTTGACCATTTTTTGGTGCAAAAAGCTCTTGAAGTTGGTGCGGAGCTCCTTATTGGAGAGTTTATAGGCTTTGAGAAGGAGGGAAACTTATACAAGGTCTATACAAGCAGGGGAAACTTCTACACGGACTATCTAATTGGTGCGGACGGCTTTCATTCTAAAACCGCAAAACTTCTTGGATACAAGAAAAGAAAGTTTTTCAGAAGTCTTGAGCTGTTTACAGAGGGTAGTCTAAGGGATAAGGTTTTAATTGAGATAGGATGGGTAAGTAGAGGTTATCTTTGGGTGTTTCCTCATGGTGATGGCATAAGCCTTGGCATTGCAACCACTGGAAGGGAAAACCTGCTTGAGATATTAAGGAACTACGCTCTCAGTAAAAACATAAACTTTAAACATCCAAAGGGTTGGCATATACCCTTTCCAGAAGGGAAAAAGGACATTCAAATAGGTAGAGAGAGAGTTTTGCTCGCAGGAGACTCTGCCAATATGACAGACCCTCTGCTCGGTGAAGGCATATACTACGCCCTTTGGGCAGGCAAAATCCTCGCAAAAGCCATAATACAAAACCCCTCTGAACCAACAAAAGCCTACGAACTAATGCTGAAACCATTGGTAGAAGAGCTCATATACGCAGGAAAGATAGCAAGACTTGCTTATAGGTTTCAAAGCGTTGCCTTCAAAATGGGAAAAGATTACGCATTGAGAAATTTTTATCGTGTGCTCACGGGGGATAAAACTTATAAGGACATATATTGGAAGGGTTGGCTTGAGTTTTTAAAGCACTTGACAAGGGAGAGAATAGCTTGTATACTCAGAAGGCATGAGGGGAGTTGTGGCAGGGTTAATACTGAGTTTTAGTTTTGTGTTTGCAAGTCCAGAAAACATAGTGCTTACCGCTCTAACCTACATGGAAAGACCCTATCAATTCGGTGCTAACGACCTATACAGGATGGATTGCTCCGCCTTTGTGCAAAGGGTTTTTGAGGTTAACGGCATAAGACTTCCAAGAACCACTGCGGAACAATCACGTATAGGCATTGAGGTAGACCCCAGAGCTCTAAAGCCCGGAGACCTTCTCTTTTTTACCACCTACAGACCAGGACCATCTCATGTAGGTATATACATAGGCAACGGAAAGTTTGTGCATGCCAGTGAGAAGGCTGGCATAACAATAAACAGGATAGATGAGCCCTATTGGAGCAGAAGGTTTCTCTTTGCAAGAAGGGTGGAACAGTTCAACGCCTTCTATGCGAGGTCCGAAAGACAAGCAAAGCCTTTAAGCCAAAACTCAAAAAGGGATGAGATAGCGGACCTAATCTTTATCCTTGTTAACCGTTAATCGGGAAGATGGCAGTTGTCCTTCAAACACCTCTACTTGAGGTTTTTGTGTTTCTCGGGCTGAAGGTTGGAAAAAGCCTCATCCTCCCATTATCTCCTTCTCCTTAGTCTCTGCAAGGGAGTTTATCTCCTCTATGTATTTGTCTGTGAGCTTTTGAAGTCTTTCTAAAGCCCTCTTTATCTCATCTTCAGAAACACCCTCAAGGTCTTCGAGCATTTCCTTTGCATCTCTTCTTATGTTTCTAACCGCCACCCTTGCCTCCTCTGCCATTTTATGAAGCATCCTCACAAGCTCCTTTCTTCTTTCTTCTGTGAGAGGTGGCAAGGTTATCCTTATTACATTACCCTGTGTTTGAGGTGTGAGGTTTAGGCTTTCCATTATTGCCTTTTCCACACTTGAGACCGCATTTACATCCCAAAGCTGAATGGTTAGCTGGTTTACATCGCTCACACTAATGCTTCCAAGCTGTTTGAGAGGAATCTTTGAACCGTAATATTCTACCTTTAGCTCTTCAACAAGGGATGTGCTTGCCCTACCCGTCCTAAGCCCAGCTATTTCGTTCTTAAAGTAGTTTACCGCCTTTTTCATATCCTCTTCCGCACTTCTAAAAATATCCTCTATCATGGCTGACCTCCTTCTGTGTATTTTTGTATTCTTCTGTTTGCAAGCTCCACATATTCAGGGTTTATCTCGTAGCCAATGTAATATCTATCACACATCAAACTTGCTATCGCGGTTTGACCACTACCCATAAAAGGGTCAAGCACTATATCATGTTTAAAGGTATACAACTGAATTAGCCTATAGGGAAGCTCTATAGGGAAAACTGCTGGATGTCCCACCTTCTTAGCACTTTCGCTTTTCATATACCACACGCTTTTCGTAAAAGTCAAGAACTCCTCTCTGCTTATAGTGCTTTGCCCCGTGCTTTTTCTTTCAAAACTGCCCTTTGAGAAGACAAGAATGTATTCGTGCTCATCCCTTATTACCGGATTCTTTGCACTAAGCCAAGTGCCCCACGCAGTTGATGGTGCACCACCACCAGCTTTTACCCATATTATCTCACCTCTCATTAAAAAACCCAACTCAAGCATGTCCTGAATTATAAAGGCATGAAGTGGAATGTAAGGCTTTCTGCCAAGATTAGCCACATTTATACATGCCCTCCCACCGGGAACAAGAACTCTATATACTTCTTTCCAAACCCTTTTAAGAAATTCTCTGTATTCTGTAAAACTCATATCCATATCGTATTCTTTGCCCACGTTGTATGGAGGTGAAGTTATCATAAGATGAACGCTATTGTCAGGAATTTCTGACATATCTTCTGAGGATTTGCAAAGGATAGTATTTTTGAGGTTGTCAGGAAATGGAATTTCTTTCTGGTCCTTTTGGACCTCCACGGGTATAAATTCAGAATATAGCCTTCTGCGATAAAAATCCGAAGAGTCGTGAGCTATTCTCCCACTGCTTCCAAACCTGCTTGTTTTTGTTCTCATTCTTCTTCCCATAGCTCAATCCACCGCTTGTAAGGATTGTACTTGCTTAGGATACTTTCATCCACCTTCCAGTGTATATCTAACTTATACTCTGTTCTTTTCAGGCATTCCTTTAGTGCTAATGTGCTTATCTCTACACCTCTCGGGTTCGTTCCTTTTCTCGGTAGCTTTAGATAACTTTCCTTACCTAATTCAGTAAAGACTTGCTTTTGTATGTTTAAGGGTATATAGGCAAAAAGACCATGTCTGTTCCAGTTTATTTGAACAAACAACATATCAGAAGCAGGAAAATATGAGCCATAGAACTCTTCCGCCTTTTTCCAATCAACTGTCCATTTTAGTTTGACACCTGATAAACCACTACCTGTCTTAGTTTTTATAGATATAGGGTTGTCATGTCCTACAATCCTTAAATCTACCTCCGCTTTGTTTGCGGTGTCAAGGATCACCTTATCTTCGCCAAACACGTGCATAAAAAAGGAAACTATTACTCTTTCTCTAAAAACTCCTACTTCCATACCTACATGCCCACCTCTTGAGAACTCTAAATCTATTATCTTGAAGATATAAGGTAGCTTTTTTCTGAGCTTTACCCTATATACATCTTCTTGAAATACCTCTTTTACCAAATCTCCCATGCTACCTCACCAAAGACCCAACCCTTTCACCCATTACAGCCCTCAGCAGATTTCCTGGCTTTTTTATGTTAAGCACCAATATGGGTAGCTTGTTTTCCTTACAGAGGGTCATAGCGGTATAGTCCATAACCCTAAGACCTCTATTTATGGCTTCAAGATAGGCTATTTCTTGGATAAACTCTGCGTTGGGGTTTTTAAGTGGGTCATCGGTGTATATGCCGTCCACCTTTGTAGCCTTTATAAGAAGGTCCGCACCTATCTCTATGGCTCTGAGAGCACCCGCAGTGTCTGTGGAGAAAAAGGGATTGCCTGTCCCTGCAGCGAATATTACCACACGACCCTTTTCTAAATGCCTTATAGCCCTCCTTCTTATGTAAGGCTCTGCAATTTGTCTCATTTCAATGGCTGACAAGACCCTCGTGGGAATTTGTGCTATCCTCTCAAGTGCGGATTGCAAGGCAAGGGCGTTTATAACCGTTGCCAACATACCCATATAATCGCCCGTTGCCCTATCTATACCTATCTCAAGCCCCTCTATACCTCTAAAGATATTGCCACCACCTATCACTATTGCAGTTTGGACCCCCACGTCCACAAGACTCTTTATTTCAAGGCTTATGTATTCAAGAAACTTTGGGTCTATGCCAAACTCTTGCTCGCCAGCAAAGGCTTCTCCAGATAGCTTTAAAAGCACCCTCTTATATACAGGTGCTTCATCCATCAGACACCACCTACTTCAAACCTTACAAAACGTCTTATTTCCACACCTGTTTGGCTTTCCTTTATGTATTGTCCTACGGTTTTCTTCTCTTCCCTTATAAAGGCCTGCTCTAAGAGCACCTTCTCTTGATAAAACTTTCTGAGCCTACCTTCCACCACCTTTTCTATAATGTTTTCTGGCTTACCTTCCTGTCTTGCTTGTTCTGTGAGAATTCTCTTTTCTCTTTCAAGGACTGCTGGGTCAACACTTTCTATGCTTACAAACTCAGGCTTCATAGCAGCTATCTGAAGTGCCACATCGTGGACCACTCTGAGTGTATTGTCGTTAAGCTCTGGAGCAAGGTAGTCTATAAGCACACCTACCTTTCCTATACCGTGCACATAGGCATGTACAAAGCCTTCAGTATCGTATCTTACAAACCTTCTTAGCTGTATGTTTTCTCCTATTTGGGCTATAGCGGACTTTATGAGGTCTCCTACGCTTATGCTTGTGTCCTGTGCATAGGCTTGACCTGCGATATCTTCACCGGTGCCTGACCTATCCTTGTTTTCTGGGACGCTTGCTATATGCTTTGCTATGTTTAGGGCAAGCTCCACAAACTTTTCATTTCTTGCCACAAAGTCCGTCTCACAGTTTAGCTCTATTAGCACTCCTGTTTTTCTATCTTCTGACACATAGGCATAGATTATGCCCTCTTTTGTTTCCCTTCCTGCTTTCTTGTCCGCTTTGGCAAGACCTCTTATTCTGAGTATTTCCTTCGCCTTTTCTATATCACCCCCAGCTTCTTCCAAAGCCTTCTTGCAGTCTAACATACCTGCCCCAGTCATCTCTCTCAGTGTCTTTACCATCTCCGCGCTTATCATACTTATTCCTCCTGTGCGTCTTTGTCAATGTATTCGTACTTCTCGGACATTTCCATCGCCCTCTCAAAGAGCACCTTTTCCTCTTCTTCAACGGTAATGATTCTTCTCCTTGGCACTTCAATCGCCGCCTCTCCGAGACTTTCTCTTCTCTGCTTGCCTTCAATGACCGCGTCCGCTATCTTTGAGGTAAGTAGCTTTATAGACTTTATGGCATCGTCGTTTCCTGGCACAGGGTAATCTATCAGGTCTGGGTCGCAGTTAGAGTCCGCAATGGCTACCACTGTTATGCCCAGTTTTTTAGCCTCTTGGACCGCTATGGCTTCTCTTACTGTGTCCACAACCCAGATAATGTTGGGTAGCCTTTCCATGTTTACTATACCACCGTAGAGTTTTCTAAGCCTTTCCATTTTTCTCTTTAGTCCTCTTACCTCCTTTTTGGGAAGCACGTCAAAGACACCTTCCGCTTCCATCCTCTCAAGGGTATGGAGCTTGAGGATGCTCTTACGCACAGTCCTAAAGTTGGTAAGAAGTCCTCCAACCCATCTTTCGTTCACATATGGCACACCGGCTCTTTCCGCCTCTTCCTTTATCACATCCTTTGCCTGCTTTTTTGTGCCTACAAAGAGCACTTCCGCACCCTGTGCCACACTGTCCGCTATAAAGTGATAGGCTTGTTCAAGGAATACAACGGTCTTGTTAAGGTCTATGATGTGTATACCATTACGCACGCCGTATAGATAGGGTGCCATCTTAGGGTTCCACCTGCCCTTTGAGTGTCCAAAGTGCACACCTGCTTCCAAAAGGTCTCTCATAGAAACTACAGCCATCTTAACCTCCTTGGGTTTTGCCACCCTTTCCCAAAACCCTTTCGGGTCAACCCAAAGGGGAAAGGTGCGGTCTTATAGAAAAATTATAGCATAAGCTGTTCCCTGCTGAAGCGATAAACTCTCTTGCAAAACTTACAAACTACCTGTGCAGGTCCTTCGCTTAGTATATCTTGGAGCTCCTCCTCCTGCAAGAGCATAAGACTTGCACGAGCTATTTCCTCACTACAGGGACAGTAATATTCTATTTCCTTAAGACCTATAAGCCTTGGTTCCATACCCTTTAGTATATCAAGAGCTATGTCTTCTGGTCTCTTTTCAAAAAAGGAGAGGTTTCTTAGGTTTTCCTCTATAAGGTCAATGCTCTTTTGAGAAACTCCAGAAAGCACTTGCACAAGATAAGCCTTTGCCTGGACTCCTGCAGGAGTAAACTCCAAATGCATATCCAAATAGGTTTTTGTTTGTTCTGATTGTTCAAAGTAAAAGGAAAGAGCCTCCTTTAGGTTTCTACCAACCACTGGGACTATGCTCGTGTAAGGCACGCCAAGCCTTAGCTCTTTTACTACGGTTAAAACTCCAGAAGCCCAACCTTCTTGTGGGTCGCCTTCTATAAAACCTCTCACCCTTCCCTTTCCGTCCGCCTCTGAGACTACAACTCCATAATCTGTTTGCACCTTAAAAAGCACCTTTTGTTCTGTTGCATGTTTCACAAGGGATGTCAAAAGTAAAGCGGACATTATGGCATAGCCCATAAGCTCCGCCCTTTGACCTTCCAAGTCATGTATTCTCTTGGCAACCGCCACTGCATGGTTTGCCTGCAGGGTATAAACCCTTATAAGCTCATCCTTTGGCACGGAAACCACCATGTAGTCTCTGTCCTGAAAATAGAGCCTTAGGTCTTCTCTGGTCTGTGCGTCAAGGTCTCTATACATGAGTTTAAAATATAAGCCTAAACGTTAAACCTAAAATAGATAATATCACCATCTTTGACTTCATACTCTTTCCCTTCAAGCCTTACAAGACCAAGCTCTTTAGCCTTAGTCATAGAGCCAACCTTTACATAGTCCTCGTAGTTTATCACCTCCGCAGCGATAAAGCCCCTTTCAAAGTCTGAGTGTATTTTGCCCGCAGCTTGTGGTGCTTTTGTGCCTCTTTTTACAGTCCACGCCCTTGTCTCCTTTTCTCCTGCAGTGAAAAAGGTTATAAGCTCAAGGAGTGAGTAAGCAGACCTTATAAGTTTGTTAAGCCCTGGTTCTTCAAGTCCATAAGACCTAAGAAGCTCTTCTTTTTCTTCTCTTTCAAGACCAATAAGCTCCTCTTCAAGTTTTGCACATATCAATACCGCAGGAGAGCCTTCCTCTTGTGCGTATTGAAAAACCCTCTCACTTAGTTGATTGCCCTCTGGCAAGTCTGCCTCGCTCACGTTTGCCACATACATAAGAGGCTTGGTGGTAAGGAGAAAAAGATTCCTTTTGGCATACTCAAAGACCTCTGAGCCAAGGTCCTTTATGTGTTTTCTAAGAGGCTCCATATTTTCCAAAACCGCCTTTATGGCTTTTAGCATTTCCAACTCTTCCTTTGCCTTTTTGTCTCCCAGCCTTGCCATCTTTTCCACCTTCTCAAGCCTTTTGTCTACCGTCTCCAAGTCCTTTGCTATAAGCTCAAGGTCTATTATCTGAGCATCCCTTATGGGGTCAACACTGCCTTCCACATGAACCACGTCAGGGTTTTCAAAGCACCTTAACACCATAGCAATTGCATCCACTTCCCTTATATGGGCAAGGAACTGATTTCCAAGACCTTCCCCCTTGCTGGCGTTTCTTACAAGTCCGGCTATATCCACAAATTCTATAAAGGTTGGCGTTATTTTTCTTGACCTTTCAAGCTCTGCAATGTGGTAGAGCCTCTTGTCTGGCACTTCCACCGTGCCCACGTTTGGCTCTATAGTGCAAAAGGGATAGTTTGCAGCGGTCGCCTTTGCGGACTGTATTAGGGCGTTAAACAAGGTAGATTTTCCTACATTAGGCAATCCTACAATTCCTACACTCAGAGCCATAAGCTAATAATTATAAACTCCAAGGCTTACTTTATCAACTCACCCAACTTGAATATAGGCATGTATAGGGCTATGAGTATAGCTCCCACTATACCGCCTATGAAGACTATGAGCATTGGTTCTATTAGCTTTATCATTCCTTCCACAGCCTTATCAAACTCGTCTTCATAGAATCTCGCTATAGTATCTAACATATCATCAAGCCTACCTGTATCCTCACCTACCCTCACCATGGCTATTATAAGTTTTGGAAACATTCCAGTTTTTTCAAGAGCCTTGTATATGGGCTCACCCTCTATAACACCCTTCTTTGCAGACTCAAGAGCTTCCCTTATTACTACGTTTCCCGTTACCTGACCTGCTATCTCAAAAGCCCTTTCAAGAGCCACACCACTTGAAAAGAGGGTTGCCATAGTTCTGGCAAACTTTGCCATGGTGCTTTTCATCACAAGCTCACCCATCTTTGGAGCTCTTAGCATAAAGGAATGCACAGATTTTCTAAACTGGTAGCTATTGTTGAGTAAAAATCTAAATATTAAAGAGAAAGCTACTATGAAACCAAGTATAAAGATAAGGTTTGACCTAAGGGCGTTAGAGGCGGCGATAAGCATTTGGGTAGGAGCGGGAAGTTCACCACCAAGAGAGGCATAAATCTCTGCAAAGGTGGGCACAAGAAAATAGAGTATACCCGTAACTATGGCGGTGGCTACTATAACCACAAAGGTAGGATAAAAGGCTGCGCTCTTTATCTTGCTCTTTATCATTGCCATCTTTTCGTAATAATCCGCAGCCCTTATAAGAGAAACGTCAAGATTACCCGTTTCTTCACCCACTCTAACCAAATTAATTACAAACTCTGGAAAAACTGCAGGAAACTCAGCCATAGAGGCAGATATGGGTTTTCCCTCGCTTACCATCACTGCGACCTTTTTACTGGCTTCTGCAAGTTTTTTGTTGGGTAATTGGTCTCCCAATATGTTAAGAGCATCTACTATGCTAAGTCCTGCGTTTATCATTGTTCCAAGTTGCCTGCAAAATATGGAAAGGTCTCTATCGCTTACCCTACCACCTATTGGAAGTTTAAAGGTTAATCCTCTCTTCCCCTCTTCCTTATCAGCTTCTATTACTTCTATGATACTCAAACCCCTCTGTTGTAAGTCCGCTATCAAAGCTTCTTGACTTGGATAGTTTGCCTCACTCTCTACAAAGTTTCCCGTGTCGTCAAAGGCTCTATACTTAAACCTTGGCATCTCTATAGTCCCCCCTTTAATAGAAATTTATTCCTACCATTGCAGGTTTTAGGAAATGAACCAAACAATCCCTGTAATAAGGATTACCCTTCAAAACTTCCAAGGAAGCACTATTATAGCCTTTTAGTTTCTCAAGGTGTCTTTTTATCAACGCCACAGGAACTTTCTTTTTAGTAGTGATAGGTCTTAAACCCAAGATAGACCCCCTCTTTTGCCACAGAGTCTGCATTCAAACCCCTTTATATACATCTTGCCTAAGTAAACAAAAACATAAACTGAACTTCTATATTTGTCAAGAGTTTCCAATACTATGGGAGATTCTTATCCCTGTTTACCAAATCCCTTACAGTCTCCACAGCCTTGTCTATTTCCACATCCCACCTTTCTCCTGTGTGCCTATTTTGGAGTTCCACCTTGCCTTCCTTTACCTTTCTGCCTACCACTATCCTGTATGGAAATCCGCACAAGTCCGCATCCGCAAACTTAAAGCCTGGGCTTTGGTCTCTATCGTCGTATATGGTTTCTATACCATGTTCCTGTGCCAGCATATATAGGTTTTCCGCCACCGCCTTTTGCTCTTGGTCCTCCATGTTTACGCATATTATGTCAAGCTCAAAGGGTGCAACCGAAGTGGGCCACTTTATTCCCTTTTCATCGTGATACTGCTCCA
>JAXSOX010000026.1:0-15861 GCA_037926525.1 Aquificaceae bacterium | reverse complement strand
ACCTTATCTCCGCTTGGCTTAGCTGGATAACCCTCTGTATAGCTTGTGCTGGCATTTGTTCCCTGCTGGGATACTGAGAGCATATTCTCTGGGCTTCGTCTTGCTGTATTTTCCATGTAAACCTTGGGTCTGAAGAAAAACCGGATTTTAAGACCTGCATTACTTCTTCCTGTTTTATCGCTTGTTGTCTTTGTGGTTGACTTTTTCTTTGCTGGGCTTCAACCACAGCACCTGTTAAGAGGGCTGAAATACCTGCAAGGATTAGAACCTTTTTCATCTTTGTCACCTCCCTATTCCTGGTGCTTTTATCTCTGTGCCGTTGGCAGAGCCATAGAGATATGTAGAAAGTGCTACTCCAAGGTCAGAGTGGGGTATAAACTCTGGCCATCTCATCTGACGTATACACTCCGCATATCTGTAATGCATGGTCATAGGAAGACCCCACCTAACCAGATATTTAGGAAAGATGGAAACCGCATTGCCTACTTCACCAGGTCTATCCATGCTCCAAAGTTTTGTTGCCCTTATTCTTACCTCTTGTTTACCCGCATGACAGGTAGCACAGTTAAAGTCCCAAGGTCCAAGCCTTGTGTGGAAAATTTGTTTGCCTATATCATACATCCTTTTTACATTTGGGTCTCTTAGGTTTACGTTAATTTTATGCCCATTGGATTCCATGGTGAGATACATGATTATTCCGTCGTATTCGCTCACACAGTTGCCCGATTTACCCCAGCATTGACGCACAAAATTGAGAACCTGCTCCTGTGTCATACCTGCATGCTTTTGTAGACACCATCCAACTCTTGTTTCAAGGTCCATCACCTTTTTTGCGTCGGGGAAATATCTTGGCAGTTGTGCTGCAGCGCCTTTGAAAACACCAGGACCAAGACCAAGGTCGCACTTGTCAAGGTTATACTTCTTTATGGCTTCCTTACCCACCTCATACCATATTTCACCGGGGTTTATACCTTCTGCAAGCATCTTATTGAACTCTTGGACAAGTTTCATTTCTTCTTCTGGAGAAAGTTCTCCTTCAACCTGAGCAAAAGCCTTTGTAGACAAAAGCCCACCGGCGATAGCACCGGCGGTAAACACTGCCAGAAGTGCCTTCTTTCTCATAACATAACCCCCCTTAAGAAACCTTTATCTCCGCAGTTCTCTCCCACTTTCCACCCTTGTTGTCTTCGTAGACTATCTTCACAACACCACTGTCCTCCACCTTTAGAGTAAGAGCCATAAAGGGATTGGCACTCACACCAGCACCCATGTTTACAGTGCTTACAAGCTTATCGTTAAAGAAAAGCTCAAGCTTTGTAAGGTGATAGGCAGGCACTTCTTGCCCTGTCTGTGGGTCTCTCCTTGCTGGTGTCATAGGATGGGTTATCACCATCTGCACCCTTACAATCTCTCCCTTCTTTGCTTCTTTTGGCACACGCAGTATGCCAGTCCCTACTGCCATATTGCACCTCCTGTATAGAATTTTTGGTATTTTTTGGTGGAATTATCCGCATCCACCAGCGGTAACTTTGACCTCCTTTGTTGCCATCACATAAGAACCGTCCTTGAGCTTAAGAATTGCCCTCACATTGGAAGTTTCTCCCATCTTTATCCTTGTGGAGAAAAAGACCTGACCGTTCATGGGAGTAAAGGACACATCCGCTATCCAAGGCACAGGGTTTTTGTCAACGAATATCCAGAGCCTTTCCACTCTGTCCACGGGTATGGTGGACTCCACAGTGATTGGCACATTGGCACCAGATTCTGCTATGGTGGGAGCAGTAAGCTTGATATCTTCCACTTCTCTGATTTGAGATAGCTGGACTCCGAGCCTTTTTTGAATTTCTTCTTCAAGCTTTGTGGCACCAAAGGCTGGCTGAAGTGCTGGGGCAAAGGTTAAACCTACAACTACTACTGTGGACAGTGCAAGAAATCTTCTCCTGTCCATGTTTTTATACCTCCTTAAAGGTTTTTAACATGACTTAATGTTTTGCATCTTACATATCCTCTGGATAGTGTTAAGGACTTCTCCCTTTGGTCTGCTTCCAAAGAGGACACCAAGCACCCTTTCCTGCTTTGGGTCATAAAAAACCAAAGTGGGGACACCAGGAACACCTAACCTTCTTGCCCATCTGCTTCCGTCGTCAGAGGATATGTTTAGGTTTATCACTACGAAATTCTCCAACTTTTTTTGAACATCTTCTTGACTAAGGACAAACTCCTCCATCTGGGCACAATAGGGGCAATAGTTGCTATAAAAGTAGAAGGCAACGGGCTTGTTTTCTCGCAGAGCGTATTCTAAGCCTTCTGAGGCTTTGTTAAACCACTTTGCAAAACTTACCGAAAATATCAAAACTGTACCTATTAATACCTTCCACATGTCAAAATAGTAGTGTATGAGAGTTAACAATTCTTGGCAATAAGAACTTCTACGGAGGACTATAAACAAGGCTTATATTAGTTAATGCTTATATAAGAAAAAGGATAAAAGCCTAAAGTAGGCATAAAATATAAATCTTATGGAACGAGTGAGAAACTTCTCCATAATAGCACATGTGGACCATGGCAAGTCCACTCTTGCGGACAGGCTTTTGGAATACACTGGTTCTGTCTCAAGAAGGGAGTTAAAGGAGCAGATGCTTGATACCCTTGAGATTGAGAGAGAAAGAGGCATAACCATAAAACTTCAAGCGGTAAGAATGTTTTATAAGGCAAGGGACGGAGAAACCTATACCTTACATCTTATAGATACCCCTGGGCACGTGGACTTTTCTTATGAGGTTTCAAGGGCTCTCGCTGCTTGTGAGGGAGCTTTGCTTCTTGTTGACGCAACTCAAGGCATAGAAGCTCAAACAGTTGCAAACTTTTGGAAGGCAGTAGAACAAGACCTTACCATAATTCCCGTTATAAACAAGATAGACCTGCCTGCTGCAGACCCAGAAAGGGTAAAAAGGCAGATAGAAGAAATATTGGGGCTACCCTCCGAGGATGTTATATTAGCTTCTGCCAAAGAAGGCATCGGTATTGAGGAGATATTAGAAGCTATCGTAAAGAGAATCCCACCACCAAAGGGAGACCCAAACAAACCTCTAAAGGCACTAATTTTTGACTCCTATTATGACCAGTATCGCGGTGCGGTTGCCTTTGTAAGGGTCTTTGATGGTGAGGTAAAACCGGGCATGAAGATAAGGCTTTTCTCCACTGGTAAAGAGTTTGAAGTCACAGAGGTAGGAGCACAAACTCCAAAGATGACCAAGTTTGAAAAACTCTCCGCTGGCGATGTGGGATATCTCGCTGCCTCTATAAAGGATGTAAGAGATATACGGGTCGGTGATACCATAACCGATGCTAAAAACCCAACACCTGAACCTGTTCCCGGCTTTAGACCAGCCAAACCCATGGTCTATGCGGGCATATACCCCTCCGAAGGCTATACTTACGAAGAGCTAAGGGATGCACTTGAGAAGTATGCCATAAACGACGCAGCTATACAGTTTGAGCCAGAGACCTCTCCAGCTCTTGGTTTAGGTTTTAGAGTAGGCTTTTTGGGATTGCTACATATGGAGATAGTGCAAGAAAGACTTGAAAGGGAATACGGTGTTAGCATTGTCACCACCGCACCAAGTGTGGTTTACAGGGTAAGGTTTAAAAACGGTCAGGTAAAAGAAATAAGAAACCCATCAGAGCTTCCAGAAAACTGGGGCATTATTCAAGCCATTGAAGAACCCTTTGTGCTTCTTACTATAATAACACCCAAAGACTATGTGGGAAGCATCATGAACCTTTGTCAAGAAAAGAGGGGCATTCAAAAGAAGTTTATCTACCTTGACCCAAACACTGTAATGCTTGAGTATGAGATGCCTTTGAGTGAAGTGATAATGGACTTTCATGACAAGATAAAGGGTGTTTCAAGGGGCTACGCCTCATACGACTATGAGTTTATCGGCTTTAGAGAAGAAGACCTTGTAAGGTTAAACATCTTTATAAACAATGACCCAGTGGATGCCTTATCCTTCATAGTCCACAGGGACAAGGCTTATAGAAGAGCACGTCAACTTGTGGAAAAACTAAAGGAAGTCATCCCCAGACAGCTCTTTGAGGTAAAGGTTCAAGCAGGTATAGGCACAAGGATAATAGCGTCAGAGAGGATACCTCCTCTAAGGGCAAACGTGACCGCCAAATGCTACGGTGGAGACGTAACAAGAAAGAAGAAACTTCTTGAAAAGCAAAAGGAAGGGAAAAAACGGCTAAAGCAGTTTGGCAAAGTGGAGCTTCCTCAAGAAGCCTTTCTCACCGTCCTGAAGATTGATTAAATACCTCTTTTGCCTTTATGAGCCTTACCACCATCTCGTTAACGGGAAGAGTTATACCCTTTGACCTTCCAAGCTCAAGGAGAGCACCGTTGAGTGCGTCTATTTCCGTCCTTCCCTTTTTCACATCCGCAAGCATAGAGGGGTAATGCTCCGCAGTGGGTGGAATAAGCCTTTGATAAAAGTGTCTTTTGTATTCTTCCACATCTTGCCAAAAGGTTGGAATGGCATTTGCCTTTATGACCTCAAAAGCTTCTTCCAATATCTTGTCCATAAGCTCTTTTGTGTATATATTGCTTGCAAGCCTGCCATAGGTGGTTTCAAAAAGAGCACCAAGAGGGTTCAAGGCACAGTTATAGAGAATTTTGTCCCATAGGTATTTATAAACTTCCTTTTCGTATCTGGTAGGTATGCCAGCACTGTTAAAGGTATTAGCTAACTCCTTTAAAAAAGCCTCCTCTATTATGCCCTCTGGGTCTCCAAGCACCACATCATCACCGCACACGGTTATTCTAACCCTTCCCCACTCCAAAAGCTCCGCACCAAATATGACCCTTGCAAGTATAACCCTACCCTTGCCAAAAACCTCTATAGCCTTTTCATAGTTGCCATAACCATTTTGTGCCACCATAAGAAAACTCTTAGTGTCTTTAAGCTTTTGTATATCCTTGAGAGCTTGTGTGGTATCGTAGCTTTTAACTGTTAGTATGGTGATATCTGGCTCAAAGTCAAGAGCATCCAGCGTGTCTATGGCTTTCACTTCCTGAGTGAACTCACCCCATATACCCTCTACCCTTATACTTTGGAGTTTCCTCCCCTTCTTTAAAAGCCCTACCGCCTTATAACCTGCCCTGCTTAGAAAGGCAAGGTAAGCACTTCCCAGAGCACCCACACCTACCACTAAGAACTTCATTCCTTTTCCTCTAACTTTACAATAGGCAAAAGGTCTCTAAGGTCTATGTATCTATCACAAGCGTTTACCAATTCAATGGCAGTGGCTTCCTTCGCAGAAAGACAGATAATCTCCTTCCCAAAATTTCTGAGTGTCCAAACCAACTTTTCAAAATCTCCATCTCCAGTGCATAGTATGGCAGTCTGATAGTTATCCTTGGTAAGCAGAGCATCTATAGCAAGGTTCACATCTAAGTCTCCTTTGTAAGTTCCATCCTTAAGCTGTTTTATGGGTTTTTTAACCACCGTTATACCGCTAAAGGCAAGCATTTTAATGAAGCTCTCTTGCTTCTCATCTCCTTCCCTGTATGCAAGGTAAAAAAAGGTGTTGTATATATCAAACTCCACCCTAAAGTAATTTACAAGCTTAATAAGGTCAATACGTTGGTGTAGAATTTCCTTCTGGATAAAGTAAAAGTTTGCTCCATCTATAAATATACAAGCCCTTCTTTTCAATCCTGGATATACCATATCCTTATACCAGCAGAAACATGAGAATTTCTCTCCCAAAGGGTCTCCACATTTATTATCTTTGGTTTGTTGAGTTTTATCCACTGATTTACCTGTTCCTCAAGAAGCTGTTCCATACTTTCGTCCTTAAAGGGCGTCATTTTACGGTAGAAGTCTTTAAAACGTATTTCCATCACGTAATCTCCTCTTCGTAATAGGATACCACCACCTTGGCAGGTCTTAACACCCTGTCGTGTAGCCAATATCCTTTTCTTTCTACTCTAACAACCACGTTTGGAGGCACATCTTGAGTGTATTCTCTGTCTACAGCCTCTGCAAGATATGGGTCAAACTCCTTGCCTAAGAGCTCTATTTCCCTTATTCCATACTTTTCTAATATTCTCAAGAGTTCTTTGTATATAAGCTCAAAGCCCCTTCTTAGCCCTTCCAGGTCTTGCCCTTCATATTGAAAAGCTCTTTCAAAGTTATCCACCACCTCAAGAAGGTCAAGAGCCAGCTTTTCATATCCGTATTTTTTTGCCTCCTCAAGGTCCTTTCTGTATCTTTCCTTTAAATACTCCATTTCTCTCTGAAGGTCTACATACCTTTGGTTTATAACCCTTGCGGTATTTTCAAGCTTTGAGAGCTTTTCTTCAAGCTCCCTTATCCTTTGGTCTCTTGGGTCTTCCACTGGTTGTGAAGGTTCTTGAGCTTCTTGAGGTTTTTGCCTTTCCTCCATAGAGATTAATTATAGCACACGCTTTGAAAATGAAGGCTAAAGGCTAATGAAGGTTATCTCCAAGTTCGGACTAACTATAACAAGGTTCTTCAGAGGTATTAAGGTCCACCTTTCTTTCGTTAGCTTCTCCGAAGAGACCAAAACAGCCCTTTCTCCTCTCAAGGATTTACTTCTCAATAGCTGTCTTGTTTCCTCTGATAGGTATTCAAAGAGGTCATAATCAGGGTTTTCTCTCTTGAGAAGATAAAGGGAGTAGTATTTTTCATTGCTTGAGGCATCTCTGTATGCATATATTCTATGCCCATCGGATAGTATGAAGTTCAATCCAGTGTAGTTTTCGCAGTTATAAACCATGCTTAAAGCACTTTTTATACCTTCAAGCACGTCTCCATGCCTTTCAATTTCCTGCATTATCAAAAGGAAATACACTTCTGAGTCTGTATTCCCCTCAATTAGCCTAAGGTAGTCTTCACTTAAGTATCCTTTCAGACATTCCCTATTTACACTTCCGTTGTGTGCAAATATCCAATTTTTGAAAATAAAGGGATGGGCGTTTACTTTGGAAGAATTGCCATAGGTAGCGTATCTAACGTGTGAAAGGATAATCCTTGAACGCACCGTTTCTACCACGGAGAAGTTATAATTGCTTATAGTTCCCACCTCTTCCAGTCCCTGCTTTATAACCCTTGCCTCCCCCTTATCGTAATATCCTATACCCCACCCATGAGGATTAGATTTTGCAAATTCCCTAAAGGGCTTATCCGCTAAGTTAAAGGAAAAATCCATATCCACCTCTTTGTTAGCTATAACTCCAAACAGTCTACACATATTCTCCTCCAGACAGGCAGTTATATGCTTTCAACCGCATTTTTTATCCTACTAATACCCTCCTTTATGGTATCCTCAGAAACGCAGTAGGAAAGCCTTAGATACCCTTCCGCACCAAAGGCAGAGCCAGGAACACCTGCAACACGACCCTTTTCTATGAGATAGTCCGCCAGTTTTAGGTCTGAACCCAGTTTTTGTGAGTAATATGTGAAATTTGGAAATATATAGAAGGCTCCCTTAGGCTTGACTACACTTACCTTTGGTATCTCCCTCAGTAGACTGTAAGCAAGGTCTCTTCTCTTTTCAAAGGTTTTTCTCATATTTTCCACAAAGGCTTTGGCTTCTGGATTTTTTAAAGCCTCTAAGGCTCCATACTGGGCAAAGGTGGTGGCGTTGGAAATGCTTTGACTGTTTAGGTCCGCTATTACCTTTGCATATTTTTCTGGACAGGCTACATAACCCACACGCCATCCTGTCATAGAATAGCTCTTTGAAAAGGCATTAACGGTAAAGGTTATTTCTCTTATCTCCTTTGAGAGGCTGGCAGGACTTACAAACCTTTCTCCGTCGTAGAGAAAGGCTTCGTAGCATTCATCCGAAACTATAAGTATGTTCTTTTCAAGGCAGAGCTCCGCAATCTTTTTTAGTTCTTCTTCTGGAATTACCGCACCAGTAGGGTTAGAGGGTGAGTTAAGTATTAGCATTTTTGTCTTTGGTGTTATGTATTCTCTCAGAAGGTCAGCCTTGAGGACAAAGCCTTCTTCTTCTCTAAGTGGCACTTCTACAACCTTTGCATTACAGAGAAGTATCTGCTCTGGATAGGTTACCCAGTAAGGTGTAGGGAGTAGCACCTCATCACCCTCTTCCAAAAGAGCAAGCATAATAAGAAAAAGTGCCATCTTTGCTCCTGCGGTTATTACTATCTCAGAAGGTTTGTACTCTATACCGTTTTCCTTCAAGAGTTTCTCTGCAAGGGCTTCTCTTAGCTGTGGAATACCCGCAGAGGGTGCATACTTGGTTTTCCCTTCCTTTAGGGCTCTTATACAGGCTTCTTTTATAAAATCTGGCGTGTCAAAGTCTGGCTCTCCTGCACCAAAACCCACTATATCTACACCTTGAGCCTTGAGCTGGTTCACCTTAGCTGTAAGGGCAAGCGTAGGTGCTGGCTTTATATGAGATACTCTCTTTGCAAGCATAAAGCTATTATAACCCGAAAACTATGATATGATTTTTAGACCATGCGTATAGCTCTTTTAAGACAAGGAAAGGACCTTGGGATAAACAGACATATTTTGGCTTTTCTTGAGCTTTTTAGAGAAAAGGGTGCACAGGTGCAGGACTTTGACCTAACTGAAGGAGACCTTCAGGAAGTGGTAAACAGGCTATTGGACTTTTCTCCACTCTTCACCCTTGACCTCAACGGTAGCTGTGTGGTCTTTGGAGAAAGGAATGGCGAGAGACTTCCCATCTTTGATGCCTTTGGCTTTGTGCATGTAAGCCTCTTTACAGACGAGCCATTGTTTCACTTTCCTACCCTCTTTGACCTAAGAGAGGCAAACAACTTCCTTCCTGTAGTTACAGACCTCAAGTATGCGGACAGCTTGAGGTTTCTCGGACACGAAAGAGGCACCTTCTATATAACTCCCTTCGTAGACCCCAGTCAAATGGTAGAACCTTCAGAAGAAAAGGACATAGAAGCGGTATTCCTCGGACCTGTAGTGGACCCTAACATAATTGCCCAGCAGGTAGCTAATAACTTAAAAGAGGAATATATCCCATACTTTTTTGAAGTAGGTGAGTTTCTCTTTAGAAACCCAGAGGCACATATCCTTTATGTTAGCGAATATATACTGTCCATGTTTAACCAGAGTTTTCAAGAAGAGTTTAACAAATGGCGTCAGGAAAACCCTCAGGACTATGTAAGGCTTTTGAACGATATTAGTTTCTACGCAACCGCCAGAAAAAGGTGGTATATGCTTAGCTTCCTTGAGGGTATAAACCTCAAAATAGTGGGTCTTTTTGAAGGAGAGCTAAAGGAAGGACACGAGCACGTGCCAATAGAGAGCTGGGACCAAGCACTTGAAATGATTGGAAGGTCTTACATAACCATACTTAGCTACCCCCATGCAGTTCCCACTGGTATAGGCTTTGCACCTTTAGAGGTTGCCTACATGGGTAGTGCACCCTTTATAGACTATAGAGCAACCTTGCCAGGATTTTTTACACCGGGTCAAGAAATAATAACCTACCTTCCCCTTGACAGGGCGGACATAGAGGAAAAGCTGGTCTATTACTTGGAAAACCCACAGGAAGCCATGGAGATAGGTCAGAAAGCAAGGGAAAGGGTGCTTCAAAACTATACACCTCAAGATAGGGCAGAGTTTTTCTACAAGATGTTTGAAGATATACTCTCTCAGGCTCAATCAAGCCAAAACAGCGAAGGCTAATGTTTCCTACCTTTGGAACTCTGGTGAACGCAGGGCTTGTGCTGGCGGGTTCCTCTGTGGGTCTTCTCATTTCCAAAAACCTTCCAGAAAGACTAAAGACCTCTGTTATGCAGGGCATAGGGCTTTTCACTTTGCTTTTGGGAATAAGGCTCATTTCAGAGAACAAGCCAGAGCTCTTGAAGGTCTTTTTTCTTTTGATTATTGGCTCTCTAATCGGCGCTTTCCTTAAATTGGAAGAGAGGATTGACGCTCTAACAAGTATGCAGGCAGACCTTGCCAAGGGTTTTCTTTCTGCTTCCCTGCTCTTTACCGTTGGACCCATGACCCTTATGGGTTGTGTCCTTGAGGGTGCAAAAGGAGATAGCTCTCTAATACTTTCAAAGGCTTTTATGGACGGAGCTTCTTCAATTATTCTTGCCTCTTCCCTTGGTAAAGGAGTAGCCTTCTCTGCCTTGTATGTGCTTCTTTTTCAGGGTTCTATAACCCTTCTTGCTTACTTTTACGGTGAGTTTTTGAGAGAGCAATCCGTATCAAACGCACTTTTTATAGGTGGTGGACTTATGGTGCTTACCGCACTTAAAATCTTTGACCTTTTAAAAGGGATAAAAGTGCTTAACCTTATGCCTGCCCTGGTGCTTTCCTTATTTTTCTAAGTGCTTAGGTATATAACATCTGTCATTTGATATATTTTCCCCACTACCGCTGGTGAAAGCCTTTCCTCCAAAGTTCCTGCTACTTCTTCCTTGCTTTGCTTATTCAATGGGTAGTTTGTGGTTATAAGGGTGCTCTTAAGAAAGTTGTATCTATGGCTTATTATGTGGGACAGGGTTTCTATCCTCCAGTCGGAGAGCCTTTCACTTCCTAAGTCATCAAGGGCTAAAAGGGGTGCGTTCAAAAGCAGGTTCATGAAGCGACTATACTTTTCTGTGTTTGCGTAGCTCTGAAGTCTGTAGAAGAGGTCCTTTGTGTCAAAAAACACACCTCTTATTCTTTTCTTTCTGTAAACGGTCTTTAGGATGGCGACCACAAGGTGCGTTTTTCCCATCTGCGGAGGACCTATGAGTGTTAGACCCTTCCCCTCTTTCGGTTCAAAGCTGTAGGCGTAGTGAATGCAGGTCTCAAGGGCTTGCTTTTGTGAGGCTGAGATAGGCACGTAGTTTTCAAACTCTGCGTATAAAAACCTTGGAGGTATGTTTAGGTATTTTTGGAGGTTGACCCCCTCATACCTGCAATCGCAAAGCTCCAATACGCCTCCTTTGTCTACAAAGCCTGTTCCGCCACATTTGGGACAATTCATGAGATAAAATATAAGCAATGCCTGTCTTTCTGCTAACGAATGACGATGGTTATTTTTCAGAAGGCATAAAAGCCCTAAGGGAAGAGTTAAGAAGTCTTGGAAGGGTTATAACGGTAGCACCAGACAGAAACCTTAGTGGTGTGGGGCACTCTCTTACCTTTACACAGCCTTTAAGGATAAGAAGGGTGGATGAGGATTTTTGGACCGTCATAGGCGGAACGCCTGCGGACTGTGTGCATTTAGGATATTACCTTTTCCTTGAGGGCAAAAAGCCAGACCTTGTCTGCTCTGGTATAAACGAAGGTCCAAACCTTGGAGAAGACATAACCTATTCTGGCACTGTTTCTGGTGCTATGGAAGGGAGGATACTGGGAATTCCTTCCGTTGCCTTCTCCGCCTTTGGAAGGGAAGATGTGAACTTTTCTCAGATAGCAAAGATAGCAAAGGAAGTGGTCCTTAAGGTCCTTGAGGTGGGTATGCCAGAGGATACCTATTTGAATGTAAACATACCAAACCTACCGAGAGAGGAAATAAAGGGCTTTATGCTTACTCGTCAAGGCAAAAGGGCTTACAGGGAAAGGGTATTAAAACTTTCAGACCCTTCTGGAAGACCACTTTATTGGATAACCGCAGAAGAGTTTGGTTGGCATTTGGAAGAAGGCACAGATTATTGGGCGGTTTACCATGGGTATGTTTCTATAACACCCCTACAACTTGACCTTACAAACTATAGAGCTTTAGAGCTCCTTAAGAATTTGGAGAGGTAGTTGGAAAGTTTATAAACCCCCGGGACGACCTACTTTCCCGTGCGGTTCGCCCCGCACAGTATCATCGGCGCTGGAGGGCTTAACTGCCGGGTTCGGAATGGAAACCGGGTGTTTCCCCTCCGCTATGGTCCCGAGGGAAGCAACTCAATAGGTTTTCCTTCCTGTGGGTGTGCAAGTCGAACGGGCTATTAGTACAGCTCGGCTACACCCCTTACGGAGCTTCCACCTGCTGCCTATCAACCTGGTAGTCTTCCAGGGCCCTTCAGGGAGTCCTTATCTTGTGGTGGGCTTCGCGCTTAGATGCTTTCAGCGCTTATCCCGTAGCAGGATGGCTACCCGGCGCTACCTCTGGAGAGATAACCGGTACACCAGAGCCTGCCCCGTCCCGGTCCTCTCGTACTAGGGACGGACCCACTCAAGACTCCTGCGCCCGCGGCGGATAGGGACCGAACTGTCTCGCGACGTTCTGAACCCAGCTCGCGTCCCCCTTTAATGGGCGAACAGCCCAACCCTTGGGACCTGCTTCAGCCCCAGGATGGGGGGAGCCGACATCGAGGTACCAAACCTCCCCGTCGATGTGGGCTCTCGGGGGAGATTAGCCTGTTCACCTTTATCTCTGGTTTCCCAGAGGGTAGACTATATCATCATCCTCACCTTCTGGTGAGGAGCGCGGCGTGTTGGCCCTTTCTGGACCCTCGGGCATCGCGCCCTCAGTCGTTACGGGGTCTGGAGAGGTTTTGTATTTCATAAAGTCAGGCACCCATGGGTTTATTATCTCAAAGAGCTTTTTGGTTTGCTCTCTGTCAAAGAAGAGAACTGGATAGCCCTTTTTATACACCACCCTTGGTTTGAGCCCGAAGTTTTCTAACAGAGCGGACAAGAGCCTCTTTATATCTGCCTCCTCATATCTTGGCATATATATGTAGGCTACGCCATCTCTGGCATAGTAATGCCCATCATCCATATACCAGACTGCCAAAGAGAGAGGAGCTTTTAGAAGGCTCTTTATCTTTTCCGGTATACGCTTTTTACCCTTTTCGTCGTAGAAAGCTCTTCTATAGGCACCCAAGAGTGGCATAGAGTGGCTTTGGCAGCGATAGTATACATAGCTTTTTTTCCACTTGGGGTTGTATCTCTCAAGCCTCTTAGGTTTGTCTTGCATCAGGTTTTTGAGCAGTTCGTATTTCCAAAAGATGTATTCCTTCTGTTTCTCCGAATGCTCCAACCTGAGCCTTGCATTTTTCTTGCCTGTTTTTTGAAGATATCCGTCACCCAAGAGGGTGCCTATTATAAGTTCCCTTTGAGCTTTTTTTACCATGTTGTGCCTCTCCTGACTTCCCACGGGATTACCCCACACCCTTTTGGGTAGGAGGGCTCCCCCGTTATAAGCCGCGTTATTGCCTCCCGATTACTCGGGAGCGGGACAACCTTTGTTATCCCCGGAGTAGCTTTTATCCGCTGATCACTGGCCCTTCCCCGAAGAACCAGTGGGTCACTAGGCCCGGCTTTCGCCTCTGCTCGGCATGTCTGCCTCACAGTCAGGCACCCTTCTGCCCTTGTACTCTACGGCGGATTTCCGACCCGCCTGAGGGTACCTTTGGACGCCTCCGTTACCTTTTAGGAGGCAGCCGCCCCAGCTAAACTGCCCATCTGGCACGGTCCCGGCGGTGGATAACACCGCTCGGTTAGGGCCTCAGCCTGTCCAGGGTGGTATCTCACCGGCGCCTCCATCCCTCCCGGAGGAGGGACTTCACAGGCTCCCACCTATCCTGCGCAGGACAAGCCAAGGCTCAATGCCAGACTGCAGTGAAGCTTCACGGGGTCTTTCCGTCCTGCCGCGGGTAGCCGGCATCTTGACCGGCATTACAATTTCGCCGGGACTCTCCTCGAGACAGCGTGGCACTCGTTGGGCCATTCATGCAGGTCGGAACTTCACCCTTTCCTGTGTTTCCACAGGGGGTAGACTATACCTTCATTCCATCAGGAACCTTAGGAGGTCTTCCTTTTTATACCTTCTTTTACCGCTTGGGTTCATGCTGTATGCCAACTCTATTATTTCTGGTAGGAACTTAGGAGACAGGTGAAGGTTTGCCTTAACCATACCGCATATTTTCCTAAACTTTTCAAAATCATCCTTCTTAGCTCCTTGGAGTGGGTAGGTTTCAAAGTGAGGCACTATCCTCTCTGTCAAACTTCTTATATCTCTTACCTCGTATTTGTAAGTGTTGTCTGTTCTGGAGAACCTTATACCACCACAGCCGAAGAAGTCTCTTATCTTCTTTAGAAGATGAAGGTCCCTTCTGTTAAGCGAGATAGAAAAGGAAGGGCGTGTCTCCACTTTCACTCGTAGCCTCCTTCTTATGTTGAAGCTAACTGAGAAGCAACCTTCACCTTCCACTAAGCCTGTCACATACCAAGGGTCTAACACCTTGAAGACCTCCATAGTTCCTTCTGCATTGCCTTTTGGGCAATGGATGGAAGCCGGCGTGTTGCACGGTTTTTCCGTGCCTCCCCTTTCGGGTCAGTCGTTACGGGGCTCTGTAGCCCTCTCGAGCTACAGGCTTCCCTCGGGATTACCCCACACCCTTTCGGGTAGGAGGGCTCCCCCGATATGAGCCGGACACGGGCAAGTCTTCCTTACCCGACAAGGAATTTCGCTCACCTTTATCTCTGGCTTTCGCCAGAGGGTGGACTGTATCTTGCTTTTGCCTCTAGGTCCTTTTTTACTTGGAGGAGCTGTTCTCTGTTTTGACTATTCATCTGAAGGGCTATCTCCACTATTTCCAAAAGACCATCCACTGTAAGGTGCTTCCCTTCTACCATCTTCTGAACCACTCGCCTAAACCTTATAAAGTCCACGTTCTTTTTGGTTTTTAGAGGATGCTTTGTGAAAAACTCGCATACCTTCTGCAGGCATGAGAGTTTTCTTATTCTTAAGCACCATCTGTCTCCGTTATTTCTTCTTACAACACCACATTGGAAAAACCTCTTCAGTGCGTATAGCACTTGCAGGTCTCTTTCGTGCTGAACCACCACAAACTCTGGAAGCACTTGATAGCCTGTGGACATCTCAGGATGCTTGTTTATGGAAACATGGAAGCATCCTTCTCCATCTACGAAACCTACAACCCAATCGGGAGATAGCTCCATCTTGCTCCTCCAAGGAGGCAAAAGCCTCCGCGTACAGTCTCTGAGGATCCCCCTTTTTTTTGGGGTTTCCTGCGGATTGCCCAATCTCAGGCATTTTTACGGAGGTTTTTACCTCTCGTAGCCTGAGCTCTAAGGGCTTCCCCGCATACAGCGGAGTTCAGGCAGCAAAGCTACCTTAGGACCGTCATAGTTACGGCCGGCGTTTACCCGGGCTTCGGTTCGGAGCTTGCACTCCTCCCCTTAACCTACGGGCACTGGCCAGGCTTCAGACCACATACATCCCCTTACGGGTTTGCGTAGTCCTGTGTTTTTGATAAACAGTCGGCACCACCCGGTCTCTGCGACCTACAGAGGCTTACACCGCGAGGGCTTAACCTCCATAGGCCCCCCTTCTTCCGAAGGTACGGGGGCAATTTGCCGAGTTCCTTGAGGAGAGTTCCCCCGACGCCTTAGGCTACTAACCCAGCCCACCTGTGTCGGTTTCCGGTACGGGCAGCGATGCTTCAACGCCAGCGCCGTTGTTTCTCGGCAGTGTGGCGTCGCGGAAGTTACCCCATCAGCTCTCGGAGTATGGGGTGACGGATTTGCCTGCCACCCCCTCCTACTACCTTGGACCACCATTCCATAGGTGGCTTCCGCTAGCCTCCTGCGTCACGACTCTGGCTCCACACCGCTGGCGCGGGAATGTTGACCCGCTTCCCATCGGCTACGCCTTTCGGCCTCACCTTAGGGTCCCGGCTAACTGGCGGATGATTTACATTGCCGCCAAAACCTGGGGCTTCCGGCGGACAGGTTTTTCACCTGTCTTCGCTGCTACTCATGCCAGGATTCTCACTTCCCTGCAGTCCATCCCACCTTACGGTGAGACTTCAGCCCACAGGGAACGCTCCCCTACCGCTCGCAATAGCGAGCCCGCAGCTTC
>JAXSOX010000025.1:0-16156 GCA_037926525.1 Aquificaceae bacterium | reverse complement strand
GTATAGGATACCGGGCGAGAAAAGGCTTTGGAAATATGAAAAGCAAAGAAGAGTCTCTAAACCTAAAGCTTTTAAGTAGAGACTATTGGTCTGAAATACTAAGTAAAGACAAGATTTTCAAAGATATACCTAAAAATGGCTCTGGATTTAATGAGCTTCCTAACTTGAATAACCTAAGGGTGCTTAGGTATCAAAGGGCTTTTGATAACTGGGAAGATGCCATAAGATTTCTTGGAAACCTATATAGGAATGTAAGGCTAAAAAATGACAGAACCTATGAATACAAAACGGGTATAGCTCAATACATAAGGTCAAATCCTATACCTAAATCTATTGAATTGAAAAACTATGTGTTTGGTCTGCCAATAATGTATCAAAGTAGAAGCCTTGAAAAAAGACAGCAAAACAATAAACCAGTAAGACCTCAAGCTCAATTAAACTGGTCTACTCAAAGAAGGCAAGAGAACGAAGAAAGGAGTGATAGAAGAAGAGGCTCTCCTTTTATCTTTCTTGTAAAGGAAGATGGTTTTTATGTGCTTGCTTTTATGTGCAGATTTCTTCCAGAGGGTGCTAACTTTCTACTTCAAACCAAGGGTAAATACTGGGACATATTAGGAACGAGAAGACCCGGCAGGGAAAACCTTCCCTATTCTGAAGAAAAGTTCCGTAGAGATTTTGAAGATGCGGTCTCAAGATTAAAGAGCGTAGGCTTTGTGGAGGTAAAAGTATGAAACTATGCATCTTCACCTTCTCTCCCGTGCAGAGCTTTATATCTCAATCAAGAAAACTCCTTGACCTTTTTAACTCCAGCTTTTTACTTTCGTATTTTACAGAAAGGCTTATAGAATACATAAGAAATGAGGGGTTGGGAGATGTGGTGTATCCTGTTTATGCACCCGGGCTTAAAAGCACAGAGCTTGCGGGGTATCCCAACAGAATAGTGGTAAAAAGCACACAAAACCTTTGTGAGAGGCTAAGGGAAGTTTTTGAGAAAACCTGGGAAGATACATACAACCATGTCATACTATCTCTTGGTTTATCTGCCAAGGAGCGTCTTCAATTTGAAAAACATGTGGATGGATACTTTGAGAGTTTCTGTGAGTGTCAGGACTTTATAGATAAAAAGCAATGGCTTGAAACTATGGAGTTATGTCAAGTGGAAGATGCGGAAGACTATGGATACACTTACGACCTCGTGGAGAGATTTCTGGGTGCTAAAAAGAGCTTTAGGGCGTATAGGGGTAGGGTGGATGAAGAGACTTACGACGAGAAGTTTCCGGATGGTTGCACCCTGTGTGGAGAGCGTCCTGCCTTGGCTATAGATTGGGAGAGCTTAAGAAGGAAAAAGAAACTGCTCTTGTCAAGTGGGGAAAAACTCTGTGGCGTGTGTCTTACAAAGAGGTTTGCTATGGAATACTTTAGGGAGGTTGGGAGGTTAAACAAAAAGGGCTTTTCATCCACAAAGGACTTTGCATGGGCTCCTTTCAAAAATAGGCTAATAGAGGATAAGAGGAAGGGTGTAAATAGGGATGTTATAAGCAGACTGGAATACTTGGTGGGGCTTGTGCTGGGTAAGGAAAGTATGCCAATAGAGTATATAAGTGCGGATTGGCTTGACCCAAAGGATGTGAGAGCTATGATGGAAGAGGCGGAGCAGGAAGATAGAAAGCATTACGAAGAACTGCTTGATTTTCTTGAGGGGGTCTTTTATGACAAGGAGATAACAGGCTATAAAAAGCCAGATAACTCCTACTTTGGTCTCCTTATGATGGACGGAGACAATATGGGTAAATGGCTGGGGCTAAAGAGGGAGCTTAGAAAGGAAAAGCTAAGTGAAGACTTCCATAGGAGATTTTCAGAAGGGCTTTCTGAATATGCCAATAGTGTCTATCAAAAGGCACAAGAGAAAAAACCTTGTGTGGAGCTTGTGTATGCAGGTGGAGACGACGTGTTGGCGGTAGGCTATCCTACAAGTCTTTTGGACTTTGCGGAGGATATAAGAGGGAACTTTTCAAAAACTCTTAGGTTAGAGGAAGCTACCACAAGTGCAGGTTTGGTGGTAGGACACGAAAGCGAAAACCTTAGGTTCTTACTTGAGGAGCTAAGGGAGGCGGAAAAACTCGCCAAGCGGGAGGGAAGAGATAGGATATGCATAAGCGTAGTCGTGAGAAACTCTCAACCTGTGAGAGTTGTTCTTAAATGGAATGACCTGCAACTTTTTAAGAAGATAACTGAGTATTTCAAAAAGTCTACAATCTCTCAAAACATGCCTTATGCCCTCAGAGAGGAGTTGTGGCTTTTCAAGGAGGATGCGGACTCCTATAAGCCTATAGTGGTGTCCTTACTAAAAAGACTTTTTGCCAGAAAGAGTAAGTTGAAAAAAGAAGAAGCTATTGCTTTGATAGAAGATTTAGAAAAGGCTGGGTTTTTGAAAGACCTTAACTCTTTAGAGCATCTCTTTTACATAGCACGCTTTTTCTCCAAGTTGGAGGAAGGGAATGAAGCTGTATGTGTTTGAACCTTACGATGTTTTGAGTTTTGGCGGGCTTAGGCATTTTGCTGGGGGAGAAACCCATGTGCAAAAAAGTGCTTTTCCGCCACCTATAATGAGGTTTTTCCACATATTTGAAAGGGTTTATGGAGTTTTTCTGTATAAGGACGGTATGGTGTATATCCCTTTGCCTGCGGACGTGTTAAAGGAAAGAAAAAAGGAAGACAAGCCTAATATAAAGATACTTAAGCTAAATGAAAAAGGTATTCCTCTCATTACGGGTGTTGAAGGTGCATACGAGCAGGCAAGGGAATACTTTATAAGTCTTAAAGACTTTTTTACAAAATATGCGAAGGGTCAAGGGGACTTTTCTATCTGTAGCCTTAGGGACTTTATCCAAAAGGAGCAAAGGGTTGGTATAAGCATAGATAAGGACACAAGAACTGCAAAGGATAGGTTTTTATACTCTCAAGACTTTTTGAGGTTTTCAGAGGGTTCTCGTATTGGGGTTTTGGCGGAAGGTTTAAGAGAGGACATAAGGGATAATAGGGTCTTCCTCGGCGGGGAGAGAAGGGTATCTTACATGCATAGTGAAGACCTTAAGGTTTTTGAAAAGCCTGTATCCATACAAAAGGGAAAGCTTTACAAGTTCTACGTCCTTAGTCATCTCTTTATAGAAGGTGGTCTTAAAGAGAATTTGAAAATAGGAAACTTGAGGTTTAAAGTGCTGTGGTTTTTCAGTGCTGGCATAGAGTATGTTTCTGGCTTTGGAAAGCCCTTTTTGGAGATGATAAAGCCGGGGAGTGTGCTTTTGCTGTCTGCTTTGGATGAGGGTGGGATGGGTTGTTCCATATGTCAGATAGAGTCCGTTCCTACGGTTAACTATAAAAAGAGGATGGGTAAGGATAAGAAAACGCTTTGGGATTTGGAAAACTTTTTGCAAAGAGGATGGAATAGTGGAATACTTTTGGAGGTGGAAGGATGAGTAAAAAGGTAGACAAAATAATTAGTCTACTGGAGAGCATAAACGAAAAGTTGAAAATGGGTTTTCCTCGTGTAAGAGATAATAATCATGCCTTGTTTACTTATAGCGTGAACTCCATTTCTGGGTTTATGGTAAAACTTAGAAGAGTAGAACTGAGTATTCAAACCCAGAGGTCCATATCCTTATTACAGAATGCATTTATCAGATTAGAGCAAGAAAGAGGGGTAAAGTTGTTAGAATTCTCCATTCCAGAATTTTCAAATATGTTAAACAGCAGAATATATCAAATGACCAATTTTATCGCTAATAACTATGAAAGGGTAAAGCCAATAATACAGAAATTAAAGAGTAGTAGTGGTAATCCTGTGATAATTGAATTCTCTGCAGAGGAACAAGAACTAAATAGAACCCTTGAAAGCTTACTTAATCAATTAAAATTTGAGCTATATATATTTTATGAGAAACCATCCAATAATAGCGTAAAGATAAGAAGTGAGGAGTTTATAAAATTTATGAAGGGTGACTGGCTTGAAATTTATACTTTGAGTAAACTTTACAAGTTGATTGGTGCCGATATGGTTATAGTAAAGTCTCTCAAATATCAATTCTATGGTAGTGATTATGAAGTTGATGTAATAGTCTTTGATAGTGCTGGAAATATAGTTCTTCTTTTAGAAAACAAGTCTTCCATAAACAAACAAATCATACACAAAGCGTTTGAGCAAATAGAAAGTCACGCAAAAAACTTAGGTATAGATATCAGTAGGTGTTTCGTAATCCATGCAGATGAACTATCTGAGGAATTAGAGCCCTTATTGAAAGAGCATACAATTACTCTGCTAAATTTCAAAAACATGGAACAGCCTATAAAGAACTTGATTAAGAATTCAATGGAGGTGGAAGGATGAAAAGAAAAACTTACCTGATTGAGGTTTTAACTCCTCTACATGTGGGAGCGGGTCAGGGGCTGTCTCACGTAGACCTGCCTATAATGAGAGAAGTTCACACAGGCTTTCCCTTTGTTCCCGGCAGTGCCATAAAAGGTTCTGCAAGGGAGTATGCACTCAGAGAAGTTTGGAAAAGACACTTTGCCAACTCGGGAGTGAAACTCTCTGACTTGGACGAAGAGGTTAGCAAAGGCAAAAAGCTAGAAGAGGATAAGGCAGAAAAGATAAAGGATGACTTGGAATACCTAAGGTCTGTCTTTGGCACTGCTGGAGAGTTAGAAGAAGGAAGTGCAGGAAAGGTGTCTTTTGGTGATGCAAGCATCTTACTCTTTCCTGTGAGGAGCTTAAGCCACATATTCCTGTTGGTTACTTGTCCCTATGTTATAAGCAGGTTTGCGCGCACTGTGGGTATAGATATCCCTCCACAAAAGGTTGAGGACACAGAAGCCCTCTGCTACTCTATGGAGATAGCCATAACGAACAGGTAGTGCTTGAGGAGTTTGTCTTTAAGGCAAAGGAGGCTGGAGAAGACTTCAAAAAGTTTGTGGACCTTCTTGGAATAGGCTACAAGCATAGGGTGGTGTGTGTGAGCGATACGGTCTTTTCTGAGCTTGTGCAAAACTATACAGAGGTGCAAACCCATGTGAGGATAGACCCAGACACGGGGACGGTGGCAAGTCGTGCACTTTGGACAAGCGAGTATTTGCCTGCGGAGAGCGTGCTTTTTGTAAACCTTTTCCTTGATGAGGACATTAAATATTCCTTGCCGGAAGAGATGTGGCTTGGTGGCGATATGACTACGGGTAAGGGTAGGGTAAAGCTAAGGGAGGTGAAAACATGAAGAGCATGCTTCAAAAGGTGGCAGGCTTAGCCTACGAGTGCGTGGCGGAGGTCAAGGGTGAAGGCTTTGAGGGAAAGTATTACTCACACGCAAGAGAGCTACCCTCTATGATAGTCCATAACGGACTTTTGACTACCTGTGCTTTTATAAGGTCAAAGCAAAACGACGACGGTTGGAAGAAGATAGAGGAACACATTAAGAGATATCTAAAGGAGATAGAAAATAAGGAAGTGGATAGTCTTGTGAAATTTTTCTCGGGACTTGACCTTAAGGAATATAGGCTATACACGAGAAAGGTCTTGTATTTTGCACAGTGGCTAAAAAGAGTAGCGGAAGGAGAGCTAAAGTATGAAGAGCAGGCTGAATAGTTTCTCAGAACTACCTGCTGGCTTTAAGAGGCAACTTAGCGAGCTTCTCTCAAAGGCAAAATCGCCTCATATTGGTCTTGTCTTTTACAAGGTCTTGGTTTCTAAATTTACAGAGGATGAATTAGAAAATGGTCTAAAGGCTGAAAGGTTTGCAAGGGAGCTGGATGCCACATTGAAAGAGCTTACAGATTACCGTGTGAACATTCCCAAACTTCCCTGCAAAAAGTCCTTTGAGCTAAAGACCGCTTATAGGTTGGCTATAGGTATGGGCTATCCGTCCCTTTTGGAAAACGGCTTTCTTTTTCACCATACCTATGGCATTCCTTACATACCGGGAGAAACTCTAAAGGGCTTGGCAAGGCATGTGCTTTTGCTTTCCATATACGAAGAGATAAAGGAAAAACTCGCTTCCACACAAGAGCCTCTTAACTATCTTGATAAGTATCTGAGTTCAAAGGAGGAGGAGTTTTCAAAAAATAGCCTTACAGAAACCCTTGACGGGACAGAAATAAGCATAATTCTTAGCGACTACAAGATTAGAGAGCCTCATAGGGTTTTTAGGAGGATTTTTGGAACGCAGGAGAAAAGGGGTGAGGTTATATTCCTTGATGCTTTTCCAAAAAAATTTAACCCTCAGGACCTTGAGCTTGATATTATGAACCCTCATTATGCAGGCTACTACACAGAAAAGGGTAAAAACCCACCGGGAGACTGGGAAAACCCAGTGCCAATAAAGTTTTTAACCTTAAAGAAGGGGACAACCTTTGTATTCTGCTTGGACTATGAGCCTCTTGGAGAAGAAGAGCCTGAGCTTTTGGAGCATGCCTATAACCTACTGAGGGTTGGCTTGGAAAACCTCGGAGTGGGTGGAAAGAAGGCTAAGGGTTATGGATGGTTTGAGGCTTAGGGTAGACCTTAAACTAAGCGATAAATACCTGCCACTTTTGTTTAGAAATAGGGTCATGTCCGCCCTAAAGAGCCTCTTGGGTGAGGAGTATTTTACAGAGAGAAGTCCAAGACCCTTTAGCTTTTTTCTTAGTTTTCAGGGAGAGCTTGACACAAATAGGTTTTTGCTAAAAGAACCCTACGCAAGGCTATACATGAGCTTTTTGGACAAAAAACTTGGAGAAGAGACCGCAGGAAAGCTAATTAGTCTAAGAGACTTTCCAATAGACAAAAACCTAAAGATAAGCGTAAATTCCATAAAGAGCCTAAGGGTAAAGAAAATAGACCAAAGGGCTATCTTTAAAGTGCTTTCTCCTGCAATAATAGAAGACAAGGAAGACAAGCCTATACTGCCGTGGGATAGGAACTTTGAGAGAGAATTTAACCTTCTCCATAGAAAGGTTTTTGACTTACTTGGATATAGCTACGAAGATGTGAGTTTGAGGTATCTCTTTTGGAAAAAGGTGGTGATAAAGCATACCCTAAGAGGTTTTAGAAGGGCAAGCGGTAAGAGGGTTATGTATCTCACAGGCTTTGTAGGCAGGTTTGAGCTGAAGGGAAACCCAGAGAGCCTAAAGCTTTTATATCTGAAGGGTTGGGGCGTTAGGACAGGAGAGGGTTTTGGCTTTGTGGATGTGTTATAATATGAGCAGTGGATTTTCGGGGGCTCTTGCTCCCGTGATATCTTGGCAGTTGAATAGGGCGAGGTTCTTGTAAAAACTCCACGGGTTTTTTTGGCTTTTAACTTGTTGCAAATGATACTCATCTCAAAATTTTATGCATAAGGCGGAGTTTTTGAGATTTTGTCTACCTTTAGCTTTTGATTGTTTTACAAGGCTTTTGGAAGTTTTTGAGATTTTCAGTTTTCTTGTGTGCCTCGGAGCAAGATGTATCAACAACTTCGTGTATAAGCCTTGATACTCAAGGGCTGGATGCGTGTTTATGATATTTATCATGTCAAAAGTCAAAAAAGAGCCTATTCTAATCTTTGTCTTTCAAGGACTTTAAAAGTAGGGTTGCATTTTTATCTGACCCGTGGGGAGTTGCAACTACTGTTATCCTTTAGATAAAAAGATGTCAGATTTCCAAGACCTTCCTCGTTATATAAATTCATAGCATGAGTTACCCGGATAACCTGAAGATTGGTATAGCTTTTGACACTAATAGTTTAATAAGGTTCAAAGACTGTGATGCTATCATCTATTTTGGAGACGAACCTGAAGAGGTCAATACACCTCTTGTAATTGTCAACCAAGATTATAGGATAAAATTTTGCAACTTCCCAATTATTGACCGTGAAAAAAGTGCAGAATATATAAGAATAACAAGCTACTGGCTACATGAAATATATAAAAAGCCATACGCATATATAGAAAAGAGATTTCACGATCTGCCAACCAAGTTAAATATATTTGAAATTATAAAAAGGAGAAAGAAGTATTTCAATATAGCTATTGCACTCTGCGTACCTATATTCTTCCTATATGAAGGTATTCCTTTAAGTAAACCATTTATTCCCTATGGTTTCTACAACATTAAAGAAAAATTTCCTTTAAGCGTATATAAGTGGATACTTTCTCCATTAGCTTACTTTTTTGCAGTAAGCGAATACAGGGTAGATATGCATGTTGGATTTAGTCTAAAGTCAAAAATGGAGATAGTAAGGAGTTTCCTGTCTTTTCTCTGTTGGGAAGAAACGGAGCTTTACTTTTCCTATGTGGAATTTTTCATGCAATTCTTAAAAAAGAAGCTTGATGTATGGCTATGAAAAACTGGGTTATAGTTTATGATATAAGCGATAACAAAAACAGACTAAAGGTTGCGAGAATTCTAAAAACTGCAGGTTTTCACATACAAAGAAGCACGTTTTATATTACAGATATGGGTAAAAATCAAGTAGAAAAACTTGTTGACAGATTAAGACCGTACTTAAATGAGAAAACAGACAGATTTTTTGTATATCCTGTGGAAGACATGGAGGTTGATGAAGGTTATTTTATAAAACCTTGGGATATTTTTGTGATATGAGTATACTTGTAATAATTTCAAACGGTTATAGTGTTTACAGAAAAAAGGGAAGGCTTAATATAAAAACAACTAATGGTGAGAATAGCTATCCTGTCTCAAAACTTTCAAGCTTATTTTTGGTAGGAGGTGGAACTATAACCACAGAAGCGAGAGGAATGCTCTCCAGTGCTGGGGTGAGTCTCTGTCTTATGTCAAAAAATTTCAGGATTAAGGGCATTTTCATTCCAGAGGAGAATATTGGTTCTATAGTGGAAAGGAGAATCCAGCAATACACACTGTGGAAAAGTTCAAGACTTGAGGTAGCAAAAAAGATAGTTAGCTTGAAAATTGAGAGAATACAGCAAGAGTTTAAAACGGATTTGAACCATTATCTGGCTCTTGTAGATAAGGTTCAAAGCATTTCAGAGCTTATGGGATACGAAGGGCTTGTATCTAAAATTATGTTTGATATACTATCAAAAAGTGTGCCTATTTTTAAAGAAAGAAGTTATAGACCACCTACAGACCCAGTAAACGCAGTGTTGAGCTTTGTGTATACTCTTAGCTACCAAAAGGCTAAAGCTATCCTACTATCTCTTAGTTTTGACCCATATCTTTCCTTTTTACACAATGGAAGAGGTAAACATGCAGGCTTTGCTTCAGACCTTATAGAACCTGTAAGACCCATACTAACAAGGTTTGTTATGAAACTATTCATAGAAAACAAACTAAAGGAAGGATACTTTTCAAAGAATGGGAATAAACACATAATGAGTAAGGAAGCCCTTAATATCCTAATTGAAGAATACACAGATGTCTTGCGGGAAATTATAGAAAAAATGTACAAAGACCTATTTAAAATCCTTAAGCTTGAGGACCATAATGAGACTTGTGATTTATGACTATACCTCGGAAAAGATAAGGGGGAAAGTAAGAAAATCTCTCAAAAAGAAGGGTTCACATGTTCAGCTCAGCGTGTTTGAAACGGGGGAAGACCTAAGTTCTATAAAGGAAAAAGTAATCAAGGAAAACAGTCTCAACTTCCGTCTCGTGGTTTTCAGGCTAAGAAGAAACGCAGAGGTTATAAAGATAGGGAGAGCTTTTGATGGCAGTGATGAAAAAATCCTATAAAAACCAGCGAAGTTAATGTAAAATAACTCTCATGACCTTCCAAGAGATTATCATGACCTTGCATCGCTTTTGGGCAGAGAGGGGCTGTGCGGTTTGGCAACCCTATGATATAGAAACCGGTGCGGGGACTATGAACCCTGCCACTTTTCTCAAGGTGCTTGGCAGAAAGCCGTGGAACGTGGCGTATGTGGAGCCTTCAAGGAGACCAAAGGATGGACGCTATGGCGAAAACCCTAACAGACTTCAGCACTACTTTCAGTTTCAAGTTATCCTAAAGCCTGCACCAGACAACCCTCAGGAGATATACTTGGATAGCCTCAGAGCCCTTGGCATAAACCCAGAGGAGCATGATATTCGTTTTGTGGAGGATGACTGGGAGTCTCCTACTTTGGGTGCTTGGGGTCTTGGGTGGGAGGTGTGGCTGGACGGTATGGAAATAACTCAGTTTACCTACTTCCAGCAGGCGGGTGGGCTTGACCTTGAGGAGATATCGGTGGAGATAACCTACGGGCTTGAGAGGATTGCCATGTATCTTCAAGATGTGGACAGTGTGTTTGATATAAAGTGGAACGAGTGGCTCACCTACGGAGAGGTCTTTAAGCCTGCGGAATACCAGTGGAGCGTATACAACTTTGAAAAATCAGACCCAAAGGTGCTTTTTGAACTTTATGAAATATACGAAAAGGAAACCAAAAGACTTCTTGAGGAAGGTCTTGTGCTTCCTGCCTACGACCATCTTCTTAAATGTTCTCATACCTTTAACCTTCTTGACGCAAGGGGTGTTATCTCTGTCCAAGAAAGGGCAAGATATATAAGAAGGATGAACGCCTTAGCCCAAAAGGTGGCAAAGCTATACCTTGAAACCATGACATGAAAGTTATTCCTTACGGCGGTGCAAAGACGGTAACTGGTAGCTGTTTCTATGTGGAGGCAAGGGGTCTAAAACTTCTTATAGACTGTGGAATGTTTCAAGGTCTTGAGGAAAGGAAAAACCATGAACCCTTTCCCTTTGACCCAAAGGAAATAGACTATCTTGTGCTTACACATGCTCATATAGACCATTGTGGAAGGATACCGCTCCTTGTGAGAGAAGGCTTTAAAGGTAAGATAATCTCCACAGAGCCTACCGCCAAGTTAGCCAGACTTATGCTCCTTGATGCCAGCAAGGTTATGTATGAAAACTACAAAACCGCCCTAAAAAAGCTCCAAAGGACTGGGAAAGTGCCAGAACCACCACTCTATGAAGAATACGATGTGTTGGAGGCTATGGAGCTTTTCAAAATAAGGCTTGCCTACGGGCAAGAGTATAGGCTATCTAAGGGTATAAGCCTAAAACTCAGAGATTCTGGACATATTCTTGGTTCTGCCTTTGTGGAGCTTGAAGTATACGAGGACAAAAGGCACAAGAGAATAATCTTTTCTGGAGACCTTGGAAACAAAAATAAACCCATAGTCCACGACCCAGATACACCTTCTCCTGCGGACTACGTCTTTATAGAAAGCACCTATGGAGACAGAAATCATAAAGGCTTTGAAGAATCAAAGGAAGAGCTACTTGATGCCATAAGGTACGCTATAGGAAAAGGTGGAAACGTAATAATTCCCTCTTACGCCCTTGAGAGAGCCCAAGAAATACTCTATGTGCTAAGGGAGTTTTACGAACAAGGCAGGCTTCCAAGGTGTGAAATCTTCCTTGACAGTCCATTAGCCATAAGCATAACAAAGCTCTTTACATCCCATCCAGAGTTTTACGACAGAGAAACCTACAGGGTCTTTTTGGAGAGAAATCCCTTTGAACTTCCCAACCTCCACTACACAAAGGAAGTGGAAGAATCAAAAGCCATAAACTCCATAAGCTCTGGTGCAATAATAATCGCAGGCTCTGGTATGCTTAACGGCGGAAGAGTGCTTCATCATCTTAAATACAACCTTTGGCGTGAAGAATGTGCCATCGTTTTTGTAGGCTATCAGCCTCGTGGAACCTTAGGAAGAAAGATAATAGAGGGTGCGGAAAGTGTAAGGATATTTGGAGAGGAGATAGCGGTTAGAGCAAAGGTTTTTACCATAAACGGCTTTTCTTCCCATGCGGACCAGCAGGGTCTTATTGAGTGGCTCTCTTACACCTCAAAGCCCAAGAGAGTGTTTTTAGTGCATGGAGAAGAGGAGAAAATGAAGGTCTTTAGCAAGGAAATAAAGGAAAAGTTGGGTTTTGAAGCTCACATACCAGATTTTGGAGAAAACCTTGAGCTTTAGTCAAGCACCCTCACCGCTATTATAGATTTATATAAGTTTCTCAACCCGTCTCTTTCAAGAAGGTTTTTATAGATGCTGTTTACATGCCATTGAGACCCATCCTCCCTTCTTAGTTTATGAACCGCATGGTAGATAACTGGCTGACCTTCCTCAAAACCTCCATATATCATCACATGACCTCTCATAAAAAGAAGCGTCCTAAAGGGTGGCAGGGCTCTGAGAGTTTCTTTAAACTCTTCGTAGCTACCAAAACTTTCCGCTACGAGCCTGCCTATCTGTGCCTGCTGGGAGGAGTTTCTTGGAAGCTCAAGTCCATATATGGCATAAAGGCTTTGCACCAAGGAAGAGCAATCCCACCTTCCCTCCTTTCCACCCCAATCGTAAGGCGTGCCAAGAAGACTGTCTAATATGGACTTAGTCCTTCTTTCGTTAAAGGCTATATAGCCTTCCTCAAGACCCTCTGTCCTTTTTATCCATACCCTCCTCTTGTCTGGAAGGACTACCTTGTAGAGGTCTCCCTTCTTCTCTTCGTAGTAGACCTTTGAACCAAGTCCAAAGACAGTGTTATCTACCTTTACACTTCCCTTGGTTACCACCAAAAAGGGTAAGCTCATAACTTTGAGAAGCTCCTTTCTTTCCACAAAAACCACATCCTCTCTCCTTACCCAGCCTCTCATATAGGGTGCATGCGCGTATAGCCACCTTCCACTCTTTGAACTATGGAGTATAGCCAAATGGGTATGAGGTTCAAGAAGCGTATACTGGTTGTAGTCTATTTTTGGGTTTCCCTTGTGAACCACCGCATCGCTCGGATACATACGCATATTGGTCCTTCTTAGGGTCCAGCCATAACGCACATAAACCTCTTCTGGTATGGCAGAAAGGTTAGCCTCCTGCATAAAGTTCTCAAGGTCTTTCTCTGTAAAAAGCCTATCTCCTATGAAAAGCCTACCCTCCGGAAAGCGGTCTTGAGTTATCCAATATTTTATCTGCTCTCCTTTTAGCCTTTGTGGAAACTCCTCTATTCTCTTCATGTATTCTATAAGCCTATAGGATTGTTCGTTTATTCTTACTCTATCAAGGGCAAAGGAAAGGTTAAGAAGGACAAGAAGTATGAGAAGTCTCATACTTGCCTCCTAAAGCCTCCTTTAAAAACCTCTTCTATCCAGCCAAAGCATATACGATAATTCTCTTCAACTCTTTTCTCAAGTCTTTGGAGAAAACTCAAAAGCTCCTCCTTTTCCTCTTTGTTCATTTCTGGGATGCTTTTCATTATATCTTCCAGCTCTTCCCTTAGAGCTTCTGGCTTAAAGGGGTCAAGGGAAAGCTTTTCTAACCTTTTGAGTTTTTCCCTGAGGTTTTCCACGGTTATGTATTATAATGAAAGTCATGAGGAAATACATACTTGGACTTAGCATGATTTTGTCGGTTGTTGCCTTTTCACCCGCTCAGCAAGTTAATCCCTTCCTTGTTCCAGAGAGGGCAAACTCGCGCATAAATGCCAGCGTCCAAATAGCCAAGCTACTAAAAGACATGGGATATAACCGCATTGCAGTGGTCTATATGGAGACCTCAGACCTGTGTGCTCTCTTTTCTGCTTCTTTGGTAGCTTCCTTGAAGACTTTGGGTGTGGAAGCCTACTATGTAAAGGGTGGAGAGGGTCTTGAGGATAGGCTCAAAACGCTTCAACCCACTCATGTTTACATGGCTTATTTTGGAGAGAGACCTCACGAAGAGGTGCAAAGTCAGTTTAACCAAGACCTAAAGAGGGTGCTAAAATATCAGGAAAAACCAAGCCTTGTGCTTCAACCCTCCCTTTTGGGTTTAGGTTTTGTAAGTGGTATACTTGTGGATGAAACCTTGTCCTCCAGCTTGGAAAACCATCCTATGCTTAGCTTTGTCTTTGAGGAGGGAAGGGTAAAACCTGCAAGGGTGGTTATAAAGGACTTTGAAGTAAAAGTTTCTGTGCAAGAGCCAAAGGCACCACAAAAACAACAACCAAGCAGACAGAGAAGAAGGTGAGGCTCTTTGCCCTTTTGCTCTTTATAGCCTTTGCCTTCTCACAGGAGAAACTTTTCCACCTAATGGGGACATACGCTCTTATTGAACTTCCTCAAGGTAAAGAGTATGAAGCCTATAGATACATGAGAAGCCTTGAGGAGAAGCTCTCTGACTACTTGGAAGGCTCTGAAGTGTCTCAGATAAACCAGAAGGCTGGCAAGGGTTGTGTGGAAGTCTCTGAAGAGACCCTTGAGGTCATAAAAAAGTCCCTTGAGGTTTCAAGGTGGACAGGAGGTGCTTTTGACATAACAGTGGGAAGCTACACTATAAACTACAAAAGGAGGGGTATGCTAAAGGAAGAGGAAGCCAAAAGGCTTATAGACTACAGGAAGGTGAGGATAGAAGGAAATAGGGTCTGTCTTTTGGAAGAGGGTATGGCTATAGACCTTGGGGGTGTTGGCAAGGGTTATGCGGTGCAGAAGGCTTATGAGATGTTGAAAACGGACTGGGGCTTTTTGTCCATAGCGGGCGACTTGAAGGTCTGGGGACACAAAAGACGCCTTGCGGTCTTTAATCCTATAAACAACAAAATACTCGCAGAAGGCTATAATGCAAAAGACCTGTGCCTTTCAACGGGTGGAAACTATCTAAAAAGGCACATTCTGGGTAGGGAAAATAACCTGCTCCAAGCGACAGTTGCCTACGGAGATTGCACCATTAACGATGCAATAGAGACTGCCCTTTTGGCTATGGATGACCAAAGCAGGGAGAGGTTTCTTAAGGAAAATCCACACATAGGCGTTTTGCTACTGTTTAAGGATGGAAGCATATACATAAACAAGGCTTTTATGGAGTATTTTGAAGGGCTTAAGATATATCCAACAGCTCCTTAAAGAGCTCCACATACTTGTCTACAGTGCTTTTTATTGAGTATTGGCTTGCGGTTTGAAGTGCCTTTGTGGAAATTTTTCTGTATTCCTCTTCTGAAAGGCTTAGAGCACGGGACATCTTTTGCGTTAAGCCCTCAAGGTCTCCCACCTGCACCGCAAGACCGTTCTCACCATCTACAAGATAGTCCCTTATGCCACCTGCAAGGGTGGATATTACCACCTTTTGGCAAGCCATAGCCTGAAGCACCGCCCCTGCTATACCCTCAAAGTAAGAGGAAAAGACAAAGTAGTCCGCCATATTCAAAAGCTCTGGCACGTCTTCCCTAAAGCCAAGACCTATTAATCTACCTTCAAGACCATACCTTTTTGCGTATTCTGGTGCATGCCTGTCCGTTTCAAGCCCTACGAGGATAAGAAGACAGTCCACACACTCAAGCCTTGAGAAAGCCTTTATAAGAAGAGGTTGACCCTTATGCTCTGGGTTCCAGTTGGCTACATTTATGAAAACCCTCTTGCTTGGCTCTATGCCTAACTCCTTTCTTTTCTGTAGTGCCTTCTCCCTTCCCAAGGGTCTGAACCTCTCAAGGTCAAGCCCGCTGGGTATATATACAAGCCTTTCTGGAAAGAAGTTTTCCTCTTTTAGCCTTTCAAAGGTTGTCTTGTCCACCACCACTATCCTGTCCGCCACAGCGTATTTGAAAGTTTTTGATAGGAAGTTTGAGCTTTTGCCTGTTCTTTTGTAGGCTATTATTTTAGGCTTTTTTCTCAAAAAGGATATGGCTACCCTTACAAAGTCAAGGGCATGAGGAGAATTGGCTATCACTATATCAAAGCCCTCTTTTAGCACCCTCCAAAGCCTGTAGTAGTTGGCAGGATTAAACCTGGAGAGCTTGTTGTGGTTTTCAAAAAGATGAAACTTAACTCCAAAGTCTCTTAGCTTTTCTCTCATGAGCTCATACTGAAAGGAAAGAGCCATGTGGACTTGAAAGCCTCTAAGAGATAGCTCTCTTGTTATAAGGTATGTTTGCTCCTTTGTCCCTCCCCAGCCAATACCATCCACAACCTGAAGCACCCTAAGCATTGTTGGATTCTTTCTTTTTCACCACCAAGGAAGCGACCACCGACAAGAAAATGGCACTGCCAATAAGAAGCAAAGAAACCTCCACAGGTATCTTGTAAAACTCCGATATGAGCATCTTTACACCTATAAAACCCAGTATAAAGGAAAGCCCATAGTGCAGGTAGTGAAAGAGAGGCAAAATCCCCGCAGCGGCGAAGTATAGAGACCTAAGCCCCA
>JAXSOX010000024.1:0-16194 GCA_037926525.1 Aquificaceae bacterium | reverse complement strand
GAAGTGTTGAAGAAGGAGCTAAATCTCTAAAACTTCGTCATATACTTGGGGTGCAGTTAACATAGAAAGGCAAACTTTGGCTCGTAAACCTTTTATAGTCTATTTTCAACCGCAAGTATATAAACGGGCTCATGGCTTTCCATAAGGACTTTTACCTCTGGGTCTGGATATTCTTCCTTGAGTTGCATAAGTTGTTTCTGCAAGTCCTTTCCCAAGGACAGGTTTCTTATTTTGTTTATCACGTATTTTGGCACAGTGCTGTAATTCTCTATGTTTTCCATAAGGTTTTTCACATATTGACGTAAGTCCTCTGGTAGTTGATGGTTCCTGACTATAGTATTTAGCATACTCCACGCTTCTGAATAACTTCTTTGTGATTTTCCTATTGTTTTTGTTGCAGCATGGTTCAAAAGCTCATTGTAGTTTTTCCAAAAGCTCTCAGAGAGCTCAAGAGGTCTATCTTGATAACTTGCCTTAATATGCTCGTATACATCCTCAAAACTAACTATCTTTGGTTTTCCTTCTGGCTCTTTGTAGCCAACAAATAGGTCTGTGCCTTTCTTTATTAGCACTATAAGGTTTTCTTGGCTGTGCCTTTTTGCAGTCTTTACTCTGTATGGAAACTCTTCCACAGCCTTTAAAACCTCTGGGTGCTTTTTCTTTATTTCCTCAAATTCCTTTCTTACCTTTGAGAAAAAGCTCTCCTGCTCTGCTTCCGTGTAGGTGGTAAGTCTCCTGTATAGCTCAGAGGGTTGTGGCTCTTCCTCTGGTGAAAATATCTTTGCATCCTCTCCCAAAACCTTGTGAATCATAAACATCTTGTTCTGGGCTATTTCCCTTGAACGCACTATATCCGCTCCCCTTTCTGTAGGGAAGAAGTTTACAATGTAAAGCTCATCGTAAACCTTTTTACCAATACGGTTAATCCTTCCAACCCTCTGGATAACTCTTACAGGATTCCAGGGAATATCGTAGTTTATAACCACTCCTGCGCGGTTTAGGTTAAAGCCCTCTGAAAGCTTGTCAGTGGCAAGCAAAATGTCATACTCATCTTCCTGCTCTTTTGCACTGGCATCAAAGTTTTTGTATATGGACTCTATGGTTTGTTTTGAAAGGTTTCCATGGGCACAAAGAACCTTATCACCAAAAGCTTCTTTAAGGATTTTACACAAATACTTGGCGGTATCCACATACTCTGTAAAAACTACCACCTTTCTGTCTTTTAAAAACTCCTTTATTGTTTCTATGAGCTTTTTTGCTTTTGGGTCTTCCCTTTCCAAACCTATTTTTTCAAACTTCTCCAAAAGCTCCCTAAAAAGCCTTATGTCCCTCTGTATATCTTCAACAAACTTTTTACCAAGCTCTTCTATCTTGTAAACTTCATGATACTTTGACTTCTTGCCTTGTTTGTATACTTCCTCTAATTCTCTTAGCTTTTGCTCTACCGTTTCATCGTCCTCCACAGAAAGTATCTCTTCTATGATGTCTCTGTCAAGCACAAAGCTTTTTGTTCTTTCTATGAAATCCAAAGCGTTTTCGTGAATTTCTAAGAACCTTTTGAGGCTATTTTTAAAGGCTCCAAAACTGCTTTCAAACCTCTTTACCAGTAGTCTTCTCATGAAGCTATAAAGGTTTTTCTGATAGAGGTAAGTAAAATCTTCATTTTCTTCCTCTTTTCTTTTGTATCTCTCTGGAAAGTATATGGCTCCTGTAAACCTTCCACCCTCTGAGAGGTCGGTAAAGGCACTTATGACCTCGTCGTAAAAGTCTAACTGCTCTGGTGTTAACTCAAAAAACTTCTCTATAGGGTCTTTTACTTCAGGAAGGTCTATTCTGTCTGGATAATACCGTAGGTCAAGCCTGTTTCTTCTTATAACTACTGGCTCAATAATACTTCTTATCTGCCTTGCCAAACTCTTTGCGGTTTCTTTTACCTTGTTTATGTCTATCTTATCTTCTTTGAAAAGTTCCTTATAATACTTTCGGGCACGCTCTCTGTTGCTCTTGTTTGAGGAGTTCCAATAGGTTTTTATGTAGGATAGTTTCCTGAAACTCCCTTCAAACTCTTCAAACTTGCGTTCAAGGTCTTCGTCAAAGACTATGGTGGATTTTTTGGGAATGGTAAAGAGTTTTAGCATGGCAAATATATCCGAAGGTCTGTTGTTAAAGGGGGTTGCACTCAAAAGTAAAACTTTTTTACCACTGCATATCTGTTGCAGATAGGTGTAGCTTTTGGTGTTTTCGTTTCTAAACCTGTGGGCTTCGTCCACTATAACAGTTTGGACATCTTGGTGTTTCTCCACATATTCTAAGGCTTCCCTTAACTTTCCCACAGAAAAGACTCTCCAGTCGTGCAGTCCAAAGTCCGCCAAGTATTTTTTCCATCCATAGTTTTCTCCTTCGTCTCCTATGAGGTGTGGTGGTGCAATAACAATTCCTCTTGTGCCAAGTCTTTTGGCTACCGCAACCGCTATAACAGACTTTCCAAGTCCCACCACATCCGCCAAAATAACACCATTATGGGTGTTTACTATTCTAACCGCCTGTGCAATCGCTTCCACTTGATAGCTATAGGCTTTATATCCTGCCTCTTCCAATAGAGTCTTTATGGTGTTTTTTGAACTTTCTGAGGTATCTGTGTAGCTTTCCATGTAGGTTTTAAGTGCATATACATAGGCTTCAAAGGGGCTTATAGCCCTTAGAAAGGTTTTTGTTCTGATATGGTCTAATATCTTGTCTACATCAAGGGATACCGCTTCTTTCCATAGTTTATCAAAGTATGCTTTAGCTTCTTCAAAGCCATAGTCCCTTATTTCCACATTAAACTCTTCTTGATAGCTAAGCCCTGCGCTGGTTAGATTGCTACTGCCTGTTATAAAAAGGTGTGGTATTGCTTGTCCCTCTTCCAAGATAAAAAGGTAAAGCTTTGCATGATTAGGTTTCCTTGTCTTTTTCAAAAGAAGTTTATTTTCCTGTAGAAGTTTTATAAAAAACTCCACTTGCTCGTAGGTTTCTTTTCTGTCCGTATCACCGGAGGTAAAAGCCTTGTCCAAAGAGAGGAAAAATTGATTTCTTGGGTCTGAAGTCTCAAGAGCATATTCATAAAGTTTGTTTATCCTCTGGTCCACATCAAGCCCAACGAGAATCTTTATATGTCCTTCTCTTAGCTTTCCCTTCTCCTCCATATCTTTGAGAACCTCATACAAGAAGGGTGCGGAGGAAAAGTAGAAAAAGCCCACAAGGATGTTTATTTCCACACTTTTTGGGATTATATACCTTAGCCTCTGCTCAAGGGTTTTCTGGTCGCTGTTTGTTATAAAGGGCATGGCTCTATTAGTTAAGTATAATATAACCTCATGCGAAACTACGCAGAAACCTTAAACCTTCCAAAGACGGACTTTCCAATGAAGGCAAACCTGCCAGAGAGAGAACCTCAAATACTTCAGAAGTGGCAGGGGCTATACAGAAAGCTCTGGGAGAGAAACAAGGACAAACCCCTTTTTGTGCTACATGATGGACCACCTTATGCTAACGGGCATATTCATATAGGGCATGCTCTCAACAAAATCCTTAAAGACCTTATTGTCAAATATAGGCTTTTGACAGGGTATCGTGTAGACTTTGTTCCTGGTTGGGATTGTCATGGACTGCCTATAGAACAGCAGGTGGAAAAGGAGCTAAAGGAGAAAAAGCTCTCCAAGGAAGAGCTTGGTAAGGTGGAGTTTAGAAGACTTTGTAGAGCCTATGCGGAGAGGTTTATAAAGGTTCAAAAGGAAGAGTTTATAAGGCTGGGGGTCCTTGCGGACTGGGAAAATCCTTACATAACCATGGACCCTGCCTATCAGGCACAAGAAGTAAGGGAATTAGGAAGGGTCTTCAGTAGGGGCTTGGTCATAAAGAGCAAAAAACCCGTCTATTGGTGCATATATGACAAAACCGCAGAGGCGGAGGCGGAGGTAGAATACTACGAGAAGGAAGACCCAAGCATATATGTGAAGTTTCCACTAAGGGACCAGCCAAAAACATACCTGCTTATATGGACTACCACTCCTTGGACTTTGCCTGCCAACCTTGGCGTTATGGTGGGAGAAGACTACGAGTATGTCTTTTTCAAGTCTGGAGAAGAGACCTACATATTGGCAAAGGAGTTATTAGAAAGTGTTAAGTCTCTTACGGGCATAAACGGAGAGGTTATAAGGCAGGTAAGGGGGTCTGAGCTTGTGGGTCTTGAGTATTTTGCACCCTATGGGGGCAGGGTAAACAGGGTATATCCCTCGGAGTTTGTGGAGCTATCTACAGGAACAGGTCTTGTGCATATGGCACCGGGTCATGGTAGGGAGGACTATTTGGTGGGTCTTAGGTATGGGCTTGAGCCTTTTGCACCCGTGGACGACGAGGGTAGGTTTACCCAAGAAGCACCAGAGTTTATAAGGGGCAAGAGGGTCTTTGAGGCAAATCCTCTCATAATAGAAGACCTGAGGGCAAGGGGTTTACTACTTTGGGAGGGCAAGATAAGGCACTCCTATCCTCACTGTTGGAGATGCAAAAACCCTGTCATATTTAGGGCAACGCCTCAATGGTTTATAAGCATGTCAGGTCAGGTTGATGGTAAGAGTTTTAGAGAAAAGTGCCTTGAGGAGATAGAAAAAGTTCAATGGATTCCACCCTACGGTAAAAACCGCATAGGGTCTATGGTAGAAAACAGACCAGACTGGTGTATATCTCGTCAAAGGTTCTGGGGTGTGCCTATAACGGTCTTTTATTGTAAAAACTGCGGGCATGTGGTCTCTGACTTAGAGGTCTTTGAGAGGATAGCCAATATGATAGAGACTTCTCCGGAGGGAGCTGACCTTTGGTTTGAGAAGTCTCCAGAAGAGCTCCTGCCAGAGGGCTATACCTGTCCTTCCTGTGGCTCAAGGGAGTTTATAAAGGAAGAGGATATTCTGGATGTGTGGTTTGACTCTGGCTCTTCTCACGCACAGGTTTTGAGAAAGAGGGGTGTGCAAAAGGCGGACCTCTACCTTGAGGGTTCGGACCAGCATAGGGGATGGTTTCAGGCATCTTTGCTTGAATCTGTTGCCAGCTACGGAGAAGCACCCTACAAGGCGGTTCTTACCCATGGCTTTACGGTGGATGAAAAGGGCAGAAAAATGTCCAAGTCCTTAGGAAACGTGGTCTCACCTCAAGAGGTCATAAAGCAATACGGTGCGGACGTGCTTAGGCTTTGGGTGGTATCCGAGGACTACACGGAGGATGTAAGGCTCGGAAAGGGCATAATCCAAAGGCTTGTTGAAGACTACAAGAAGATAAGAAACACCATAAGGTTCTTGCTTGGAAACCTCTACGACTTTGAAGTCTCAAAGGCAGTGCCCTATGGAGAGCTTCACCACTTTGACCGTTGGATGCTTTCATACTTGCAGAAACTTCTCCAAGAGGTTCACAAGCACTACCAAGAATATGCCTTTCATAGGGTCTATCACTTAATAAGAAACTTCTGCTCTGTGGAGCTTTCAAGCCTGTATCTTGATGTTTTAAAGGATAGGCTCTACGTTTATGCTCCAAACAGTTGGGAAAGAAGGTCCGCTCAAACAGTCCTTTATGCCTTGGCGGAAGCTCTTATTACCTCAATCGCACCCTTTCTTAGCTTCACCGCAGAGGAAGCTTGGGAACACCTAAGGAAGATAAATCCAGAGCTTCCAGAAAGCGTCTTTATGCACCACATGCCTCAAGGAAAAGAAGAGCTAATTGATGAAAAACTCCTCAAGGACTACGAGTATCTAATAAGGCTAAGAGAAGATGTGATGAAGGCGATAGAAATTGCAAGAAGAGATAAGGTGGTAAACCACCCATACGAAGCTCAAGTCTTTCTGTGGGGAGAAGGTTTGGAAGTTGCGAGAGAATATGAAGACTACCTTAAGTATTTCTTTACTGTGAGCGGGGTCAAGTTTTCAGAGGGTGGTAGGTATGTTATAGAGGGTGAGGAGGTAAAGGGTATAAGAGTGGGCGTGTCTCCTGCGGAAGGTAAGAAATGTCCAAGATGCTGGCTATACTATCCAGAGGAAGAGTTTGAAGGAGAAGTATGCAAAAGATGTGCAGGTGTGCTACAGGAGGTATAAATTTAATAGATTGCAAGGAAGTGTCATGGTTAGGCTTTTACTTCTTTTAACTGTGCTTTTGACCTTTGGCTTTGCCAAAGAGGTCTCTTTTACTCAAGAAGACAGGGAAAGGCTTAGAAGCATGGAGATAAGAATAGAAAAACTTGATACAAAGGTAGACATGGGCTTTCAGCAAATAGATAAACGCTTTGAGCAGATGGAGAAGCAAATAGACAGGCTTACTCAAATAATGATAGCCATTTTTGGAGGTCAGCTTCTTTTGATAGCCACTATAATTGGACTTATCCTATGGGATAGGAAAAGCACTGTGAAAAGGGCTACAGATGAGGCTCTTGAGAAGTTTGAAAAGGGCAAGTTTTCTAAACTTTTGGACGCACTCAAAGACCTCGCAAATGAGGACGAAAGGCTTTATAGGGTCTTGAAAAAGTATAATCTGCTGTAGGAGGAAAGCCATGTTTGAACAAAGTATACCACTTATAGAACTTCTAAAGAGAGAAGAGGGAACTATTCTCATAGCCAGCCATGAAAACCCAGATGCGGATACATTGGGAAGTGCTCTTGCCTTATACCTTTTTTTAAAGAAAAAGGGTAAGAAGGTTATTGTGGGTTGTAAGGATAAAGTGCCACACTTTCTGGACTTTCTGCCAGGAGCTGGTGATGTAGTTCTGCTTCCAGTTAATGAGGTCTTTAGCCTTGCCATCGTAGTGGATGCCAGTGGCTTTTACAGGATTAATGCGGAGGTAAAGGCTCTAAGAAAGGCGCGTATAGACCACCATATAGGGGGAGACTTTTACGGAGAGTATGACTACATAGACCCATCCGCACCATCAACCACAGCTTTGATATACAGACTTCTTTGTGCTTGGGATAGGTCTGCTATAGACAAGGATATAGCCCAAAACCTCTATGCTGGGCTTGCCACAGACACGGGCTTTTTCAAGTATTCCAATACCACCGCAGAAACCTTCCAACTGGCAAAGGAGCTCGTTGAGCTTGGAGCTGAGCCTCATTGGACTTATGTGAACTTTGCGGAAAGAGAGAGCTTAAACAAGATGAGGCTGATATCAAAGGTGCTTGACACTCTGTCTCTTCATGAAGATGGTCTTGTTGCAGGTATAACCATATTTGACAGGTTCTTTAAAGAAACTGGTTGTGAGTATTCAGACAGCGAAGGACTTGTGAACTACCCAAGGTCCTTGGAAGGGGTGGAAGTGGCTTACGCCATTATAGAAAAGCCTGAAGAGGGTGTGTGGAAGGTTTCCCTTAGGTCTAAGGGAAAGGTAGACGTGGCAAAGATAGCGGAAGCTCTTGGTGGTGGAGGGCACAAGTATGCATCTGGTTGTAAGATTAAGGCTGATAGCTATGAGTCCGCTCTTGAAAAACTACTTAGTGCCATAAGAGAAGGGCTTGAAAAAGAAGGTTTAATAAAGCATGCTGTAAGCCAGACCGCCTAAGTGTTCTCTGAGAGCCTTGTAGCTGTCGTTGAGGACATTCATTTTAGGAATAAAGCTGTATAGGTTGTATCTCTTGTCCTGCTTGAAATCGGTAGGATAAGGTATAACTTCCAAGCCTGCCTTCTTAAAGGTTTCCACGGCTCTTGGCATATGATAGGCGGAGGTTATAAGAACTACTCTTCGGAAGTTGTGCTTTTCGCATATCTCTTTCACATACTTGGCATTTTCAAAGGTGTCTCTGCTTCTAACCTCGGTAAATATCTTACTCTTGTCCACGCCAAGCTCTTCAAGGAGCTGTTTCATTACTTCAGCCTCGGGAAGTTTCCCTATGCTTGCACCACCCGAGAGGATTATAGGTAGTCCATACCTTTTGTGAAGTATAAAGCCTGTGAGAAGTCTTTTCATGGAGTCTTCTTTGAGAATACCGGTATTGTATGAGCCTCCTCCAAGGACTACAAGAACGTCCGCTTGCACTTCTCTTGGGACAGGATAAGATTCTTCCAAGGGTTTGTATAGCATGTCCTTAACGGGCTCGACAGATAGCAGATAAAGCCCAAAAGCTCCAAGAAAAGCAAGAAGGCTAATTAGTTTTCTCTTGGAAAGGACCGCAATAAGCAAGAACAAAAGAATAAAAATGGCTGGAGGTAGAATTATAAAGCCTAATAGCTTTTTAAGAAAAAAACTCATCTCCGTGTTCTAACACCTATAAGCACGTTTTCCACTTGGTTGCGTTTACCTATATCCATAAGAGCAACCACATACTTGTGAGGAGTATCCTCGTCCGCTTCTATCACTAAGGTCTTTGGCTTTTTCTCTTGAAGGAGCGTTTCTATCTCCTCAAGGCTAACATCCTTACCACCTACTTGATACCTTCCATCTTTTAAAACTTGAACTCTAAAAACCTCAAGGCTTATCTTTTCACCCTCTTTTGCAAAGGGAAGTTTTACTGCAAGAAAGGTCACTGGTGATTGGAATGCAATAACCGCAAGAAAGAGAAAGACCGCAAGAAGGGTATCCACTAAGGGAACTACATCTATATAAGTCCTCTCGTCGTAGCTAAGCCTCCTCCTTCTCATCTTAGTACCTTTAAAACTTCAAAAACCTCAGACTCTATCCTGTTAAGTATGCTGTTTCCCCATATTCTAAAGAGCCAATAGGCAACAAGGGCTGGTATGGCAACCGCAAGACCTGTAGCTGCGGCGACAAGAGCTTCACTTATACCTTTTGAAAGGAGAACCATTGCCTGCTCTGGGTTTGCAGTGGCAAAGGCAGAGAAAACCTTTATAAGACCAGTTATGGTGCCAAAAAGACCAATAAGGGGTGCAACGCTTGCGATAGTAGATAGCAGTGGCAGGTTCTTCTCAATCTTTGGCACTAAAAGGGAAAGCTCAAAATCAAGGCTTTTTATCATGTCTTCCTTTCTAAGCTTTCCCTCCTTGTATCCTTGTAGCATGTCCCTGAGTAGGTTTGCGGTAAAGGAATTTTCTGTAGAAAGGAGTTTTAGAGCTCCATCTATGTCTCCACTTGCAATGAGAGGTTTTAGGTCTCTTACAGACCTGCCTATGTAGGAAGAAGAACGAAGATGAAATATGCGTTCCACTATTACAGCCCAAGAGACTACAGAAAGAAAGATTAGAGGATACATGGCAAGCCCACCCTTTTGAAGTAGCTCAAAAAGTCCTTCCATGCTACCTCACCTCACATTTTGGTAGTCCTCTTCTGAGCCTATTGTATAGGTTTACCTCTTCTGGTTTTGCCCTGCTTAGGTCAAACCTCTCTAACATACAGCTTGCATCTCTCCTTGCACCCAGCTCTATGAGTATTTTAGCTCCTTCCAACACAGCTTGATTGTAGTATGGTTCTTCCTTGTAGTTAAGGGATATCTCTACGAAGTTTTCAAGAGCCTTTTTCTTATCACCCTTTTTGAGACTATCAAGACCCAGAAGAAATAGAGCTTCTCCTCGTAAGGTTTTGTCTGGGCTTTTGAGCACGTAGCTTAGCAGGTCTGTTTCGCCTGACTGTCTGTATAGGTCTATAAGATACTTTTCAAAGTCTCTGCTTCTGTAGCCTGCATTTATGAGCTCACGAGAAAGGGAAAGTGCGGAAGGTATGTCCCTTAGGGATATGTATAAACCTACAGCCTTAACCTTATCTTGGGCATCTCCCTCCGCAAGCAAGTCCGCTACACTTTTTGTGTCCCTCGCTGAAGTATATAGCTTTATAAGCTCCTCTCTTGCCTTAGCCCTATCCTCTTGAAGTTCCGCTTCCTTGTATACCTTGTAGTATAGCACCAGTTTTTTGGCAGGGTCTTCTTCCATCTCCGCCATCTTAAGTATGGCTTTAAACCTAAGGGGTGTGTCAAGAAGTTTTAAGAGCTCCCTTTCCGCTCCCCTTTTGTCTCCCTTTCTTGCCAAGAGGGATGCATACTGGTAGATTACCTCAGGTTGTGGGTTTTTCTCCCTTTGCATGTAATTGACAAGGAGCTTTTCCAGTTCTTCGTCGCTTATTCCCTTACCAGAAAACTCAAACAGAGACAGAGTTGCCTGCTTAGCCTCTTCACTGTCTGGATACCTCTTTAAGACCTCGTAATAGCTCTCCTTTGCCTTTTCTACATTTCCAGCATTGTAATAGGCATCACCCATCCTAAGCAAGGCTTTTGCCTTTAGTGGACTTTTATCCGAAACTCTTCCAAAGAAGGACACCGCTTTTTGATATTCACCTTCTAAGAAGTAGGACATTCCCAGTAGATATAGCTCTTCGTCCGACCTCTCTGTGAGAAAACTCCTTGCCAGCCTTGCATCCCCCATCATAAGTGCGGAGCGAGCCTTTAGGATGTTTGACCTTTGGTCTGTTTTTCCCTGAAGAAGGCTTATGACCTCCTTGTATCTTTTTAGGTTGTATAGAGCTATAGCCCTGTAGTATGGGTCTTCAAAGAAGCCCAAAGCTCCAAGCCAATCTCCTCTCCTGAACCTCTCCCAACCTGAAAACTCCCTTGCGAGGTCGGGGTAAAGCTTTGATACTTCAGAAATTACAGGGTTTAAGTCCCCGTTGGTCCAATAAAGGGCTTCAAGAAGCCACATGTAGTCTTCTTTGTCCTTGCCCTTCTTGTTTTCCAAAAGGCTTATAACCCTTCTGTAGTCTCCCATCTTAACCGCTGAATAAACCGCATACCTTACGTTCCCCGCCTCAAGAAAATTAAGAAGGGCAAGAGAGTAGTCTCCCGCATTGTAGGCTATTATGCCTGCCTTTTCTAAAAAGTGGGGATTTTTCGTGATGGTATAAGTGAGTCTTGAAAGGTATACGTCCTTCTCTGACAATAGAGCGTATAGTTCGCTGGCAAGTCTCTGGTTAAGGCTGTCTAATATCCCTGCATACCTGAAAGCTTCTTTTCCCTTACCTTCCTTGTATTCTATAAGGGCAAGATAATAAAGAGCTATGTCTCTATATGGACTACCCGGTGCGGAGTATAGGGAAAAGGTTTCCTTTGCTCCCTGTAGGTTGCCAGAAAAATATCTAACTATTGCAGACCTTAGAGTAGTGCTATCTTTATATAGGACATTTTCCTGTCCCCTTACAAAATCCGCTACATAGCCACAATACTGAGAAAAGACCGCATTACTGCAGTCTGGTTCTTGCATTCTACCTTCCTTAATGCTTTTTACCGCTTGCCAAAGCCCATCCCTATTTTCTGGCACAGAGCCTCTGAGGATAAAATGCAAGGCATAGTAAGCTTCGCATGCAGGCTTTTGATACATGTGGGAAAACTCACAAGAGCTTCTGAAAAGCTCAAGGGCTTTAGGCTTTTGGTCCTTTGAGTAAGCTATAATCCCCAAGACATACTCCGCCATAGGCTTAAAGGGAGAGTTAGGAATAAGAACTACCTTTGAAAGCTCCTCTTCCGCTAAGGAGTATCTGCCTTTTAGGTAGTAGTCCACTCCGAGCCTATAGGAAAGTGCATCCTTTGGCTCTCCACAGCTTATGCCACCACCCTTTTCCACAGGCTTGACTGGAGCAAACTCCATAAACTTAGGCACTTCAAGAAGCTCAGAAGAAAGGTCAAGCTCCCTTGTTTGTGGCATAGGAAGTTTTTCTGGTGGTATGAGTTTGGGCTTTTCTTCAAAGACCTTGCCTGTTAGCTCCACATTTATGTCAAACTCTTTGCTTATCTGCTGGGCTAAAGCAAAAACCACCAAAAGCAGAAGGCTAAAGAGCTTTATGGGCTTCCACATACAAGTCTCCTAAGTGGCAGGTTATATTAAGCCTCATTATAACATTTCTATCCTTTTCCATATGGACCAGAGAGTAGCTGGCATTATCACAGCCAAAGGACCAAAACTTAGAAAGGTCTACCTTAAGGAGTGCACAGTAGATGGCTCTTATAGGCACTGTATGAGATACTAAGGCTATAGTCTGCCCCCAGTGTCTTTCCCTTATCTCCTCAAGAAAATCCTTTACCCTCTCATATACCTGCTGAAGGCTCTCGCCACCTTCAAAGCTCACCTTGTGAGGCTCTTCCAGCCACTGTCTAAACTGCTCTGGAAACCTTTTTTGGACCTCTTCCACCAAGAGCCCTGACCATACACCGTGGTCTATCTCTATAATCCTTCTATCCTCTATTATCTCAAGCCCTTTTGCCTTTGCCACTTCCTGTGCGGTCTGTAGAGTCCTTTTCAAAGGAGAGGAGTAGATGGCATGTAGCTCAATACTTTGAAAGTGTTCTCCCAGTCTTTTGGCTTGTGCCTTGCCCCTTTCTGAAAGCTCTGGGTCAAGAAGCCCCTGATATCTGCCAATGGGATTCCATTCGCTTTCTGCGTGCCTTATTATGTATAGCCTTACCATATTTTGTGTTCCATAAGGGTTTGACTGTAGGTCTTCACTCCTTCTCCAAGCTCCACGCTAAAGCCGAGCCTTTTGAGGACTACTTCAAGCATACCAATAAGCATAAGACCGTCCTTTGGGTCTACGCCCATGTGGGATATGCGGAATATTTTACCCTTTAGACTGTCTTGCCCCCCTGCCACTCTAATACCAAGTTTTAAAAGCTCCTTTCTTATATCCTCTGACCTTTCGGAATATATGGCACTTACAGAAAGGGATGGCTTTTCCGCAAATTTCCTTAGACCCAAAGTTTCCAATGCCCTTATAGTTCCCTCTGAAAGTGCTTTATGTCTTTTTTCAACCTTCTCCATGCCCTCTTCAAGTAGCATAAGTAGAGACTCTCTCATGGCAAGGATTAAACTTATGGCAGGCGTCCATGCGGTTTGACCTTCCTTTTGTTTAGAAAGCTCCCTCTTTACGCTGAAGTAGAAGGCTCTATCCACAAGGCTTTCTTTTGCACGTTCGGAAAACCAAAGCACAGAAAGACCAGGAGGGAGCAAAAAGCCCTTTTGAGAGCCACCCACTATCACATCAAGGCTCCATTCGGAGGGTTTTATATGATAGACACCCAGTGCTGTTATGGCGTCCGCCACACACAAGGCGTTAAACTCTTTGCAAACCTTACCTATCTCGGGTGCTGGATGGTATGCCCCAGTGGAAGTTTCTGAAACCTGAAAGAGCACACCCTTGCACTCTGGGTTTTCCCTTAGAAGCTCTCTTACCCTCTCTGGGTCTGCGGATTTGCCCCACTCTACCTTGTATTCTATAGGTCTTAGACCCCAATGTTGAGCGAGCTTTAGCCACCTTTCACCAAACTTTCCACCGTTTATCACAAGAACCTTATCGCCCTCTTTGAAAAAGCTGAGTATGGCAGACTCCATCGCTCCAGTGCCAGAGGAGGCAAAGAAGACAAAATTGTCCGATGGCTCATCAAGAAGTCTTTTAAAGAGCTCTCTTACCTCAAGGAAAGCGTTTTTAAACTCCTCTGTCCTGTGATGGATTATCTGTCTTCCAAGGACTTCTCTTACCCTTTCGGGAAGCTCTACAGGACCAGGTGTGAAAATTCTTTCATGACGCATGGTAGAATATTTTACCCTAAATGCTTGGAGTATCTCTGGCTTTGCTATCTTCCCTCTTCTGGGGGACAAACGATTACTTTAGCAAAAGGCTTTTGATTAAAGGCTTGGATGAAAACTTCACCCTATGGGTTAGATTTCCCATAGCCTTTTTCCTTCTCACGCCTCTTGGCATCCTCTACTGGGACTTTAATATAAAGGTCTTGACCTATGCCCTAATTTGGCTTCCTCTTGAAGTCCTCGGTGGCGTGCTTTTCATCAAGGGTTTAAAGTATGCACCCCTTTCCGTCGCCATGTCCTTTTACTCCTTTATGCCTGTCTTTTCTGCCCTTTTTGGCTGGCTTATACTTTCCGAAGAGCCTTCTCCTATGGGTATGCTGGGTATGTCTTTGGTAATCTTCGCTACTTTAATTCTTGTAGGTTTTTCACCAAAAGAATTTTTCAAGAAAAACAGGGGAGTTATCTATATGCTACTTTCCACAGTTTTTTTTGGCTTTAATGTGGTTATAGGCAAGGCATCTATAATAGAAAGCAACAGCTTTTTCTTTAGCTGGTTTTATGCCCTCTGCATGAGTTTTGGCACTTTGGTTTTTGTAAAGCCTTCCCAAATTATCAAAAAGGAAAACTACAAGCACTGGGAGATACCTCTTCTTGGATTATTCTTTGCCGTTGGAGATATTCTGTATAACCTTGCACTTTTGCTTACCCTCTCTCCCTATGTGGCATCTGCGGAGAGGCTATCTCTATTGGTCGCTATCTTTTATGGAAGGGTGTTTTTAAAAGAGGAGACAAGGGGCATAGTCCTTCCTGCTTTTCTTATGATAGTGGGCAACCTTCTTATGGCTTTTGGCTAAGGTAGGAGTTCTTGTAGCTTATGTAGTTTTTGGCAGACTCTTCTATAAGCCTTATCTCCTCTTCTTTTAGGTCTCTCACCACCTTTGCTGGAAAGCCTGCCACCAAAACGCCAGAAGGGAATTTCTTGTTAGGCGTTAGCAGTGCACCGGCACCCACAAGCACATAATCCTCAATCTCCACACCATCCATCACCACCGCACCCATACCTATAAGCACATAGTTTCCTATCTTACAGCCATGCAGTATCACTCTGTGTCCTACAGTAACAAAGTCTCCTATCAGCGTAGGGTGTGTATCGTGTGTGACGTGAACCACAGAGTTATCTTGAATGTTTGTCCCTTTTCCTATGCGTATGTAGTTCACATCACCCCTTATCACCGTCCCATACCAAACAGAAGAGTCCTCTCCTATCTCCACATCTCCTATAACTGTGGAGTTCTCCGCAAGAAACACAGAGGGATGTATTACAGGATACTTATCCTTGTAAGGCTTAACTATTGCCATAGGAATATTTTAATAGAGCCTTTTGCAGTCTTCCCAAAGGTATGAGGCTTTAGCGATTGGAAAGTTTATTGACCTAAACTCCATAAAGTCTTTCTCCACCCTGAGTTTAAAACTTTCCCACCTCAAAGGCTTTTCCTCTATCCGGTATTTAAACTCCGACTTAAGCTGTGGATTCCTTACCCTAAAGGCGTAGGCTTTGCCTCCCACATACACATAGCCGTAGGCAGTGTTTTCCCTCTCATCGTAAAACCTAACCGCAGAAAAATCCTCGCCCAATAGGAAACCATGCCCCCTATGGACTAAAAGAGATTTCCTTACTCCACTTTTATCTTCGCCCTCACCCGCTATAAGTGTCGCATCCGAGTTTACATACCTAAAGTAGTCAAAGCCTTGCCTTCTGTATAAGAGGCTTTCAAGCCCTTCAATACCCACTACAAAGCCTTCTGAATCTCCTTCTATTTCAAACCTTCCCACCGCCCAGCTTCCGTTGGTATATCTAAGATAGTCATTCTCTCTCCATGTGCTTCTCAATGCCCTAAGCGGTTTCATCTTAGGGTCCATCCAGAGGATAAAGCTGTCATAGTTACCTTCTTGTCCTATCCTTCCCACCAACACATAACCCCCATCAAACTTAGCAAGGCTATAGGCGTAAAGGTGTTCACCCACGGATAAAGCCCTACCCTTTTTGTTTTTCAGGTCCACAAGGAGAAGATGCCATAACTTCTCTTTTGCACCGCCTACCGCATAATTACAATCCGTTTGCCAAAGTATGCCCTTTGGACCTACGAAAGAACGCACCCTTCCAGAAGCCTTCTCATAAAATAGGAACAAAGCCCTATCTCCCGAATGTCCTACCGCCACGTAAACATGACCACACTCCTTCACGCTATACAAACCTTCGTCTCCCTTGCCACCTAATATAAGAGCAATCCCCTTCTCCTTATCCACTAAAAGAGCTTGATAGCCCTTACCTTCTTTGAAAACCCTTCCCACCAAAACCTGACCATCAGAAGCAAAGAAGGCACTGTTATATAGTCCTTCCGCCTGTAGGACAAGACACTCAAGCAAATTTCATCCTCTTTTCATCTTTAGTTAATTATATTTCCTCAAAAAGGAGGAAGTGCTATGAGAAGATTTCTTGCCACATCCGTCCTGTTGTTAGGTTTGGCTGGCATAAGTAGTGCAGGTGATAGGGTTTACCTTTCCTTTGGAGTGAATCTTGGATATCCTTCCTGCCCAGAAAGGAGGGTTGTCTATGTTGATAGAGGTCCGGAGGTGATTGTAGTAAAACCCGCACCTGTTTATTACTAT
>JAXSOX010000023.1:0-16225 GCA_037926525.1 Aquificaceae bacterium | reverse complement strand
ATAAACTTAGAAATCTCCTAATATTGGAAAGATAGGATACTCTTTTATATCTCCACCAGCTTCTAAAATTTGTAAGTGCTTGCTCACGTGCTCAAGGAGATAGGCTATGTCTATACCTCTAAAGTTCTCCCTACAAGGTTGAAGCTGGTGGTAAACCATCTTTAGAACCCTTATACAGCTTTCTCTTCTTCCACATATATAATGGTTGTAAGCAATGGCAAGCCTTATTAGCCCTTGGTAGCAGTTTCGTGAAAACTTATCTTCCTTTGGGAAAAGCCTCCATATATCCTCAAGCACTTCGTGAGCGGAGTAAAAATCTCCTTTGTCCCATAGGCTTTTTACTTCCCTTAGAAGGTCTCTCTCGCTCAAGTTTTTAGCCCTATGGCAAAGCCCACTGCAAAACTGCCAGCGAAAGCCAGTTTTCTTATAAGTCCATGCACAAAGGCAGTAAAACCTTCAAACATACCCTTAAACAATGCAAACAACTGCTCCCATTGAACTGTGATAATACCCTTGCTGGCAAGCCACATGAGAGACAAAATATAAAGACCAAGCAGGAGGAGAAAGAAGTTAAGCACTCTCCTTATTGCAAAGCCCACCACAAAGCCTGCAAAACCCGCATAGCCCATATCAAAAATAAGCTCACTCCAATTCATTGATACCTAAAAACGCTTGGGTTTAGCACATCTGGATAGTTAGTGGTCATTTCATAGTCAAAGAGCTGTTTTCTTATTCTCTGAAGGTCTGACCTGTTTGGCTTGAAGGGATAGCTCTTTATGTCGCTCACAGAGCTGTCTCCAAAGGGTCTGTTGCAAGCAACCTCTGTGGTCTTGCCTCTACAACCTGAGGTCATAAAGGGTCTTCCGCTCCAGAAGAGCTCCTCAAAGGTGTCCTTGTCTATGCCAAAGTCTATCACTTGACCCTTTTCGTTAAACTTCATATCTTCATAGCGAGCTATTTGATTATCTATGAGATATCTGGCAAACTGCACTCTTCTGTATTGAGGTGCAGGGCAGGGTTTTTCCTTTTCCATCATGGACCCTTCCTCTGGCCAGAAGGAAAAGAGGTGTGTCCTTGCTCCAAGGTCTCTCACTTTCTGTATGGTTTCTATCATCTCCTGCTCTGTTTCACCAAGACCCACCACAAGATGACATCCTGCGTATCCATCTCCCATAACATCACAGGCCCATTCAAGGACCTTCCAGAAGGTTTCCCATCTGTGAGGGCTGTTCATGGGTCTTCCACGAAGCTTTTCAAAAACCTCTGGAGTTCCACAGTCTATAGCAACGGTAACCGTGTCCGCACCCAGTTTTTTGTAATCTTCCATGTCCTCGTAGGTTGTCCCTGTTGCGTTTATAAGCAAAGAGACAAAAATCTGGTCTCCAAGCTCAGAAAGCACCCTCTTGAGCACATACTTGGTATCCCTTATAGCTCTTGGATGGGTTATCTGGGCTATGCAGAGCCTTTCCACATGTCCTACCCTTTTTGCCCTTTCTATAATATCGTCGAGCTTTACCGTAGGCCACTCAACCCTTATAAAGTTCTTCTTTGAATATTCCATTTCTCTCGCCTTTTGAAGACCGCAGTAAGCACAGGTGGCATGACAACCAGAGGGGTACGTAAGAAGAGTATTTATACAGCTCAATCTTGTATTTCTATAAAACTGACCGGGCACTATGCCAAGGGTCATAGCCGCAGCCATGCTTATCTGAAGGTATTCTGGGCTCTCCTTTTGTTCTGTAAGCCTCTCTAAAACTAACCTGTCCATCCTTACACCTCCAGAGAGTTATTATAAGCCTTCCTACGAAGGCACTTTTAACAATTTCTTATAGTCTTATAAGCTCATCTTTTTCCTCTTCTCTCCAGCACAATCCTTGAAACTTCTGCCGCCTTTTGAGGGTCCATAGCTTCCAATATGGCGGCCGCCTGTCTTTCTTTTAGATTAAGTAAAATCTCCGCAGCGAGGCTTGGTTCAAGGTTGTTCATAATAGCACCTGCTTCGTCAGGAGATGCTTTATTGAATATATCCACAAGTTTTTGGACTTCAGGTCTTTGTTCCTCTTTTGGTGTTGGTGTTTTTTTAAGCTCTTCAAGTTTCCTACGCTCCTCTTCTATCTTTTTTAGTTTTTCTTCAAGGTCTTTTGAAATGGAGCTTATCTCCTCTTTTGCCTTCCTCTCTCTGTCTTCTCTAAGTTTCTTTTGAAGGGCAGATTGAGAGAGTGCAATACTAAAAACCAGAAGCAGAAGAATTACACTCCTAAGCATCTCTCCATCTCCGCCTTATGAGATGCATAAAGCCCATCCTCTGAAATTCAATATTTAGGTTCTTTATAGTGTTTTCCCTTTCTTTGTTTATCCTTAATATCTCAAGAGCCTTCAGGTCTCTGTATGCTTCTTTTAACCTCTCTCTTTTTTCTATCCTCAAAAGCTCCAATTGACGAATTCTTTCCGTTAGCTCTTTCTTTCTTGCCATAAGGGCTTTGTACCGAATAAGAAGACTCTGAGAAAAGGAAACCTTTAGCTCCTCATTTATGCTTTCCGCTTGAAGGTCTAAAAGCCTTACTTCTTCTTTTAGTGCCTCAATTTGCATATTTACCTCTTTTAATTCCCTTGCCCTTGATTCCTTTATACCTTCCTTTAGCTTTATTATTCTCCTTAGGGACATGTTAAAATTATAAATTGATGACATGATGGAGGGGAAATGTTCTGTCGTGTAAAAAGCGGTGGGGTTCTGGGGATAGAAGGTTTTGAAGTAGATGTAGAGGTAGATATTGCCAACGGATTGCCACAGTTTTCTATCGTAGGTCTTGGAGACAAAGCCATAAACGAAGCAAGGGAGCGGGTAAGGTCTGCCCTCAAAAACATTGGCTTTCAACTACCTGTAAAAAGGATAACCGTAAACCTCTCACCCTCACACCTCAAAAAACAGGGAACACACTATGACCTACCTATAGCCTTGGGTATCCTCAAGCTCTCAACAGGTATAGATTTTCCCGAAAACCATGTGGTTCTTGGTGAGCTGTCTCTTGATGGTAAGATAAACCCAGTTAAGGGTGTCCTGCCAATAGTCCTCTCTCTAAGAGGTCTTGGCTACAAAAGGTTTATTGTTCCAGAAGGCAATGCAAAGGAGGCCGGTCTTGTCAAAGATGTAGAAGTTTATGGTTTTGAGAGCCTAAGGGATGTGTTGGATTTTTTCAGTGGGAGCCTTTCAAAAAAGCCAGTGGAGGTGAACTTAGAGGAGGTCTTTGAACAAAACCTTTCCTTTGATGTGGACTTTAGCGAGGTTTATGGTCAGCATCAGGCAAAAAGGGCTATGGAAATATCCGCAGCAGGATTCCATCCTATTCTCTTAGTGGGTCCGCCTGGTGCTGGCAAAAGCATGCTTGCCAAAAGGCTCATTACCATTATGCCACCCTTGACCTTTGAGGAAGCAGTGGAGATAACGCGTATATACAGCGTTGCAGGTCTCTTGAGCGAGGACAAACCCCTTATAACAAAAAGACCCTTCAGAAACCCTCTAACAAACGCCTCAGATTCTGCTCTTGTAGGTGGTGGCACAGTGCCACAGCCCGGTGAAATATCCTTAGCACACAGGGGAGTGCTTTTCCTTGATGAGTTTCCAGAATTCAGCAGAAAGGCTATAGAGTCTCTAAGACAGCCCTTGGAAGATGGAAAGGTCACCGTGTCAAGGGTTGGAGGCAGGATAACCTTTCCTGCGGAGTTTCTGTTGGTGGTAGCCATGAACCCCTGTGCCTGTGGCAACTACGGAAATCCATACAAAGCCTGCGTATGCACTCCCATGCAGTTAAAAGCCTACCAGTCAAGGATATCTGGTCCCATAATGGATAGGATAGACCTAAAGGTTTGGGTATATCCAGTGGAAAAAGAAGACCTGCTAAAGATGTCCTCAGGCGAAAGCTCAGCACAGATTAGACAAAGGGTTATGAGAGCTGTTGAAATTCAAAGGGAGCGTTTTAAGAATAGCCCTACTAAATACAATTCACGCATGACAAACGACCAAGTTAAGAAATACTGCGAGATGACCCAAGAAGCTAAATCTCTACTTCAAAGTGCCATAGATAGACTAAACCTAACTGGCAGAGGCTATATGAAGGCACTGAAGGTGGCGAGAACCATAGCAGACCTTGAAGGAGAAGAAAAAATAGCCAGCCATCACATAGCGGAAGCCCTACAGTATAGGATAAACGAAAAAGCACCTACTTTATGATATAAATCATAAAAGAATTTCACACCCTATTTCTAAGTATGGCTTTCTCCATAACTTTTTTAGCCCGAATTTCACAGGGAATTTCACACCCTAAGGCGGAATTTCACATCTGACACAAATCATATTTCTAAGTATGGCTTTTTCCGTATGTTTTTAGAGGCGAATTTCACAGGTTTTTCAGTTTTTCACAGGAAAATTTCACACCCTGTGAAATTCTTTAGGGGATGTTTCTAAATATGGCTTTTTCCAACATTTTCTAACATACACAAAAACGGAAAAATTACGGAAAAGTCCATACTTAGAATGCGGACCTGTGAAATTGTGAAATTCGTCTGAAGTGCTTGATTCTCAAGGGTTTGCTATAACCGTGAAATCAAGGAATATCAAGCATTTGAAAGGGGATGTGAAATTCTGTTTCCGCAAGTGCTTGATTCTCAAGGTTTTCCCTAAGGGGGTGTGAAATTCGCAGGGGTCTATTATTATTATTTAGAGAGAGGAAAAAAGAAAATAAAAGAAAATATATAAGAAGAAGAATAGGAATTTCACATCCAAGCCCGTCAGTAAAAACCCACTTGACTTGTCAAATAGACGGGAAAAGCCTACCGCTTATCTCAGCGGGTTTCTAAAAACAAAAGGTGAAAAGAAACGTTATGAGGTGTTTCCATTAGCCACTTCTACCTGAAGGAGCCTTTCATATCCTAAGTCCTTGAGAAGTTGATAGTCCTTTTTTATGTCCCTTCCTGCTCTTGTGAGATAGCCACCCACCATCATGGCGTTAGTCATAAGAACAGCCATGCCGTGAAAGTCTCTCAAGTTTTGCTCTCTTCCTCCACAAAGTCTTAGCTCCGCCTTTGGGTTTGTGAACCTAAACATGGCTATTATTTTTAGAGCTTCAAGGGGGCTCACGCCCGGAGCATTTTCCATAGGCGTTCCTTCTATAGGCATAAGAAAGTTAAGCGGTATAGAGTCCACCCCCAACTCTCTGTATGTGAGTGCAAGGTCAACTCTATCTTCGTCGGACTCTCCCATGCCAAAAATTCCACCACAGCAAGCGGAAAGCCCCACGGACTTAATCCTTTTTATGGTCTCATACCTTTCTCTCCATGTATGTGTGCTTACTATCTTAGGGAAAAAGTTCTCCGATGCCTCAAGGTTATGGTTTACTCTTCTAACTCCTGCGGATTTTAACTTCTTGAGGGATTCCTCATCAAGAGTTCCAGCAGAGACGCAAACATTTATGGGAAGCCCTTCCTTCCTAATCTCTTCTACACCTTCACATATTCTTTCCACCTCTTCCTTAGTTGCGGATTTGCCACTAAGGACAATACAGTATCTATTTGCACCAAACTCCACACCTCTATATGCACCCTCTAAGATTTCCTCCTTAGGCACAAGGTTGTATATGTTTATGGGCGTTTTGTAAAACTTGGACTGGGCACAGAACTTGCAATCTTCTGAACAGGCACCACTTTTTGCGTTTATTATGGAGCAGAACTCTACTTTGTCCGGTGGATGAAAGTGATTTTTTACCTTCTGTGCCAGATAGACCATAAGGGCAATGTATTGGTCGGGTATTTGCAAAAGTTTTAGTGCGGTTTCCTTATCTATAGGCTCATAGGCTATAGCCTTTTCTGAAACTTCAAAAAGAAAGCTCTCCACTCTGTCCATGCAAGCCTCCTTGCTAAGGTATTAGTCTACTAAATATATATCTCTTGTGTAAGCTCGCCTTGATAGTTTAGCCTATCAAGAATAGCTTTTCCTCTCAAGGATTTGGCGGGTATTTCAAAGACCTTTCTTGAGGAGTAGATTTTTATAATATCCTCTGTAACTTCAATCTTTTCGGGAGGCTTGCCATCTTCAAGCACCACTATATTCTTGTATGATAAATCTTCCTTGTTGTAAACTTTCATAGTGGTTAATCTAAACATTACCCTCACATTTTGTATGATGGGTTCGTGTGATGAGAGTCAGGTTTAGAGTAGTGGTATACAGCAAGGAAGGTAAAAAACTTAGCAAAGAAGACTTTATAGCCTTTCGCGAGCCTCTCTATATAGGCATAAGGTATGTGGTAGAGTTTAAATATCTTGAGGCAACCAAGTGGCTCATGCTTGCAAAGGACTGTCAAGAGAAATATCTGCTTTTGGCATTGCTTAACTTTGCTCTTGGTCAAGATACGCAGGCTCGTGAGTTTTTGCAAGAGGCATTAAAGCATGAAAGGGCTACTGATTATCTTTTTGTGATAGAAAAGCCGGAAGAGGGTCTAAAGGTGGCTATTGAAAGGATAGAAGCCTCCTTGCCTGATTTTCTATTATCCTTGTAAAGGCGGTAGGAAGCTCGCTTATGCTCCTTATCCTTATAGCACTTTTCTCAAAGTAATAGTCTGTGTAATTTCTTTCTGTGCCAACGCCTATGCCTATGATTGGTATTCTTGCCTTTATCTGTGCTATAAGGCTTTTTAGCTCTTGACCTTTTAGACCTCTTGTGGGTTCTCCATCAGAGAAAACTACAATACATCCCCTAATGTGATTTTTCAAGCAGAAGGTCTGAAGGTCTTCATAAGAATATATAAGGGCTTTTTCAAGGTTTGTCCCACCGCCCAGCAGGTTAAAAAGCTCTATTATTTTCCACTTTACACTTTTGTAGTCCTCTGAAAACGCCTTTAGTCTAAAAACCCTGTCTGAAAACACATCTATGGAAAAGGACATTTTAAGGCTTTCTATAACCTCCGAAAAGAGCAAAAGAGCCTTTATGGCGTTTTGTATTTTGTCCTCTCTTTTCATAGAAGTGGAAATATCTATGAGGAGCTTAAAGGCTAACTCTTTTCTTACTGGTATATGCCTTCTCATGTATATTCTTCCTCTTCCAAGAGGTGCTTCCACGCTTAGGCTTTTAGTATCAATCCTTCTACCATAGAAGTGTTTTCCGGTCCAACCTTCCTCTTCTTGTGGCATGAGTTTGACCAGTTTTCTCTTTAAAGCGTCTATGTGTGGCAAGATATCAGAGAGCATTCTTTTGTAGACCATAAAGTCTTCCTTTCCAAGACCGTAAGCCTTCTCATACAGTCTGTCCTCTTCTGTTTTTTCCCTTTTGCTTCTTCCAAAGCCAGACTGAGAAGAGGAAGAAGACTGCTCTTCCCATCCCTTTATAATAAAGCTCAAAAAGCCTCTGTGTTCTATATCAACCTCAAGGGTTTTTGGCAAAAAGTGTCTTATAAACTCCACATCCCTCTCTATCAAGTTTATGTAAGACATCTGCTTTAGGTAGTCTCGCATCCACTCTGGGACTGCCTTTAGACTTTTGAGTATTTCTTTTCTGTCCGCTTCTGATATATCCACTGCCCTTTTGTCCTTGTTTTGCACTATTATCTCTTGAAGATGTTCTGGTAGTTTCTTTAGAAGGTCTGTCATTATCCTGCCTCTGTGAGCATCCACTCTGGTCTTTCCTCTTGCCTCTTCCAAAAGCAGGTCAACATAGTTTATGTCTTGTGCCTTTTCTATATGGCTCATGTATCTTCCAAAGAGGTCCTCCATAATTATGTCATAGGCATCCCTGCTTTTTGCATTTAGATACTCTTGGAGGAATTTCTGTGTATCTTTTTGATAGTTCCCTTCACCAAGCCAGTTTTCCAGAAGAGAAAGAGCAAAAAGGTGATGTGGATAGTAGGTTTCTAAGTTATTCAATATGTTTTTGTAATGCTTTTTTACAGTTTGCAAGCTATCTGGATGGCTTTTTATAAGCCTTTCGTCTGTTTTTATAGACTCCAAAACCGCATAAAGCACTAAAAAGGACGTAGGCGTAAAGCCAAATTTATAGAATTCCCTTTGACCAAGCCTCCAAAGGTAGAGGTCGGTGCTAAAAAGATACTCTATCTCATGCCTTATGATATTTATGGCTTCCTCTTCTGGTTTGTTAGAGACTTCCTGAAGATAGAAGGCAATGCCAGAAGGTCGCTTTACTGGTTCTGGCACATCCTCTATTTCCCCCTTTGCCCACATTTCGGTGAGAGGTAGAAACTTAGGGTCATAGCCAGCTCCCCAGCCCTCGTAGCTTGCCTGAACCTCTATATCATATTCGTCAGATAGGAGCTTCTCTATTACCTTCCAACGCTCTTTCACTTTTCGCCTATTACCATTATGGCACCGGGTCTCTTTATACGCGGTGCTATAACTTCCATAACCCTAAAGTGGTGCACCATGTTGGTAGATTCCACGTAGGCAAGGCTAAAGTCAAGCCCAAGGACAAGGTCCATATTCTGCGGTCCTACAGACAGGAGAATAGCCTTTCCTTCTGGGACTATAGGTGTATGGTAGACATCGGAAACTAACTTCTTAATCTGCTCAATCTCAAGAAGTCCTGTGTTGTGATAGAGCCTGTTGAGCTTAAAGTAGTCCTTTGGGTTTAGGAGGAGATAGTATGGTCCATAAAAGCCCTTTTCTGAGAGCTTTGATATACCCAGAGCTACATCGTTAAAGGCGTTGCCAAGCACATCCCAATCGCTCATGGACATGCTCTGCCTTCCTTCCACTGTAAGAAAGCCCTCTATTTCCATTTTTGGATTGCCGTGAATTATGAGGGTATCTTCCGCCACTGCGGTGGCAAAGGCTGCAGCAGATGCCTGAGAGGTATCAATTGGCAAGTTAAACTGTCTGAAGTATTCAAGGTCTCTCCAAGTTATGGAGAAAGGCTTGAATATGGTGGGAAGGGTTATGTATTTTCTTCTTCCTGTTCTCACAGGCTCGCAGGCTTCGCTCTCTTCTCCCGGTTTTACTTCACATACTCCCGGTTCTATTCCAAGGTAAACATCGTAGGCTATTACCTGATGCCCAACGCCTATGGGTCCTATAATTGGCATAAACCTTCTGCATACAAGGGTCTTTTTAGCCACATCAATAACCGCATTTTCTAATTGCTCCCATTCTTCAAAGGTAAGTGGTGATTGGTCTCTTCCTAAAAAGTCCATTTAACCACCTCCTAACTTAAATTATACGCCAATATTCTTCAAAGGCTATCCATGTTTTTGGAATTATTTCCTTTAGGTTATCCCATCTTTTCATGTGTTTTTTCCTCTTTTCTGATGCCCTCCAGAGGGTGCTCCCAAAGACCTCTTGAGCTTCCTCTTCAAACTCTTCTGGAGAATCCTCACATAATGCTTTACCTGCCATATCCCCCGATATGACCGCATTGGCTATTCCACCGCCAGTTATGGGATGACAAAAGCCACCCGCATCCCCCACAAGCAGAACCCTCTTTCTTACCAAAGGCAGTAGCCCATCCGCAGGTATCCATCCACCCGTTCTTTTTATTACTTGCTTCTCTACTACACCCTCTGCAACAACCTCTTCTACGAACCTTTTGAGACTTTCCATCACATTAACTCCATAATCTGGGTCAACACCCACTCCCACGTTGGCGAGCCTTCCCTTTGGAAAGACCCAGCCGTATCCTCCAGGGATGTAGTCTCTAAAGTATATAAGAAGGTCTTCAAGCTCCTTTGTCAGTTTCATTGTTATTTGTGCAGTGGTGAGAAATGTCTGGGTTTTTTCACCAGTGAGCCTTGCCACCTTTGACCTTGGTCCGTCCGCACCCACTACAAAGTCCGCCTTTACTGGAAACTTTTCTCTTGTATCAATCTCTTCAAGCCATGCAAAACCATCTTCAAAGCCCAAAAATTGTGTTCTAAGCATATAGACCGCACCCTGCTCCTGTGCCAGCTTGGCTATCTGAGCGTCAAAGACCTCTCTGTTTAATACAAAGCCCTCCGACCACATACTTACCACCTCTCCCCAAGGTGTAAAATGAACCATATTCTTTACCCTCTGAGCTATAGCCTCCTGTGGAAAGAACTCCTTAAACTGGTGGTATAGCTGAATAGGGACAAACTCCGCGCATTGCACAGGCTTTCCTATACTTCTTTTTATATCAACCACCAAAACCCTTTTACCAGCCTTTGCAAGCCTATAGGCACAGGAAGAACCTGCAGGACCTCCTCCAACTATTAAGACATCAAACTTTTTCATGCCCTTTATTGAAAACACTTGAAGGCTTAAAGCCTATACTATACCTTTCCTCCACATACATCTCTATGCCAGTCTTAGGGTTCTTTATAAACCTTCCACTCAGCCTCCTTATCTTAAAAACACCAAAGCCTCTCAGCTCAAGCCTACCATTTTCAAGAACAAGGCTAACTATTTCCTCAAAAAAACTGTCCACGAAAAGCTTAGCCTCCCTCTTGTCTAAGTTAAATTCCTTCCTAAGGCTTTCTATTAGGTCTGTTTTTTTCATCCTTTTCCTCCACATAGAAGGTTCTTACCCGTGAATTTTTACTGACCGCAACCGCCCTATCTTCTTTTCTGTAGTAAACTATCTCGTCCGCTTCAACGAAATTCTGTCCTTCCTCCACTCTTGCTTTTCCTATAAGGGTTATAACCTCATCCTTCAGGTCGTAGACCATTTTGTTAGCAGAAGCTCTTCTGTTTCCCTCCGTATACCTTGCATTTCCTTCTGCTTCCACCATTCTTGCCCTTTTATTTTCGTCTAAGTGTATAACCACTCTGTTTGCAGTGAGAAGTGCATTACCCCTTGTAATCCTTACGTTTCCCGAGTATATTACCCTATCCCTTTCGTAGGTTAAACTGTCCGCTTCGCCTACTATAGGCTGTGCAAACATAAGCGTAGGTATTAAGAGCAAAAGAATTACAACCTTTCTCATTTTATGTCCGTCCTCGCTCTATTAATTATAACTTTTAGAGGTTTTAGGGTTATCTCAAAGCCCTTACCCCTTATAAGGTTATCTCCTTGCAATATCTGTATATCTCCCTCTCCCCATATTTTACCCTCCTTTAGGTTTATGTATGCGCTTTGTGTCTTTGCGGTAATGTCTTCAGACTTAACCTCCACCCCTTCTGTGAGCATTCCTTCTCCTGTAGACCTGTCTATATAAGCCTGAACAGCCTTTATGTTAGCCTCCTTTGAAAAGAGCTCTGCCTCGTAGAGCTTAACATCCTTGCCAACCACCTCAAGGCTCTTACCCCTTATAGTCCACTCAATACCAGTCCTACTATAGGCTTTTATGGTTACACCCTCAAGGAGGTTTACCATCTCTTCTTGTCCATCGCTCATTGCAAAGCTATTTACATACATCTTAAGAGTGGAAGCAAGAAGGATTATCAGCAAACTAAAGACTAAACTCCTAAGCATAGTATTGGCTTATTACCTCTTCCCATTGTCCTCTTAGCTTTAAGATAAACTCTATGGCATCCCTTACCGCTCCATGCCCACCCTTTGCCTTCGTTATATACAGAGCATGTTTTTTTATCTCCTCTGGTGCGTCCAAAACCGCCATAGGAAAGCCCACCCTTCTAAGAATTGGAAGGTCCACATAGTCATCGCCGATGAAAGCTATCTCCTCCAAGCTAAGGGAAAATCTTCTCATAATATCTTCAAGAACGGGAAGCTTCTGGTTATAACCCAAATGCACCTCATCCACCTCCAGTTCCCTTAGCCTCCTTATAAGTGCCTCGCTGTTTCTTCCAGATATTACACCTATCCTTATGCCAGCCCTTTGAGCCAGCTTTATACCAAGCCCGTCCCTAACATTGAAGACCTTTATCTCCTCACCCCTTGAGGTGTAGTAGAGCCTTCCGTCTGTGAGCACACCGTCCACGTCAAGTAAAAGCAGTTTTATCTTTAAAGCTCTATCCCTTAATTCCATCCTATGCTTGAACGTAGCTCTCTTTCAACTTCTTTATCCTCCAAAGGGCTTTGCTGTCTTCTGGTGTGATGAGGCTGTAGGCTTTTCCATAAGTGCCTATCCTTCCAGTCCTTCCTATGCGGTGTATGTATACCTCTGGGTCTTCTGGGATATGGTAATTTATCACAAGGCTTACACCCTTTATGTCAAGCCCTCTTGAAGCTACATCTGTAGCCACTACTATCTTAACCTTGCCATCCCTGAAAAGCCTTAGAGCGTTTTCTCTCTGCCTTTGTGTCATATCTCCATGAAGGGAAACCACATTAAAGCCCTTTCTTTTCAGCTCCTGTGTTATTTCCTTTGCATCCTTTTTGGTCTTTACAAAGACTATAACCTTTTCAAGGACATGTTCCCTCAGTATTTTCTCAAGCTCGGACATCTTTTGTCCAGAGGAGCTCACTTTTATAAGCCTTTCCTCTATCTTTGGCTTTAGCTCCTCAGTTATAACCTTAACAAACTTGTAGTCCTTTTTTAGGTGTTTCTTGGCAAGCTCTTCTACCTCTCTTGGTATAGTGGCAGAAAAGAGAAGGGTCTGTCTTTCCTTTGGAAGCTGGGTTATTATCCACTCAATGTCTTCTATAAAGCCCATATCAAGCATTCTATCCGCCTCATCTAAAACGAAGTATTTTAGTCCTTCAAAGTTGAAAAGACCCCTCATGGTAAGGTCCTTTATCCTCCCAGGTGTGCCTACTATGATGTTTGGTGTTATTTTCCACAAGAGTTCAAGGTCCTTCTGGACTGGTGTCCCACCGTAGAAGCTAAAGACCTTTAGCCCTTTATACTTTGAGAGCTGGTATAACTGCTCTTTTACCTGAATAGCGAGCTCTCTTGTAGGTGTCATTATAAGGGCGGTTGTCCCTTCTTCCTTTTCGCTTCCTTCAATGATAGGTATACCAAAGGCGGCGGTTTTTCCTGTTCCTGTTGCAGCCTGACCCATTATGTCGTAGCCCTTAAGAGCTAAGGGTATGGCTTCCTTCTGAATTGGAGTGGGTCTTTCAAAACCCAAGTCCTTGAGTGCCTTACGCAAGGGAATACTAAGCTGTGAAAAATCAAAGTCCATTTTTTCCTCCTTTTTACTTTTTAATTATAGGCGGTGTATAGGAAATTACCACACTTAATCTTAGATTTGGAGGCGTAAAACATAAAGCTCCACGCGAATGACACACTTGCTGATAGCTTCCTTTTTGACCTAAATGCTTATTTGATTTACAATATTTGTAGCAAGAGAAAAGGAGGATTGGGATGAGAGAGATGTTGCTGGCTACGATTTTCGTCTTGAGTGGCATAGCCTTTTCTTACGAGAATATTATGCCAATATATAAGTTTGTGAAACTTCTTGAAAAATACGTCTGTGCGGAGAATACAGTGGTAATAGGACAAGGTGGAACTATAAGGTGCATTCAAAAGTATGAGGACAATTTCAATTGTATTCCAGATGGAGATTGCAACTTAAATGAGGAGGCTGACATAAGGTTATTGGACCAAGATCTTTATCACGGTATTGAGGTTGAAAGTATGATAGTTGGCAGTTTTACTCGTCCCAGAGCAAATGAGGTGTTGGTAAGATTTAGAGATTCTCAAGTGCCTCATGCGGGTGGATATGGTTATGTCTTGTTGATGAGCGAGGATAAAGTAATATTTACCGATATAGTTGGAGATAGGGTGGAATTTCTTGGTAAACTGAAAAGTAGAAAGGGTGTAGATTTTGTCCTTGCTAAAAGGGAGACATGCCATATGGGAGGTTGCATCTACGATTTATCGTTATATGACCTTTCTCGCATAGAGCAGAATGATGTAAAATCTCAAGAATTACTTGGAGGGGCTTATCGCACTTCATGGGTAAAGATATCGGCGAGCGATAGACTTGACGAAAAGAGCTTTGGCAATAGAGGAGTTACTGTAGATGTGGACATATATAAGTCTAAAAGCAGAAGCCAACACACAATAGAGTTTAGTTTTGATGGCAACAAGCTCGTGCCAAAGAATAAGAAAGAATACAATACGGTTATAAGTGTTTTGAGAACAATATCCAAAGAATACATGCCTTAGGAAATTGGAAAGTGTTTCGTTAGCTTTCTCATAGAGGTTAGTTTCAAGGATATTTTAGGGACTGCACGGGAGTTGAAGTAGCATATATAATTAACCTTATGGAAAAGGTTAAAGTAAGAGTAAGGGACAAGGAACTTCTTGTAGACAAAGGCACGCCTCTTGGTGAAGTTTTCAAAGCCCTTGGCATAGAGGATGCCATAGGTGGAAAGTTTGGCTCAAAGTTAATAGACCTTCTTACTCCCATAAGAGAGGATATGGAAATAGTTCCTATCCATAAACAAGACCCAGAGAGTCTTGAGATAATGAGGCATACCCTTTCTCATATAATGGCACAGGCTCTAAAAGAGCTCTATGGCTATGAGAAGGTTCATCTTGGTGTGGGTCCTACCACGGAGGAAGGTTTTTATTATGATGTGGAAGTGGAAGGGCATACCATAAGCTCAGAAGACCTTCCAAAGATAGAGGAGAAGATGAGGGAAATAGTTAAGAGAAACTATCCTATTTTTAGAAAGGAGTTAAGCAGGGAGGAGGCAATAAAGCTTTTTTCAGAGTTGGGGGAGAAGTATAAATTGGACTTAATAAACAGAATAGACCCACATGAGACCATATCCGTGTACGGTCAGGATGGTTTTACAGACCTCTGTAGAGGTCCCCATGTGCCTTCTACAGGTATGGTGGGAGAGTTTAAGCTGACCCATGTGGCAGGTGCTTACTGGATGGGAGACTCTTCAAAGCCTATGCTTCAAAGGATATACGGTATAGCCTTCTGGGACAGAAAGGAGCTTGAAGAAAGGCTAAGGTTTTACGAAGAGGCAAAAAGGAGAGACCACAGAAAACTCGGCAGAGAGCTTGAACTCTTTCTTATAGACGAAGAGATAGGTGCAGGGCTTGTTATATGGCTTCCCAAGGGTGCAATCCTAAGAAAGACCCTTGAGGACTACTGGAAGGAAGAGCATATAAAGAGGGGATATCAACTTGTATACACTCCACATGTGGGAAATGCAAAGCTCTGGCAGACAAGCGGGCATTTGGACTACTACAGACCTAACATGTTTTCTCCTATGGAGATAGAGCACGAAGAGTATTTTGTAAAACCTATGAACTGTCCTTTTCATATAGCGGTCTACAAAAGCAAAGTGCGTAGCTACAAGGAACTGCCTCTTAAACTGGCAGAGCTCGGCACGGTCTACAGATACGAAATGTCAGGCGTCCTCCATGGGCTTATGAGAGTTAGAGGTTTTACGCAAGATGATGCTCACATAATATGCACTCCAGAGCAGGTGGAGGATGTAATACAGGAAACCCTTGAGTTTGCGGTTGAGATGCTAAGGTCTTTTGGTTTTGAAGACTTTAAAGTCTATATATCCACAAAGCCTTCCGATGCCATAGGCTCTCAGGAGCAATGGGAGCTTGCGGAGGGAGCTCTCAAAAAGGCTGTGGAGAAGATAGGACTACCCTACGAGATAGACGAAGGTGGTGGTGCTTTTTATGGACCAAAGATAGACGTGAAAATAAAGGATGCCATAGGCAGGCTTTGGCAATGCTCCACCATCCAGTTTGACTTCAACCTTCCAGAGCGTTTTGACATGGAGTATGTAGGTCCAGATAACAAAAGACACAGACCCTATATGGTCCACAGAGCCATATTTGGTTCAATAGAGAGGTTTGTGGGCGTTTTACTTGAGCATTACGCAGGACTTTTGCCACTTTGGCTTTCTCCCGTGCAGGTAAAGGTCATACCCATATCTCCAGAAAAGCATGGAGACTATGCAAGAGAAGTGGAAGCATATTTGAAGAATAAGGGCATAAGGGTAGAGCTTGACCTAAGAGATGAAAGGCTAAACGCACGCATAAGAGATGCGGAGCTTCAGAAAATTCCCTACGTGGTGGTGGTAGGAGATAAGGAGGTAGAGAGCAGAAGTCTTTCTGTGCGAAGTAAGAAGGAAGGCAATCTCGGCTCTATGACGCTGGAGCAATTTCTAAACATGTTGACTGAAAAAATAAGAAACAAGGAATAATGTTTGGAAGAGTTGCAGTCCATATATGGGAAGAGGATTACGAGTATCTTAGGTATGTAAAGAGTTTGCTTTCCATGCTTAACATAAAGCCTAACTTCCTCTTTGTAGAGGAAGAAAACCTTCTTGGAGACCTTGTGAACTTCTTTTCAAAACCTTCTGAAGAAAGGGAAAAAGCTATAA
>JAXSOX010000022.1:0-16411 GCA_037926525.1 Aquificaceae bacterium | reverse complement strand
CTTATAAGGGCTTATAGCTACGTTTTTATGTCTTTTCCTTCCTTTTTTCTCGCTTTTATTATCCTCGTTTTGGTTTCAAAAACTGGCTACTTGCCAGTGGGTGGTCCCTTTAGCCCAGACTTTCATAAGCTAAGCCTCTGGGGTAAAATAGTGGATGTGCTTTCTCATCTTTTTGTGCCTGTGCTTACTTTGACCCTTGTGTCCTCTGCGGGTCTCATAAGGCTCATGAGAAGCAGTGTTATAGAGATAAAGAACAGTCCTATGGTGGTAATGCTTAGGGCAAAGGGTGTGTCCGATTGGGTTATTATTAAACATATACTCAGGAACGCCATGAACCCTTTTACCACTCTTATTGGCTACGAGATAGCGGGTCTGCTTTCGGGTGCGGCGCTTATTGAGATAATAGTGGGTTGGCCTGGGCTTGGGACTCTTATGTTGGATGCGGTGCTCTCCCAAGACCTTTTCCTTGTTATGGGAGGTCTATACATTGGCACTATAATGCTACTTATAGGAAACCTTATTGCAGATATCCTTCTTGCTATTGTGGACCCGAGGGTAAGGGAGAGGGAGATAATAAAATAAAGGAGGTTTTGCTATGCCAAAGGTAGCCATTATCCTTGCGGAAGGTTTTGAAGAGGTGGAGGCGGTTGCACCCATTGATGTGCTAAGGCGTGCGGGTGTGGAGGTTATAATTGCTGGGCTTTCTCCCGAGCCTGTTGCCAGTGCAAGGGGTGTAAAGATAGTTCCAGATGCCACCATTGACCAGCTTAATGCGGAAGAGCTTGACCTTGTCATATTGCCCGGTGGTGCAGGTGGAGTGGAAAAGCTAAAACAAGACCCAAGGGTGGAAAGGCTCATAAAGGCTATGCAGGAAAAGAAAAAGCTCATCGGTGCTATCTGTGCAGCGCCTACCGCTTTGGCAAAGTTTGGTGTTCTTGAAGGCAAGAAGGCAACCGTGTATCCCACCCTTGTGGAAGAGATTAAGCCCGCTCAGTTTGTGGACAACCCAGTGGTAGAGGATGAGAATGTGATAACCAGTCAAGGACCAGGCACAGCCCTTGAGTTTGGTCTAAGGCTTGCAGAAAGGCTCGTAGGAAAGGAAAAGGCTAAGGAAGTGGCAAGGAGGATGTTAGTTCAATACGAATGATACAGGTTAGGGTAAAGCCGGGTGTAGAGGAAAAGATAAGAGGCTTTTTCCCTTGGGTATATAGACCAGAGATTATAGGCTACTCTAAACCACCTCAAAAGGGAGACCTTGTGGTAGTAAGGGACTTTGGAGGTAAGTTTCTTGGCTATGGCTATATAAACCCTTCCGCCAACATAAGCATAAGGATACTGTCCTTTGACAAGGAAGAGCCAATCAATCAGGAGCTCATAAGAAAAAGGCTACAGCAAGCCCTTGAGTATAGAAAGAGGTTAAACATAAACAGCAACGCCTACAGGCTTGTCCACTCGGAAGGAGACCTCTTGCCCGGTCTTGTGGTGGACGTATATGGCGAATATGTGGTGGTGGAGTTTACCACCTACGGGATGAATAAGCTAAGAGACTGGGTAATTCCTGCACTTATTGACCTTTTGAAACCTAAGGGTATTTACGAAAAAACTGACGAGTATGTAGCCTCTGCGGAAGGCTTTAGAGAAAAGGGAGGTGTTATATACGGAGAAGTGCCAGAGGAGGTCATAATCTGGGAGCATGACCTTGAGTTTATAGTCAACATCCCTCAGGGGCAAAAAACCGGCTTTTTCCTTGACCAAAGGTGGGCAAGAAGGCTCATAAGGAGCTTTGTTCGTCCGGGGGATGAGTGTCTTGATGTTTTCTGCCATACGGGAGGCTTTGCCCTTAGTATGAAAAAGGCGGGTGCAGGGAAGGTTATAGCGGTGGATATCTCTGAGCTTGCCCTTGAAATTGCAAAGAAAAACGCAGAGCTAAACAAAATTGAAGGCATAGAGTGGATAGAGGCAAACGCCTTTGACCTGCTTAGGCAGTTTCATAAGGAAGGAAGAAAATTTGACCTTGTGGTAATAGACCCACCTTCCTTTGCAAAGAATAGAGCGTCCGTTCCAAACGCCCTGCGAGGTTATAAGGAGCTTTTAGTGAGAGGCTTGCACCTTACAAAACCCGGTGGATACTTAGCCATATACTCCTGTTCCTTTCATATAACAAGGGAGCATCTTTTAGAAGTGCTCGCATCCGCAGGCAAAGATACAAGAAGGCAGGTTCGTATTGTGGCGGAGAGCTTTCAAGACCTTGACCATCCATGGGTCTTGCAGATGCCTAATACCCTATATCTAAAGGGAATATATGCGGAGGTGCTATAATGGAGATAAGTCAAGCCTTTATATTGGGGGTGGTGGAGGGACTTACGGAGTTCCTGCCCGTCTCCTCCACAGGACATCTTATCCTCACCGCCCATCTTCTTGGCATACCTCACAACACTTTTACCAAGAGCTTTGAGATTTCCATACAGCTTGGCTCAATACTGGCGGTGGTTTTTCTCTATTGGAGGAGGTTTCTTACAGACCTTGAGCTTTGGAAGAGGATAGCGATTGCCTTTCTGCCTACAGGAATTCTTGGCTTTAGCCTCTACAAGTTCATTAAGGGATACCTTATAGGCAACGATGTGGTAGTGGTTATAGCTTTAGTGCTTGGTGGTGTTTTTCTCCTTTTTGCGGACAGGGTGTGCGAGCGTTTTTGTTATCTTGGAGATGCAAGAGAGCTCAGCTACAAAAGAGCCTTTGCCATAGGTCTCTTTCAGAGCCTTGCCATGGTGCCTGGAGTTTCAAGGTCTGCGTCCACCATAATAGGTGGTATGCTAATGGGTCTAAATAGGAAGGCGTCTGCGGAGTTTTCCTTCCTCCTTGCGGTTCCCACCATGCTTATTGCCACAGGCTATGACCTCTTTAAGTCTCATGGAGAGTTTCAAAGTCAAGATTGGCAGGTGCTTTCTGTAGGCTTTATAACCGCCTTTGTCTTTGCCCTAATAAGCGTAAAGGCACTGCTTGCTTTCCTCTCAAGGCACTCCTTTGTTCCCTTTGGCGTATATAGGATAGTAGTAGGCTTGGCTTACGCCTACTTTTTTCTGCTATAATTTATCTGATGAAGCTCATAGCAGGAAACTGGAAGATGAACCTCACACCCTCTGAAACAAAAGAATACATCTCAAGGTTTCTCCCTCTTGTTGAGGACCTCTCAGACAGAGAAATACTCCTGTGCCCACCTTTTACATCTCTGTGCGTAGCCCATGAGCTCCTAAGGGAAAGCAAGGTCAAGCTCGGTGCTCAAAACTGCCATTATGAACAAAAGGGTGCATACACGGGGGAGATTTCTCTCAATATGCTAAAAGACCTTGGCGTTTCCTACGTGATAATAGGTCATTCAGAAAGAAGATGGATTTTTGGCGAGTCTGACGAGCTAATAAACAAAAAATTGACCGCTTGCCTTCAGGGGAACATAAGACCTGTGCTTTGTGTGGGTGAAAGGCTTGAAGAGAGAGAGGCAGGTTTAACCTTCAAGGTGGTGGAAACTCAAATAAGGCTTGCTCTTTCTGGAATAGAACACTACACGGACAGCATAGATATAGCCTATGAACCCGTCTGGGCTATAGGGACAGGAAACCCTGCCACACCAGAAGACGCCCAGCTTGTCCACGCCTTTATAAAAGACCTACTCCACCAAATAAACCCACAGCACGCAGGAAAAACAAGGGTGCTATACGGTGGGAGCGTAAACCCAAAGAACGCAGGAGATTTCATGAAGATGAAGGACGTGGACGGCTTGCTTGTGGGTGGTGCCAGCTTAGACCCTGAATCCTTTGCTCAAATCGTAAAGTCCTTTTAAACTCAAAATAGGTATGGGAGCGTAGAGGAGAAGTATCAGGGGCAGGCTCAGGTTGGTGTTTTCTATGGTAGACCTAATAAGGTTTATAGAAAACCAATGGGAGGAGAAGGAAACAACAAGGGCAAAAAGTCCAAGTTTTAGACTTCGCCATCTTATGTAAACCCAACCCACTATAAGGCTCATAAAGAGAGGAAGAAAAGAGGTCAATGTTCGCTTTGATAGCTCGTAGGCGTATTGTCTGTAGTTTATGCCTATGCCTTTACCAAGAAGGCTAAGCACAAAAAGCTCCCTCATGGAGAGGTGCTCTGGCTTTTCCGCAAGAGGACCTATCTGAGAGAGGTCAATAAATTCAAAGGTTAGCTTTTGAAGTTTTTCTTCGCCAGTAGAGAGGTCTTTAAGGCTCGCCTCGGGAAAGTTCAAAAACCCACCATGCCACTCTCCAGTCTCTGCGGTTGCTACTTGCGTTATAGACCCATCCTTTACCTTAAGAAGATAAAAGCCATGCACCTTGCCAGTGGATAAGTCTACAAGCTCAAAGTTGTAAAATTCTTTTTCTCCATTTTTTTCCTGCGTAAGCCACAAGTTTCTCACTATTCCCTTTTCTATCTCCTTAGCCTTTTTGTATTCCTTTTCTATGCTAAAAAGCCTTTTTTGACTTTGTGGATAGAGCCAATAACTACCAAAAAGGTTAAAAATTGAAAGGAAAAGAGAGAAAAAGATGGCAAAGGAGAAAAATCTCAAAGGTGAGATGCCAAAGCTTTGAATAAGCAAGTCTATCTTTCTTTGAAAGAGTCTCCTGAGAGCTACAAGCAAGGCAAGGGCGTTCACAAAAGCACCAGAGTAAAAAAAGGCAGTGGGAAGGAAGTTAAGAGAGTAAGATAGCACAACCTCAGGATTTCTATTCTTGAAAACCAAGAAAACCTCACCTATCATATAGGCGTATAGTATTCCTATGAGAACTACAAGTAAAAGGGCAAAGGTTTTAATGTGGTTAACTAACAGGTATCTAAAAAGCATAGGCTAAAATTTTAATATGAGAACACCTCTCTATTCAAAACACAAAGAACTCGGTGCAAGGTTTGTGGAGTTTGCAGGCTGGGAAATGCCTCTTGAATACAAGTCCATAGTGGAAGAGGTAAGGGCGGTAAGAAGCTCTTGCGGGCTTTTTGATGTGTCTCATATGGGAAGGCTAATTATCTCCGATGGCTTTGAGACACTACAAAAGCTAACTTCCAGAGATATTGCAAAGCTAAAAGAGGGTAAGGTGCAATACAACCTGCTTTTAAACGAGCAAGGTGGAGTAAAGGATGATATAACCCTCTATAGGCTCTCTGAAAGGGAGTTTTTTATGTGTGTAAATGCAGGAAACAAGGAAAAGGTCAAAGAGTGGCTTTTGGGCTGGGGGCTTTCTGTAAGAGACATGAGCCAAGAGTGGATACAATTTGCCATTCAAGGACCAAGGTCGCAAGAAGTCCTTAGCAAACACCTACCTGTGGGGGACATAAAATACTACCACTTTAAGGTCTTTGGAGATATGCTCCTTTCACGCACGGGATACACGGGCGAAGACGGCTTTGAGGTTTATGCACCAGTGGAGAAGGGCTTGGAGCTTTTTATGGAGCTTTCTAAAGAGTGTATGCCTTGTGGTCTTGGTGCAAGGGATGTCTTGAGGATAGAGGCGGGAATGCCACTGTATGGACACGAGCTTTCGGAGGATATAACACCCTTTGAGGCTAATCTTGACAGGTATGTAAGCCTTGAAAAGGACTTTTTGGGCAAGGACGCACTTCTACAAAGGAAGGTGGAAAAGAAGCTCTTTGGACTTGAGCTTTTGCAAAGAGGCGTGCCAAGAGAGGGCTACAAGGTATTTTACAAAGACATGGAGATAGGGTATGTAAGCAGTGGCACTTACTCTCCAACCCTGCAGAAGGGTATAGCATTATGTTTTGTCCGTGTAGACCACAGGATTGATGGGCTTGAAGTGGACCTGCAAGTGAGAGATAGAAGGCTACCTGCAAGGCTTAGAAGTTATCCCTTCTTAGCTCCTCAAGGCGGATAGTTTTATCTTTTAGTTTAAACTCCACAACGCTATCACCCTTTGGCTCTCCACAGTTAACCACATATCTTACCTCTTTTTCCTTACTTAGCAACCTTAGAGGCTCTCCTTTCCAAAGACCTAAATACAAACACACAGATTTCTCCTGTGGACATTGGCAGGCTATTGAACTTTTCGGGTCTATCATATTTACTATTTGCTCCGCAATCCTTTTCCTTGAGCTCTCCCTGTTTTCCGCATAGGGGAAGAAGAAAATACTGTGTAGGAATTTTAACAGGATAACAATTAAAATGGTTATAAGGAACAGCTTTCTAAAGACTTCAACCTTGAGGGCTTTGTGAAGGTAATAGGCAAAAAGGATTGCCAAAAGTGGATAAAGTGGCATTATGTATCTGCCAGCGGAGTCGGAAACCCAATAGGGAATGTAGTTGGCTAAGAAAAGCAGGAAAATTGCTCTTATCTGTGGAGGAAAGTCAAGGTCTTTTCTTGCCACATACAAAGACAAAGGGAAAAGAAAACTCCAAGGTAGCGTATCTTTGAAATTTACAAGTGGGAAGAAGAGCATATGCCTTAGCCTTGAAAAATCTCCTTCTACTCTGCTAAAGCTCTCTCTCCATAGGTTTGCCAAGTATTGTATTGGCTCTGGCGTTTGAATTATCCACAGAAGCGGTATAAGAAGAGAGGGCGTATATACAAGAAGGGTATCTGGTTTAAAAACTTTCGCATAACCTTTGCTATAGAAGGCAAGGGTTAGAACAGAAATACCCATAAAGGCGTAAGCAGGCAAACCTTTGAGTAAAAAGGCAAGACCAAAAACCACGCCTGCCAAAAAACCAACAACCTTTGAACCCGTGCTCCACCATATGTAAAGAAGGCAAATACCAAGAAATACAAAAAAGGTGAAGGTGATATCAATCTCTCCAAGAAAGCCGTAGAAAAAAAGCACATTACCAAAGGTTAGGAAAACAAGAGAGGATAGGGTGGCAAGGGAGAGGTTTCTAAAAAGATAATGGGAGAATATACCAACGAGCAATGTGGTAAGCAAGAGAAAACTAAGGCTTACCGCCCTTGCGGTCAGCTCGCTCCAAGGGATAATTTGAGAATACAAAACTATGAGCCAGTTAAAGAGGGGAGGCTTGTTAAAGTATGGCTCGCCAAGAAAGGTAGGCTGAAGGTAGTTTCCAGAATGCCACATCTCAAAGGCTATTTGAGTGCGTAGAGATTCTTCGTTCTTGAAGGGATACCTATGAAGGTTTGGCAGGAGGCTAACAAAGGCTAAAAGGATAAAAAATAAAAACATACTCTAAAGTTTTGGCTCAAGCTCGTAGTGCTTATATACGTGCTCCCACCAATAGGAAACTCTAAGGAGCGTTCCCTCATCAAAGGCTTTCCCTATAAGCTGTCCACCCACAGGAAGACCATCGCACATGCCTATTGGTATGGAGATGCCAGGAAGACCTGCAAGGTTTACGCTTACAGTAAAAATGTCTGAAAGATACATAGAGATGGGGTCTGAGGTTTTTTCTCCGAACTTGAAGGCGGTTGTGGGGCTTGTGGGCGTGGCAATGAGGTCTACCCTTTCAAAAGCCTTTTCAAAATCCTGTGCTATAAGCCTTCTTACTTTCATAGCCTTAAGGTAGTAGGCATCATAATACCCTGCGGAAAGGGCAAAGGTGCCAAGAAGTATTCTCCTCTTTACCTCTGGTCCAAAGCCTTCATCTCTGGTCTTTGCATACATTTCAAAAAGGTCCTTGTATTCCCTCGTCCTGTATCCAAACCTTACACCATCATAACGCGCAAGGTTAGAGGAAGCCTCAGAGGGTGCTATGATATAGTAGCAAGGTATGGCATACTTTACGTGAGGGAGAGAAACCTCTTCTACCTGCATGCCTTCCTTTTCCATCTCCTTGAGAAAGTTTTCAAAAGCTCTTCTTACACCCTCCTCCAACCCATCCTGCATAAACTCTCTAACTACACCCACCCTTAGACCCTTTACGCCTTTTCTTAGCTCTTCCGTATACTTGGGAACAGGTCTTTTACTGCTCGTGGAATCTTTAGGGTCATGTCCAGATATGACCTCCATAAGGAGTGCAACGTCTTCTGTGCGTCTGCCAAAGGGTCCTATCTGGTCAAGGGAAGAGGCAAAGGCAACAAGACCATACCTGGAAACTCTTCCATAGGTGGGCTTTAGTCCAATAACACCACAAAAGCTGGCTGGTTGACGAATAGAGCCTCCCGTATCTGAACCGAGAGAGAGGGATGCTGAGCCTACTGCAACCGCCACAGCAGAGCCACCAGAAGAGCCACCGGGAACTCTCTCCAAGTCCCATGGATTCCTTGTGGGGAAGAAGGCGGAATACTCTGTAGAAGAACCCATGGCAAACTCGTCCATATTGGTTTTTCCAACCACTAAAGCTCCTGCCCTCTTTAGCCTCTCTATAACGGTAGCGTCATAGGGAGATATATAACCTTGCAGTATCTTTGACGCACAGGTAGTGGGATAGCCTTTTACGTTTATGTTATCTTTTATGGCTATGGGTATACCAAGTAGAGGCTTGTCCTCAGAGGGTTTGAGGCTTTTTGCCTCTTCAAGGGCTCTTTCATAAAGTGGCAGTATGTAAGCCTTGACCTTATCTTCTGTTTCTAAAAACCTTTCATAAAAGCTCTGGACCACCTCTTCTGGTTTTAGCTCTCCCTTGTTTATCAAGGAAGTGAGCTCTATTACCGACTTTTTCCACAACATGGTTTATAGTTTATCATACATCTTTGCATGGAAAGTTGCTCACACGGAAAATCGCACAACTAAAGGGAAGTTAATACCTCATCAAAAAGCATGTAGGGTTTTATATTAAAATATTATCCCATTTACCCTTTTGAGAGGTGAAGAGATGGAGCTTTTGGAATACGACTCTTGTGGTGTTGGGTTTGTATGCAATATAAGAGGTGAAAAAAGCCACCAGATAGTCCAGTGGGGTATAGAGGCGGTAAAGAACCTCACCCATAGGGGTGCTGTGGGTGGTGATGGCAAGACTGGGGATGGTGCTGGGATTATGATTGAAATCCCTAAAAAATTCTTTGAGGACTGGCTCTCTGAAGAAGGCTATGAGGTCTCTCACATAGACAATCTTGCGGTTGGCGTGGCTTTCCTTTATGAGGATGTAAGACCTCAAATAGAGGAGCACATAAGGAGGTCTCCCTTTTCTCTGGTAGCTTGGAGGGAAGTCCCAATAGATAAGTCTGCGGTGGGTGAGTCCGCCCTAAGGGTGATGCCAAAGATATTCCATCTTCTTTTGGACGCTGAGAAGGTTTCGGAAGAAAGAAGGGAGCTGGAGCTTTATCTCCTTAGAAGACGCATAGAGACAGACAAAAAGATAAAGGACAAGGTCTACTTTGCCTCTCTCTCCTCAAGGGTAATGGTCTACAAGGGAATGCTTGTGGCACCTCAGCTGGATATTTTCTATCCAGAGCTAAAAGACCAGAGGCTTGAGTCCAGTTTCTGTCTTTTCCACCAAAGGTATTCCACCAACACCTTTCCCAACTGGAAATTAGCTCAGCCTTTTAGGTATCTGGCTCATAACGGCGAGATAAACACCATATTAGGCAACAGAAACTGGATGAGGGCTATAGAGCACGAATTGGAGCATGAACTTTTTGGAGAGAATATAAAGCTCGTAAGACCTTTGGTTTCTTACGAGGAGAGCGATTCTGCCTCTTTGGACAGGGTTTTTGAACTTTTGGTGCTTGTGGGTTATAGTCCAGAGCATGCTATAAATATGCTTATACCCCCTGCTTGGGAAGGTGTGCCTTGGCTTTCAAAGGAAGTGAAAGAGTTCTTTGAATATCAGTCTCTCTTGATGAAACCTTGGGATGGACCTGCCAGCATTGCCTTTACCGACGGTAGAAAGATAGGAGCACACCTTGATAGAAACGGTCTAAGACCTGCCAGATATGTGCTTACCGAGGATGGCATCTTGGTGCTTGGCTCTGAGGTGGGTATGGTGGACCTCTCGGGCAAAAGGGTTCTCAAGAAGGGAAGGCTCGGACCAGGTGATACCCTTGTGGTGGACCTCTCAACGGGTGAAGTAAAAGAGACAGACCAGATACTCAAAGAGCTCTCTTCTCAAAAGCCTTACGGAGAGTGGCTAAGAAAACATCTCCTTAGGCTGTCTGAAATTATAAAGGACTACACTCTTCCAGAGTATGGAGAAGACCCAGAAAGGATAAGAAAACTCGTTGCCTTTGGTTATACACAAGAGGAGATAAAACACGTGCTTGCACCCATGGCGGAGGAGGGGAAAGAGATAACCTTTTCTATGGGTGATGACACTCCCATTCCACCCCTCTCAGAAAAACCTGTATTACTCTTTAGATACTTCAAGCAAAGGTTTGCACAGGTAACAAACCCACCCATAGACCCCATAAGGGAAAGGGCGGTTATGTCCCTTAGGATGAACTTAGGATACAAGAGAAACTTCCTAAAGGAAGAAGAGGAGCATGCCAAAAGGCTTCAGATAGACAGCCCCATACTCCTGCCTTACCAGTTTAAAGCTCTTATGGAACAGAAGGAGTTCAAAGTTGCTTGGGTTCCAATAACCTATCCGAAAGAGAGAAGCTACTGCGTGGTAGAGCTCCAAGACCTTGCGGGAGAAAGGAGAATAACGGACATACTCTACGATGCCATGTATGAAGGCATTGCCATATGTGACCTAAGGCTTGGTGTGGAGATAGTCTGCAGGAGGGTAGAGGAGGCGGTAAGAGAGGGTGCAAACATTGTGGTTTTGTCCGATAGAAACATATCAAGGTATAGGCTTGCGGTTCCGAGCCTTTTGGCGGTTTCTGCGGTCTTTAAATGGCTTTCTGAACGCGGGCTTTCCAACAAGGTATCCCTTGTGGTAGAAACGGGCGAAGCCAGAGACACCCATCATATGGCTTGCCTTATAGGTTATGGTGCTTCTGCGGTCTATCCCTATCTTATGTATGAGCTTATCTGGGAGCTTTGCAAAAAGGGTGAAATAAAAGTTCCATACGAGCAGGCTATTTTCAACTACAAGAAGGCTCTTGAGGACGGGCTTTTGAAGATAATGTCCAAGATGGGTATTTCCACCCTTAACTCCTATCAGGGTGCAAGGATATTTGATACGGTATGCTTGAATAGGGATTTTGTGGAAGAATACTTCCCCGGCACGCCTGTAACCCTTGAAGCGGACGGTATTTTTGAAGTTCAAGAAAGTCTCCTCGCAAGGCACGACGCAGGATACGAGACAGAGAAGCCAGAGCTTGACTACGGCGGAGAGATGAAGTTCAGAAAGGGTGGACAATGGCATGCGTGGTCTCCCTTTGTGGTTAGAGCACTGCACAAGTTTTTGGAGACAAAGAATTACGAGGACTACAAGGAGTTTTCACGCATAGCCAACGAAGAGCATCCCACCTTTATAAGGCATCTTCTTGACTACAAGAGAGCGGAAAAGCCCATTCCCATAGAGGAGGTAGAGCCCATAGAGAGCATACTCAAGAGGTTCGTCACTGGTGGTATGTCCTTGGGTGCCTTGTCTCCAGAAGCCCATGAGGTGCTCGCAGAAGCCTGCAACAGGCTCGGTATGAAGAGCAACTCTGGAGAAGGAGGAGAAGACCCAGCAAGATATTGGACCATAAAGAACTCTGCCATTAAGCAGGTAGCCTCTGGTCGCTTTGGTGTGACACCCACCTACCTTGCCTCTGCAGAAGACATAGAGATAAAAATAGCTCAAGGAGCAAAGCCCGGAGAAGGCGGACAGCTTCCTGGCAAAAAGGTCAACGAATACATAGCAAAGTTAAGGTATGCACAACCCGGAGTGACCTTAATCTCTCCACCACCCCATCACGATATATACTCCATAGAAGACCTCGCCCAGCTCATAAACGACCTAAAGGAAGCAAACCCTAAGGCAAGGGTGTGCGTCAAACTTGTGGCAGAAACCGGCGTGGGAACTGTTGCAGCGGGCGTGGCAAAAGCCTATGCGGATATAATCCAGATAAGCGGTGCGGAGGGTGGCACGGGTGCAAGCCCATACTCCTCTATAAAGAACGCAGGAAACTACTGGGAAATAGGTCTTTCTGAGACCCAAAGGGTGCTTATGGAAAATGGTCTAAGGGATAAGGTAAGGCTTAGGGTGGACGGTGGACTAAGAACTGGTAAGGACGTGATAATATCTGCACTTCTTGGTGCTGAAGAGTTTGGCTTTGGCACTGCAGCCATGATAGCGGAAGGTTGTGTTATGGCAAGGCTTTGCCACACTAATCAATGTCCCACTGGCGTAGCCACCCAAGACCCCAAATACAGAGAAAAGTTCAAGGGTAAAGTGGAAAACGTTATGGCATACTTTAGAGCGGTAGCTCAAGAGGTAAGAGAAATTCTCTCACAGATGGGTGTGAGGTCTCTTGACGAGATAATAGGAAGGAGAGACCTGCTTGAGGTCAAAACCTACGACCACATACCCGGCTCAAAGAGGGTAAAACTTGAAGAGTTCTTGAAAGAAGGCTATCCAAAGGACAAGCCTTTGAGATGTCTGCAAGAAAGAAACGACAATCCAAGAAGGAGCGAGCTGGCAAAAAGGCTTGAAGAGGAGGTCCTGCCATACATAGAAAAGGGAGAGAGGTTTTATGGAGAATACACCATAAGGAACGTAGACAGGAGCGTCCCAACAAGACTGGCTTACCATATTGCGGTCAGATACAGGGACGAAGGTCTTCCAGAGGATACCATACAGTTAGTCTTTAGAGGCACAGCAGGGCAGAGCTTTGGTGCTTTTAACCACAAGGGCATGTCTCTTACCCTTATCGGTGATGCCAACGACTATGTGGGTAAGGGTATGCATGGTGGAAGGATAGTGATAAAGCCAGAGGGTATAGAGGATACGCATAACCATGTGATAATGGGTAATACCTGCCTATATGGAGCAACGGGCGGAGAGCTATTTGCAAGCGGAAGGGCAGGAGAGCGTTTTGCGGTAAGAAACAGCGGTGCAATAGCGGTAATAGAAGGTGCGGGTATGCATTGCTGTGAATATATGACAGGTGGTGTGGTGGTAGTGCTTGGCAGTGTGGGAGTGAACTTTGGAGCAGGTATGACCGGTGGCTACGCCTACGTGTTGGACGAAAACATCCAAGAAAAAATAAACACATCCTACGTATTTGCAAGAAACCTTACAGAGCAAGAAAGTGAGGAGCTAAGAAACCTCATAGAAAGGCACTACCAATACACGGAAAGCCCTTGGGCAAAGCACATTCTTGAAAACTGGGAAGAGTTCTCAGAAAGGTTCAGAAAGGTAGTCCCCATTGAGCAGTGCAAGAGAGACCCTTATGGAATCTCCGACCAGTGTGAAGTGGAGGTTAAAAAATAAGCTGTTAAAATAAGCCTGTGGCTAAAAGGCTCAGGCTCTTTTCCTTTGCTCTATACGATACGGGAGAGACCATATTAGGTGCTTTGGTCTTTTCTACCCTCTATCCCCTTTACATAACAGAGCACATAGATGTTAAAACCTATTCACTTTTCTACGGCTTTGCCTTTTTTCTCTCTTTTGTTATGGCACTGCAACTTGGCAGGCTCGCAGACAAAAGAGGCTGGAGAAAGAGGTTTTTCACTATCTTTAGCCTTTCTATACCTACCCTGTGTCTTATGCTTTTTGCTTCCTTTGAAAAGCCCTTGCTTAACTTTCTCCTTTATCTTGTTTTGGCGGTTTTTCACCAGCAAGCCCTTGTTTTTTATAACTCTCTCCTTAAGTCCTTTGAGACAAAGGGTTTTGCCTCTGGCTTTGGTGTTGCTTTGGGTTATGTAGGCTCTGCAACCGCCCTTATATTTCTTGCTCCAAGTCTTAGCCTGCCTATGGCTTTTCTGTGGGTTGCTTTCATATTTTTCTCCCTTTCTCTTCCTTCCCTCCTAAGCCTTTCAGAGCCTGCAGGCAAGCAAGAGATAAAGCTCCTTGAGCTTATCAAAGACAAGGGCTTTATCCTTACTATGGCTTCCATGCTCTTTCTTATGGAGCTTGCCCATACCATGATAGCCATGATGGGTGTGTATTTAAGAGAGGTCTACGGGCTTTCACAGGAAGACATATACAAAACCATCGGCTTTTCCGCACTTGGTGGAGTTTTTGGAGGTCTCCTTTTTGGAAGGTTAACGGACAAACTCTCAGCCAAAAGGCTTTTTCCTATTGGCTTTCTTCTGTGGAGTGTCTTTTTGCTCTCTCTTTACATAACGCCCAAAGAATTTCTTTTGCCCCTTGGTTTTTTTGCAGGTCTTTCCTTAGCACATCTTTGGACCACTTCAAGGGTATTTATAATTGAGAGGTTCTCAGGAGCACATGTGGCAGTGAGGTTTTCCTTCTATTCTTTAAGCGAAAGGATAGCCTCAAGCCTTGGTCTTGTGCTGTGGTCCTTTTTCTTGTTCATAACGGGAGAGGACTACAGACTGTCCGCCTTGCTTATGATAGTGTTGCCTATTCTTGGATATATACTCTACACTCTATCAGAGAAAAAGTAGTTTAGAAAAGCCTCCTCTTAAATTCTACCGCTATGTAGCAATAAGCTGTAAATACAGGCTGGGCAACATTATCTGAGATGACTATATCCATATTGACTATAGTTTGAGCAGGATAGCTACCGATTTCCGTGCACTTTATACCCTCAGGATGTTCCACGCATATGGCTCTACATTCTCTGTTTGCAGTGTTTCTAATTTGCAGTCTCCATCCGCTTTGTCCTCCAAAGTTAAAAACGTTCTCCATGCTGACTATCTCTATAGGGTCTCTTACAGAAGCCTGATGGTCTATCTCACTTTTCATCATCCCAGCACAAGATGCCACAAAGGGTAAAGTAGCAATCATAAGAGCTTTTTTCGTTTTCGTGTAATCACAAAACTATTAACTTTTCAACTTTCTAAACAGGCTCTTTGAGATAAATAGGCTCTAAAAGCATAGGCTCATCGCCCATATAACCTTCAGAAAGCCTCCTATAAGCCCAGAGACCACCATATAGAGAAAAGGGAAAATACTCAAGTTGTATATCTCCAATAGACTGGACCGCAAGACCCACAAGAGGAACTTCTGGCTTTTTATCTAAGGTAAATATCTCACTTACCTTTGAACCATCACACCTTCTACAAAAAACATTACTGCTAACTCTCAAAGCAACCACTTTTTCCTCTGGAGCTTTCACAAAAAGACATAACATCATAAGATTTTCATAACCAACAATAGGCTTTCTTTCCAGATAAGCCAAAGTTTTCATAAAGGTTATACCTATCCTAAGGGAAGTGAGATAGCCCACCCCTAAGGAAACTGCAAAGGCATCCACACTCTCTGGCTCTATTCTAAGCTCCTTCAAAAGGCTTGGCAGATGCTGAAGGGTCTTTTTATTGTCATCCACAAGATGGTGCAAGACCACCTTACCATCTTCTATAAGGGTGAGGTTTGTAAAGGAAAAGGATGTGTCCAAGGACAGTAGCCTCATCTTATACTATGATACATGATGCTCTTTGATATGGAAAAGCCTCAAGGTTTTGACCCCTATGAGGTGCTTACGAGATTGGTTATTCCAAGACCTATAGCCTGGGTTTCCACCCTTAGCCCCGAAGGCACTCCAAACCTTGCACCTTTTAGCTTTTACAATGCGGTGTGTGATGAGCCACCTGTGGTGCTAATATCCATAAGCAAAAGGGAAGACCACCAAAGAAAAGACACTGCAAGAAACATCCTTGCCACCAAGGAGTTTGTCATAAACTTCGTCTCTGAAGATTTACTGAGGGAAGTGGAGCTAAGCTCAATAGCCTTCCCTCCAGAGGTTAGCGAGTTTGAGGTCTGCAGGCTACGAGAGGAAAAAGCCTACAAGGTAAAAGCTCCAAGGGTAGCAAAGGCACGAGCATGGCTTGAGTGCAAGCTACTAAAACATGAAGAGCTCTTTGACTATGACCTTATCTTTGGACAGGTGGTTTTTGCAGGTGCGGAAAGCCTTGAAGTGGACTCTCTAAAGCCTGTTGGCAGGCTCTCTGGAAAGTTTTGCAAAATAGTTGAGATAAATCAAAGCCCAAACCAACCCTAAGGCTAAAATATTTATCATGGCTAAGGTAAAGATAAACGGAAAGGTGCTTGATATACCAGTGGGTGAAAAGTTTGGAGACTATCACCATGAGATAGAAAAGGCGGGTGTGGAGTTTGGATGCACCGATGGTCAATGTGGTGTGTGTGTTTGCACCGTTTTGAAAGGGCTTGAGTGTCTTGCGGAACCTTCAGAGCAGGAAGAGGAAACCCTCTGGAGGATAGGAGAATACGAAGAGAACCGCCGGCTCACCTGCCAGCTGGTAATAGAAAAAGAGGGCTGTGAAATAGAGTTAGAAACCGACTAACAGGTGCACTCCTTTACACCCAGCTTTCTGTAGAGAGACACCACTGGACACCAGCCTGTAAAGGCGGACTGAATCTGGTTTATAGCCATAAACACTATAAAGGCTTTCCAAAACCAGTGGATGTCTGACGGAAGTATGG
>JAXSOX010000021.1:0-16450 GCA_037926525.1 Aquificaceae bacterium | reverse complement strand
AGAAGCTATCTGTGATATCTCAGATTATTCAAAAAAACATAAGCTATCCGCCTATAGCGAGAAGGATGGGATGGGAAGGCAGAGTAGTGCTTTCCATAAGGCTTTGCACCGATGGGACTGTTAAGGATATAAAGGTTCTTGAAAGCTCAGGCTATGAGGTGCTTGATAGAAATGCGGTAGATACGGTAAGAAGGGTAGCTGGGCTATTTCCAAAGCCACCTGTGGAAGTGGTGGTAAGGGTGCCAGTGGTTTACAAGTTGGAGTAGAAGTATAATACTTGTTATTATTTTTAAACTAAAGTTGGGAGGAGAAATCATGACAAACAAAGACAACAATAAGAAAAGAGGTTATATAAAGGCAGAAAGACATACCCTGTTGCTAAAGAGGTTCAGTCGAATTGTAAACTTATTGTTTGTTTTGCTTGTTATAATGCTATCAAGCTGTGATAAAGTTTACAAAATCCTTAATAGCTTTTCTGCAAAAAGTGAAGTCTGTAAGGATGAAAATGTGGTGGAGGAGCTGAAACGTGTTATTGCACATAAAATTTATGAAAAGGAGGGCGGGGTTTTTATGGATTTCTTATTAGCACTTTCGGGAAAAAACCGAAATGAGATTATAAATTCTATTTCAAAATCCTTAGCTTTTGAAAAGTTGATTAAAGCCGAACAGGAAAACGATAAAGTGTATATCTGTAAAGCCATGTTAAGATTCATAAGTAGTGATGATTTATATATTGTGGATTACAAAATTAGGCTATATGAAGATTTGAAAAACCTTAAGTTCAGAATATCTATTGTGGGATTTGAAAAGATCTATGAAGCAAAACAGAACGCAAAAACCTTGCAAGAGGAAAGAAAGCTTAAGAATATAGAGGCAGATGCGGGAGGCGATAGTCTAAAGTTGAGCGAAACTTCAAAAAATATTAGGGATGAGGCTTATCGTGGGAAAAGTGAAAAAGCTACGGAAGAAGATTATAAGAACATAAAAAATACTGTAATAGACTACCACAAAGCGGTTGAAGAAGAACGCATTTATGATGCCCTTGACTTTTATGTATCCTACAGAAGACCTCAAATAAGGTTGGATAAGCTAAAACAGATAGGGGAAGGAACTGAATACTATGTGATAGAAGAGGTGCGTCCTTTGAGATACTACGATGGAGGTAATAAGGCGGATGTTTATGTGCGTGTAAGACAGAAGCCCGTGCATTCATCTCAAGAGCAGGTCTGGGAAGGTGTTTGGATTATGGAAAAGGAAAATGGTGAATGGAAAATAGTAAGAACACCAGGGAGGAGAATAAGATGAAGGTGATTATCGCAATGCTATTTATCTTTCTTACGGTTTCAAGGGCGGAGGTTATAACCAGACTGCCAACTACAGAAAAGGTTGTCGCCATAACTTTGGATGCTTGTGAGACAAAAACTCCTTCTTATATAGACTGGAAGATTATAAACTACCTTGTGGAGAACCGTATACCCTTTACCTTGTTTGTTAACGGCAAATTCTTACTAAGAAACTGGAAGGAGCTTGAGGCACTGTATCGCACTGGGCTTGTGAGTATACAAAACCACAGTATGAACCACTATCAGCACATGGAAAACTTAGACCGAGAAACTGTAATAAGAGAAGTTTTGGAGGCAGAGAAACTCATCCAAAAGCTAACTGGGAAAAGACCTATATACTTTAGATTTCCCGGCGGTAATTACGACGAAAGAACCTTAAGGATTGTAGAAGGTCTTGGATATAAAGTTGTCCACTGGACTTTTCCAAGCGGAGACCCAGATAAAAGAATAACCCCTCAGAGGCTGGCGAGCCATGTTATAAATAACACCAAACCCGGTGCTATACTCATATTTCATGCCAATGGCAGAGGTTATTCTACAGGTGAAGCCATGCCTATTATAGTGGAAGAGTTGAAGAAAAGAGGCTACAATTTTGTAAGGTTGGAGGAGTACCTAAAGTAAAATGATAACCGGGTGCGAACCTTATTTTCCATCACGCTTTTGAAAACCTAAACCTCTCTACCACCATAAAAAGCACAAGATATAAGGGTAGCATAGCATCCCAGAAAAAGGTAAAGACTGTCCCCACAAGGTGAGAACCAAGGGCAAGTAAAAGAGGCATAAGAAGGTAGTCCACGTTGTCTTTTATCCTAAAGCCTAACAAGAACCTAAAGTATGCATAATAGACCCAAAGAACTGCAAAAAGACCTAAAAGACCCTTCTCAATAAGCTCTGAAAGTAAAAATATGGACTCGTAGACCCCACCCACAGGGCTTTTTGGTTCAAGATAGTAGCCTGAGTTTATGCCATGACCTATGGCAAGGGCAAGCCAGTTTCTTTCCTGTATGTCTTTTTTTACTACCTGCACGCCTGCTTTTGCTATCTCCCAACGGTAGCTGGATATGTGGTTTAGCGTCTCGTCATTTATAGGTCTTTGTCCCAGCACCATTTCATACATGGTCTTATACCTTATATCCTTTTGCACAAGAAGGGCAGTGCTTACCGCAAAGCCAACAAAAAGGGTAAGCAAAATACCCCAAAAGGCTTTTTTGGAAACCTTCTGTCCCACAAGGAGGGCAAAAACTAAAAGGGCAAAGGCAAGCCCCAGCATGGCAGACCTTCTCATGGTAAAAAAGACCACGCCCACAAAAAGTAGGAAGGGCAAAAGGTAGTAGACCCTTTTTGAATAAAAGAGCAGAGAAAGGCTTGCGACCGCAAAGATGCTGTAAAAGGCTCCTACTTCAAACCACCCACCCCAAAACATGGCAGGTTGACCTGTTTGGCTGTATCTGTAAAACACCAAGGGTAAAAGAGCCAGACCAGAAAGCACTAAAAAGAGATTAAACCTATATAGACTTCTTTCATCCACCTTAAGCATTCCACCATAGCAGTAAGAGAGCAAAAATGCACCCCTTTCTATAGCCTTGCCTATCTGAGAGGTATGAAAAAGGGCGGTAGAGACCAAAACTACAAGAGCGTGCAAAGTGAGAGGTAAAAACAAACTTCCCTTACATCGGAAGCCTTTAAAGCCTTTGTATGCGAGGTATATCAGTATAAAAACCACCAAAGCCTCAAAGAGGCTTATGGAGAGCAATCCCAAAGCAAAAAGGACTATAAGCATGGCAAAGTCTTATAATTATAAAGGAGGCGAGGTGCCGGAGTGGTCGAACGGGGCGGTCTCGAAAATCGCTGTGGGTTCAGAGCCCACCGGGGGTTCGAATCCCTCCCTCGCCGTAGGAGAAGAGTATGAGCTATATTGTAAGAGAGCTAAAGCCTACCTTTGAGAAGTTAACAGAGCCATTGGTATTACTGCTCCAAAGGCTGGGTGCTACGCCGAATTTTATAACCTTTTTGGGACTATTGCTTGTAGCTCTTGGCTCTATTGTTCTTTATTTAGGCTATACGCTTTTGAGCTTTTTCCTCTTGCTTTTGGGTGCTCTCTCTGATGCCATAGACGGTGCTCTTGCAAGAAGGTTAGGAAAGAGTTCAAGTTTTGGTGCCTTTCTTGACTCTTTGCTTGACAGGGTTTCTGACGCTCTTCCCTTTATAGCTATAGCCCTCTCTTCTGAGGATAAGGTTCTCTCGGTGGTTTCTCTCCTTGCCATGCTTTTTTCCTTTACTGTTAGCTATGCAAGGGCAAGGGCGGAAGGTCTTGGCTATGAGCTAAAGGTAGGGCTTTTTGAAAGACCAGAAAGGTGGATGGTGCTTTTAACGGGAATAGCACTTGACCTTATATTTCCTGCGGTTTTTCTTATAGCCTTGGGTTCTTTGGCTACTACCCTACAAAGGGTATATATTTTTAGAAAACTCACAAGGAGGTAAAAAATGCTTCCAAAGGAGCTTGTTGACCTTATGAGGAATCTTGGAATTTTTCCAGTGGTGCTTGCCACTTCCGACAAAGAAGGCAACATACACATGACCTTTATAACATGGGTTTATCCCATAGACGAAAGAACTATTAGAATTGCCTTGAGTTCTAACGCAAAGAGTGCTAAGAATATACTCCAGACAGGACAGGTATGTCTTATGCTTATAGCACAGGACAAGGCTCTTGCATGTTATGGAAACGCCAGCCTTTTAATTGATAGGATAGAAGAGGTAAAGTTTCCCGTCTCTGTGTTTGAGGTCAAGATACAAAGCGTGGAGAATAATCTCTTCCCTGGTGGAACGATAACTGGAACTATACCCTTTATGCACACGGGAGACCTGCAGAAGGCTGGAGAGCTTGACCAACTTGTGCTTGATGCTTTGAGGTCTGCATGAAACCCATCGTTTCTGTAGAAAGCCTTAATCTCACGATAGGAGACAGGCAGATACTCAAAGATGTGAGCTTTGAGGTTTATAAGGGGGAGGTTTTTACCATACTGGGTGGAAGTGGCAGTGGTAAGACCACTATAACCAAGTGTCTTGTGGGACTTCTAAAGCCAACCAGTGGAAGAGTGGAAGTTTTTGGTAATGATATTTCATCTCTTAGCCAGGCTGGTCTTGATGATGTTAGAAGGAGAATAGGGTATGTTTTTCAAGGTGCAGCACTTTTTGATAGTCTTACTGTGTGGGAAAACGTGGTCTTTTATCACTTAGAGCACGGAAACTACAAGGAAGAGGAACTCAAATCCCTCGCTATAAAATACCTAAAAATGGTGGGACTTTCGGAGGACCATCTTGACCTATACCCATCTGAGTTATCGGGTGGCATGAAAAAAAGAGTTGGTATAGCAAGAGCCATAGCCACAGAGCCAGAACTCCTTATATACGACGAGCCAACTTCTGGACTTGACCCTATTACAAGCAGGCTTATAGATGAGCTTATAGTTAACCTTAGAGAAAAAACAGGCTCAACCGCTATAGTGGTATCTCACGACCTTGTTTCTGCCTTTTCTATTTCAGACAGGATAATGATAATAAAGGATGGTCAAGTCGTCCAAATAGGCACAAGAGAAGAGATTATAAACTCTCAAATACCCTTTGTAAGGGAGTTTATAAAGAAGGGTCTGGGTGAGCTTTATGAGGCAAAAAGCGGTTGACCTAAGCATCTTCTCATAACTGGGTAGGTGTTTAGCACACCCTTTGAGAAGAGAAACTGAAAAAGATGATTGCTACCTATGTAGAAGGAAACCGCAGAAGCGGTAAGATAAAGCTCCCACATTCTATAGAACTCCTCCCCATACCGCTTAACAACCCAGTCTCTAACAGTCAAAAACCTCTTCTTCCATTCCTTTAGAGTTAGATAATAGTGAAGCCTCCAATTGTCTATGTCTATAAGGTTGAAACCAAGCCCTTTGGAAGCTCTGAGCACCTCTTCTATGGAGGGTAGGTAGCCACCCGGAAATATGTATTTTCTTATCCATCTGCTCTGGCTTGAGGTGTGAACCTTTCCTATGGTATGGAGCAGGAAAAGTCCACCATCTTCCATTATTTCACGGACCACTTCAAAAAACTTCCTATGCCTTCCCTTTCCTACATGCTCAAACATACCTACTGACACCACTTTGTTGAACTTTCTACCTATCTTTGGCAAGTCTTCGTAGTGCATAAGATACACCTCTGCTTTACCTTCCAGACCAAGGCTCTTTATTCTCTCCTTGACAAACTCATACTGATTCTTAGAGAGGGTTATGCCGGTGGATTGAACTCCGTATAGCTGTGCGGTTTCAAGAATTATAGAACCCCACCCACAGCCAATGTCTAAAAGCCTGTCTCCCTCTTTTAGCTGGAGTTTTTCGTATATTATCCTTCTCTTTTCACTTTGTGCTTCCTCAAGGCTCATGTTTTGCTCTGAAAAGAAGGCACAGGAATAAGTCATTGACTTATCAAGCCAAAGCTGATAGAATTCGTTTCCTAAGTCGTAGTGCCTTCTTACCTCTTTGCCTTCAACCTTTTTGATAAGCCCTATACCCTTCAAAATCCACCTGAGGAGAGAGGAAAAAACCTCCCTTTTTCCCCTTTTACCTTCAGATTCCACATACTCCATACAGGCTATCAAAACCTTCTCCAAATCACCATCAATACTTATATCTCCCCTCATATAGGCTTCGCAGAAGCCCATCTCAGGGTCTTTCAAAACCTCCCCTAAGACGCTCTTTTTTAAGACCCTTATCCTATGCTGTCCCTTTCCAATGCAAGCTCCATTAGGTAGCTCCACACATAAGCCTTCACTAAATCTCTCGTTTATCTTTGCTATGATTTTTTCTACCATTTGATAACCCTCCTCAATTGTTAGTATAGGTACATGCTCTTTATACGTCAAGGCAGTGTATAATTAATATTGTGATAAAGAAACCAGCCCTCATCTTAAACTTCGGCTCTCAGTATGTTCAGCTTATTGCCAGAAGGGTAAGAGAGCTTGGTGTATACAGTGAAATCGTGCCTTACCACATAAGCCATGAGGAGGTAAGGGAGAAAAACCCCTACTGCCTTATATTCTCCGGCGGTCCAGCCTCTGTATACGAACAGGACGCACCCCTTCCAGACCCAGAGCTATACAACCTTAACATTCCCATCCTTGGTATATGCTATGGGCTTCAGACTATAGTGCATCAACTTGGTGGTGTGGTGGAAAGGTCTCAAAAACAAGAATACGGAAGAGCAAAGCTAAAAGTTCTAAAGGAAGACCCACTATTTGAAGGTTTACCAAAGGAATTTGACGTATGGATGAGCCATGCGGACAAGGCGGTAAAGTTGCCAGAGGATTTTCAGAGCCTTGCCAGTTCAGAAAACTCTCCCTATGCGGTTATAAAACACAAAAGCAAGCCCATTTACGGCGTGCAGTTTCACCCAGAGGTGGCACATACCCAGTATGGAAAGGAACTGCTTGCCAACTTTCTCTTTCGCGTAAGTAATGCGGAGAAGAATTGGCAGATGGGTAATTTTATAGAAGAGAAAATACGGTGGATAAGACAAGAGGTAGGAAAAGGAAAGGTGATATGTGCATTATCCGGTGGTGTGGACTCAACAGTCTCTGCACTCTTGACATACAAGGCTATAGGTGAACAACTACACTGTATTTTTGTAGACCATGGACTCTTGAGAAAGGGTGAAGTGGAGGAGGTGGAAGGCTACTTCAAAAGAATGGGCTTACCCTTCCGTCGCATAGACGCCAAAGAGGTGTTTTTACAGAGGCTAAAGGGCGTAGAAGACCCCGAGGAAAAGAGAAAGATAATAGGACATACCTTTATAGAGGTCTTTGAAAGGGAGGCAAAGGACTTTGGTGCGGAGTTTCTTCTGCAAGGCACTCTATACCCTGACGTGGTAGAAAGTGCAGGCATTCCCGGTGCAAAGGTGATAAAGACTCACCACAACGTGGGCGGTCTTCCAGAGAGGATGAACCTAAAACTTGTTGAACCTTTGAGGGAGCTTTTTAAGGATGAGGTGCGCATGGTGGGAAGACTCTTGGGAGTGCCAGAAGAGGTGCTCATGCGTCATCCCTTTCCCGGTCCAGGTCTTGCTATAAGGATATTAGGTGAGGTCAAAGAAGAAGACTTAGAAATTCTCAGAGAGGCGGACTACATATTCATACAGGAGCTAAAGAAATGGGGGCTTTATAACAAGGTATGGCAGGCTTTTGCAGTGCTTCTTCCTGTCAAAAGCGTGGGCGTTATGGGAGATGTAAGAACTTATGAGAGGGTAGTAGGGCTAAGGGCAGTGGATAGCTCAGATGGTATGACAGCGGACTGGTCAAGACTTCCCTATGAGTTTTTAGACCATGTAATGAGGAGGATAATAAACGAGGTAAAGGGAGTAAACAGGGTGGTCTACGACATATCTTCAAAACCACCAGCAACCATAGAATGGGAGTAAGGTATAATAATTACACAAGAGGAGGGTCGCAAAATGAAAAGGGCTACTTTACCTTTTTCCCTTGTGTTAACATTTATAGCGGTCATATTTGGCTTCAACCTGAATTCCAACGTAGGCTATTCTATTGCTTTTGCCCAATCACATTGCACTATGACAGTTAATACTGTACAAGGCATTCAAAAGGCCCTTAATATAGCATCTCAAAATGGTCGTGACGATGTTATATGCATAAGGGCTGGTAAATACAATGTGTTAAAAACTCTTGTCTATAAACCTCGCACGTATTCAGAGTGTAGAACAAAAATTACCATAATAGCTGTAGGAGGAAATGTTGTTCTTAACGGTATGGGGAAAACTTCAATACTAGCGATGGATAAAGAAAAATGTGGAAGTAGTGATGAAGGGTATATAACTGTAGAAGGGTTGACTTTTCAAAATGGAGAGAAAGGACTATATATTTCTACGAAAAAGGCAGACGTATATATCAGAGGAAACACATTTATAAGTAATGTTGTTGGCGCTGTTGTTGAATCTGAATCTGGTTCGATAACTTTTACTAAAAATAAATTTATCCGTAATGGGTCGTCATATGGTATTGATGGTGGTGGTGCTTACGCATGTTCTATGACAGGTTCAATTAATTTTGAGGGAAACATTTTCAACGAAAATATTGTTGAATCATATGCAAACGACACTCTTGGCTCTGGTGGTGGCGTTTTCGCTTGTTCAGTATCTGGTTCAATAAATTTTACAAACAACATATTCAATCGTAACGTAAGCAGACCTACAGGAGATCGTCTTATCAATGGCGGTGGTGGAGCTTACGTTTACTTAGAGTCTGGTTCATTAGTTTTTAAAGGAAATACATTTACAGGCAATTATGCGAAAGAGGGTGAGGGTGGGGGTGTTACAGTTTATCTGGGAACAGGTTTGGGAGTATTTACAAATAACTTATTCGTCAATAACAAAGCGGAAACAGGTGGAGGTATTAATGTTTATTCCGAAGGTGGTTTATTATTCATAGTGAATAATACATTCTCCAATAATTCCTCTAACATAGATGGCGGAGGTGTATACCTCTCTCTATCTCTTAAGTCAACTTTGCATTTCTATAACAATATACTTTGGAACAACAAAGCACAACAAAAGGGACAAGACCTTTATATAGATAACCTTGATGATAGATATGAGATGGCTTCTATCATTAATCTGGCCCACAATATATTTAGTATTTCAAAAGATCCAATAGACTTTTCTTCTCCCCAGAAGACCAAAATACTCTATGTTAAAGGAAACGCTATTTACAATAAATACATTTTTAACGGGTGCATAGATCATAGCAATTTTGGCAATATACAAGCAGATCCTCTTTTTGTAAGTAGCACTGATTTTTCTATTAAGCCCAACTCACCTGCTGTAGATAACGGATGTATTTATATTCCAAAGCTTCCATATGAGGATAAGGCTGGTAAACCTAGAATAATGGGTAAATCTGTAGATATAGGAGCTTATGAATACAAAATATCGGACACACCAGTGTCTGTGTATAATTATAGGCTGAATGTTACAGCACCAACAGAACGAAAATGCACCACTATAGTTAGAGATGAACCATCGCTTCACGGCGCACTTATTAATGCATCTAAAAATGGGGATGACGACGTAATATGTATAATAACTGGCAGATATGAATTATCAGAGACACTTACCTATAACCTTTCTCGTAGACGCTCAGAGTGTGGTAAAAAACTAACCATAACTGCAATGGGTGGAAAAGTAATCATTGACGGGAAGAATCTGTCAACAATATTAGAAATAGATACTACTGTTTGCGAACACGAAGGGGAAGGGAGTATAACCATAGAAGGCATAACCTTCACAAATAGTAAAGGTGTATCTGTATCTATTAAAACCAAGGATGATGTGGATATAATAGGCAGTTCCTTTTTTAATGGAGGTCATGGTGGCGTATACATAGAAACTTTAGGTAATGTGTCTTTTATAGAAAACATATTCAAGCAAAACAAATCTTATTATGGCAATCGTAGTATTTATGTTAAAGCTAATAGTGCAAAGTTTGTGTCAAATAGTTTTATAGAAAACGATGGAGGAATTAGTGTTAGTTCTGACGAGTTGCGTTTCTACTCTAATTCGTTCCAATTTAATAAAAATGGTGCTGTCTATGTAGATTCTAAACAAGCCATGTTTGAATATAATATATTTAGTAACAATAATGCTCAAAGTAGTGGTGCTGGTGTTTATGTTAGCCGTGCTGAAAACGTTAAGTTTGCAAATAATATTTTTGCTTATAATAGCGCTAGTGGTGAAGGTGGAGCTATTTATATAAGTGATTCTGATAATGATGTATTTGTTGTATTTGTAAACAATGTATTCATCTCGAATGAAAGCGGTAAGAGTGGCGGAGCCGTCTATGTAATGTATGCTCGTAATAGCGTGTTTGTAAACAACGTATTTACTTCAAATAGAAGCGCTGAGCATGGGGGAGGTGTTTATGTAGGGGTTTATAGCGAGTTAGATTTTTACAATAACATTTTCTGGAATAATTTCTCTGATGGAGATGGTCATGACCTTTATGTAGATGGTGGCGAAAGTGGATATGTTAATATAGCTCACAACCTTTTTAGTGAAACTTCGAGGAAGATAAACTTTTCCCAGCCACCTAAAACTACAAAGGTCTTTATTGAAAATGTTAGAAACTATAACAAGAAAATACCTGCTGATTGCTCCAAAACTGCTAATTATGGTAATATACAAGCAGATCCACGTTTTAAGGCAAGCACTGTATTAGACGTCAATTTGAAACCAGATTCGCCTGCTATAGACGCAGGATGTAATAGTGCGCCTTTTATTCCTGAGACGGATATAAAAGGGATGCCAAGGATATATGGTAATCGAGTTGATATTGGAGCACATGAATACTATCCCCAAGATGAATAAGGAACTATGTCCATTGTATAACCTACAGATTGCACTATAATATTAAGAATGAGACACCTAAAGCATACGGACCCAGAGATATACGAAGCCATAGTAAAGGAATACGAAAGGCAGTTTTATCACCTTGAGCTTATAGCTTCAGAAAACTTCACATCCCTTGCGGTTATGGAAGCACAAGGCTCTGTGCTTACCAACAAGTATGCGGAGGGATTGCCACACAAGAGGTATTACGGTGGCTGTGAGTTTGTGGATATTGTGGAAGACCTTGCCATAAAGAGAGTAAAAGAACTCTATGGAGCGGAGCACGCCAACGTTCAGCCTCATTCTGGCTCTCAGGCAAACATGGCGGTATATATGGCGGTCCTAAAGCCAGGAGATACCATACTGGGTATGGACCTTGCCCACGGAGGACACCTCTCTCACGGTGCTAAGGTAAACTTCTCTGGAAAGATATATAACGTGGTCTACTATGGGCTAAACCCCGAGACAGAGCTTATAGACTACGACCAAGTCTATAGGTTGGCAAAGGAGCACAAGCCTAAGCTAATAGTAGCTGGTGCCTCTGCATATCCAAGAGTTATAGATTGGGAAAAGTTTGCCCAAATAGCGGAGGATGTGGGTGCTTACCTTATGGTAGATATGGCACATTACTCGGGTTTGATAGCAGGTGGTGTGTATCCTAATCCTGTGCCTTATGCTCACTTTGTAACTTCCACAACCCACAAGACCCTGAGAGGTCCAAGGGGAGGCTTTATCCTCTGCAAGGCGGAGTTTGCAAAGGATATAGATAAAAGCGTATTTCCGGGAATACAAGGCGGTCCACTTATGCATGTAATCGCAGCCAAGGCAGTAGCCTTCAAGGAAGCCATGACGGAAGAGTTCAAAAGATACGCAAGACAGGTGGTTAAAAACGCCCAAGCCATGGCGGAAGAGTTTATGAGGCTTGGTTTTAAGGTGGTATCCAACGGAACAGACAGCCACATTGTGCTTCTTGACCTTAGAAACAAGGGAATAACTGGTAAACAGGCGGAAGAAGCTCTTGGCAGAGCAAACATAACGGTAAACAAAAATGCAGTTCCCTTTGACCCACTTCCACCCACAAAGACAAGCGGTATAAGGATAGGAACGCCTGCCATGACTACAAGAGGCATGAAGGAAGATGAGATGAGATACATAGCAAGGCTCATAGCACAGGTTATAAACAACATAGAGGATAGTGATACTATAGAGAAAGTCAGCAAAGAGGTGATAGAACTTTGTCAACAGTTTCCACTCTATCCTGAACTTAAAGAGGTAGTAGATGAGCTTTCTTATAGCAAAACAACCCATATTTAACAAAGAAGGTAAGAGGGTTGCCTTTGAAGTCTTTCTTAGAAAAAAGGAAAATATGTATGAATATCCAAAGGAAGTTCCATACAGTAGAGCAACCTATATAGTAGTGGAGATGCTATTAGAACAAGGTATAGACAGAATAGGTGAAGGGAAAAAGGTAATGATAAATGTGTCGCTTGATTCTATTATTAATAAAGCTATAGATGCTCTTGACCCTAAAAAACTCATAATAGACATAATAGAACCCCAAATTCCTTTGGGTGAAGTTGTCTATAAACATATACTTGATAGGATAGATAAATACATTGAGAGAGGTGTAACCTTTAGTATTAATGAAAGTTATCTAAATAATACAAAACTTGCTGGACTTTTAGACAAGGTAAGCATTATATCCGTAGATGTAAAAAGGTTGAATGAAAGCATAGTGGAGTTTGCCAGAAGAAATTCAAAAACTCTTCTTGTATCAAGAATAGAAAGCGAGGAAGAATTCAACAAAGCCAAAGAGGTGGGAAACTATTTTCAGGGCAACTATTTAGAAACTCCCTTTATACTTAAAGAGCTCCGAAGCGCACCTTATCTAAAACATACACTACTTAAAATCATGGCTATAATCCATTCTGCCCAAAGCACTAAGGAGATAGCCAACATAATATCTACAGATGTGGGTATGAGTGCAAAAATTCTTAGGCTGGTTAACTCTGCCTACTATTCTCCAATTAAAGAAATAAAGAGCGTTGAGCAAGCTTGTGCTTTACTTGGATTAAAGAATTTAAAGAATTTTCTGCTCGTGCTGGCTATGAACGACTATGTATCTATAGAAAATCCAGAATTGTGGAAAAAATCACTTATAAGAGCTCTAATAGCTCAACGAATTGCAGAACTTATATATCCTCAATACGAATCTGAGGCTTACCTAATAGGTCTCTTTTCTCTAATAGATGAGATTCTTGGTGTAGATAAGATAGCCTTTCTAAAAGACATTAATGTGAGGCAGGAGATTATTGATGGATATACTGGAAAAAATGCGCAATTAAGAAGCATATTGGATTGTTCTATCATATTGGAGGAAAAACTTCCAGAATTTCTGCAAGGCTTTATTCAGAATGATATTATTGCAAATTTAGAAAAGCTTACTGGCTTAAGCGGTCAAACTTTAATTGATATAGCTAAATCCGCTTTTGAATTGGCTGACCAAATACTCAAGATCTGATATAATACTACCCATGAACCTTATTAGACTTCAGCTCATATATCCAGAAGAGAGAGTGAAAGACCCCATTCTATGTATGGTATGCAAGAGTTTCGATGTGGTTGTTAACATAAGAACCGCAAAAGTCACAAGAGATACGGGCATACTCACCGTTGAAATTGAAGGAGAAGCGGAAGAAATAGAAAGGGTTATGAAGTTCATAGAAGACAAAGGCGTTTTAGTTCAACCCATAGAAGGGCAGATATTTACAGAATGAAAATATCCGAAATAGGCGAATTTGGTCTCATAGAAAGGCTCAAGGGATTACTAAATAGCCACATTATAGGAGATGACACCGCACCTATAAAACTTCAAGAGCATACCTTGCTTTTAACCTGCGACCTACTTCTTCAGGATAGACATTTCAGAATTCACTATCCACCCTCTGCCATAGGCTGGAAGGCTATATCGGTGAATGTGAGCGATGTGGTGGCAAATGGTGGAGAGCCACTTTACTGTCTTGTTTCTCTAATCTTGCCAGACTTAGAGGTAAGATATGTGGAGGATATATACTTGGGCATAAAGAAGGCTTGTGAGTTTTATTCCTGTCAGGTAGTGGGTGGAAACATAAGCAAGGGTGATAAGCTCGGTTTGGATATTTTCATGATTGGCAAGGCGGATAGGTTTGTGGGAAGAGGTGGTGCAAAGGTGGGAGATGGAGTTTTTGTTTCTGGAACTTTGGGTGACTCAAGGGCTGGGCTTGAACTTCTTCAAATGGAGAAGAAACACTACGAAGATTTTGAACTAAGGCTCATAGAGAAACATCTAAGACCTACCGCAAGGATAGACTTTATAAGGCATATATCCAAATATGCCAATGCCAGCATGGATATAAGCGATGGGCTCTCTTCGGATGTGGAAAAACTCTCAAAGGCAAGCCAAGTAAAGATTAGCCTTTTTTCTGACAAGATACCCATATCTCAAGAACTTGTGAGCTTTTGCAAAAGACATGGCAAAGACCCGCTTGAGTATGCACTCTCTGGTGGGGAGGACTATGAGCTTTTGTTTACTCATCCTCCTGAAAGGTTGAACCCCTTTCTAAGTATGGTGCAGATAGGTTTTGTGGAAGAGGGTGAGGGTGTTTTTCTTGACGGTAAACCTCTAAAACCTACGGGTTTTGACCACTTTAGGGTGGTATAATTTTCCTATGCGAGAGATTTTTATAACAGATGTTTCTCTCAGGGATGGTATCCAGTCTTTGCTTGCGACAAGAGTAAGAACGGAGGATATGCTTGAAATAGTAAGCATACTTGACAAGTGTGGTTTCTGGTCTCTTGAGGTATGGGGTGGGGCAACCTTTGATGTTTGTCTTAGGTATCTAAAGGAAGACCCTTGGGAAAGGCTAAGGCTTTTCAAAAAGCATGCTCCAAATACAAAACTTGAAATGCTCCTAAGAGGACAAAATGTAGTTGGCTATAGGCACTATGCGGACGATGTGGTGGAGGAATTTGTAAAAAGAGCATACGATAACGGTATAGAAGTCTTTAGGATCTTTGACGCTCTTAACGATACAAGAAATATGAGAAAATCCATAGAAACCGCCAAGAAGGTGGGGGCAATAGTTAAGGGAGTGCTCTCTTATACCATAAGCCCAGTGCATACGGTGGAGTATTACGTTAATGTTGCAAAAGAACTGGTGGATATGGGAATAGACATTATTTCCATAAAAGACCAAGCGGGACTTCTATCTCCAAAGGTAGCCTACGAATTGGTAAAAGCCCTCAAGTTAGAGTTTCCAAACTATCTTGTCCATCTCCATACTCAAACCACTGCAGACCTTGCAGAAATGGCACAGCTTAAGGGTATAGAGGCTGGTGCGGATATGATAGATACGGTCTTTTATAGCCTTTCTTGTCAGACCTCTCACCCACCCGGCGAGACCATGATCTATGTGCTAAGAGAGTTTGGCTATGAGGTTAAAGTGGACGAAAAGCTCTATCAAAAGGCTGGAGACCTCTTTGCAAGTATAAGGACAAAGTATAAGAAATACGATGTTCTGCCACCTTATCCAGATGTAGGAGTTCTTTTACATCAAGTTCCCGGGGGTATGATATCCAACTTTATAAGCCAATTAAGAGAGCAGGGTATGGAGGAAAAACTACCAGAGGTGCTTGAGGAAGTTGTCAGGGTCCGTCAAGACCTTGGATATCCACCTCTTGTTACGCCCACAAGCCAAATAGTAGGCTCTCAGGCTTTTCTTAATGTGCTACATGGAGAGAGATACAAAGTGGTTACAAAGGAAACAAAGGACTACGTAAAGGGGCTATATGGTAGACCACCCGCACCCATCAGTGAGGAGCTCATAAAGAAAATCCTCGGAGAGGAAGAGCCTATATATCATGTAAGACCAGCGGACTTACTTGAGCCAGAATTACCAAAGGTCAGAGAAGAGGCTATAAAGGCTGGTGCAAAGAGCGAGGAGGATATCATTTCTTATGCTCTTTTTCCTCTCGTTGCCAAAGAGTTTTTTGAATTCAGAGAAAAAGGAGAAAAGCTCCCTCCAGAAGAGTTTATTGAAGAAAAAAGAGAAAACATACCAGTAGAGTTTATAGTGACGGTTCATGGAGAACAGTATCATGTTCAGATAGCAGGAAGGGGAGAGCCTACTGCGGAAGGGAGGCCTTTCTTTATCAGGCTTGATGGAAAGTTAGAGGAGGTTATTCTTAGACCTCTTAAAGAGGTGGAAAACATACCATCACCCTACGGTGAGATAACCTCTGCTATGGAGGTAAAGCCAAAAAGACCAAGACCTGTGGGTGTTGGAGACGTAACTTCACCCATCTCCGGCAAGGTGGTAAACGTGAAGGTAAGTATAGGGCAGACTGTGAAAGAGGGCGATGTGCTCTTTGTGGTGGAAGCCATGAAGATGGAAAATGAGGTTCACAGTCCTATAGAAGGTATAGTGGAGGAAGTGCTTATATCTGTGGGTGATGTGATAAATCCAGATGAGGTGGCTGTAAAGATAAAACCCATAAAGATATGAGCTTGAAGATACTTGTGGTAGAAGATGAGAATGACCTTGCGGAGTTGATAGCTTACAATCTAAGGAAAGAAGGCTACGAAGCCCTTGTTTGTCTTAGGGGTGCGGATGCCATAAAATACCTTGAAGAAA
>JAXSOX010000020.1:0-16475 GCA_037926525.1 Aquificaceae bacterium | reverse complement strand
TCTGGCTACAGGTCCAGTCGCCATGACCGCCCTGCTTACCGCATCCGCCTTGTATGGTTTGGCAGAGCCGGGAAGCGAAAGGTGGATTGCCCTTGCAGGAGTTCTTGCCTTGATGGTAGGCTTTATAAGGCTTATAGTGGGAATACTAAGGCTCGCCTTTGTGGTAGAGCTTATTTCCACGAGCGTTATAGTAGGCTTTACCAGTGCAGGTGCTCTCGTTATAGCCCTAAGTCAAGTAGGGCATCTTCTTGGCTTTAAGATAACTCAAAGCACGCACATATACGAGGTGTTGGTAGATATATTTAGCAAGATATCTCAAACAAACCCTTACACTCTAATAATAGGTGTTGTAGCCTATGCCATAATATGGATTTCAAGAAGGATAAGCCCCCTCCTGCCTGGTGCTCTTTTGGCGGTGTTTATAACCTCTTTAGCTTCTTACTTTCTTGGTCTTCAGAACTTTGGTGTTTCCATAGTAGGAAACGTGCCGAGTGGTCTACCCTCCTTTGAAATTCCCTCTGTGGACTACAGGACTTTTTCTCAGCTGTGGGTGGGTGCTCTTGTTATATCCGCCTTTGGACTTATAGAGGCAGTAGCTATAGCCAAACAACTCGCCATAAAGGCAGGAGACAAGTGGGACCCCAATCAGGAGCTTATAGGTCAAGGTCTCGCCAACATAGTGGCGGGTCTCTTTAAGGGTTTTCCCGTAGGCGGGTCCTTTTCAAGGTCTGCCCTCAACTTCCAGCTGGGAGCAAAAACACCCATAGCCAGCGTAATAACTGGCTTGTCAGTGGGATTGACCCTGCTTTTCTTTGCTCCACTCTTTTACTATCTTCCAAAGGCTACCCTCTCAGCCATAGTGCTTTCTGCGGTTATAAACCTTATAAAACCTCAAGAAATTCTAAGGCTCTATAGGATAAACCCAGTAGACGGCATTGTGGCTGGTGTGACCTTTGCCACCGTCTTTTTCATGGACCTGTGGGTTGCCATAACCCTTGGAACGCTCATAGCCTTTGGAAGTTTTGTGTATAAGACCATGTATCCAAGAATAGTCGTGCTTACAAGAAACCCTCAGTCTTCCACCTTTGTAAACGCAGAAAGAGAGAAGTTGCCCGAATGTCCTCAAATACTCTACATAAGACCCAACATGTCCATATACTTTGGCAATGCGGAGTATGTTTATGAGTATGTGCTTCAGAAGGTGGAAGAAAGGAAAAAGACTCTCAAGTTTGTCCTTCTTGACCTTGAGGCAGTTAACTACATGGATGCACCAGGCAGTTTAACGCTGGTAAGACTTTTGGACAGGATAAGGGCTATGGGTGTAGAGCCAGCCATGGCAAACATAGGGTGCACCCTATACCCACTTCTTGAGAACGTGGATTTGGACAAACACATAAACATAGACCACATCTTTGACTCAAAGGGTCGGTCCATAGTGGAGCTTTTCAAAAAGCTTGACCACGAGTATTGTAGGAAAAAGTGCCCCTATGCGGTCTTTAAAGAGTGTTGGACTGTGAAAGAACAAAACTTTAAGCCTGTTGAAAGGGTGGCATAGCTTATCTATAAAGACCCCTTGAAAGTATATACTCCTCCACCTTTTCTGGCACAAGCCATTTTATGCTCTTGCCTTCTTTTAGCCTTTGCCTTATCTCTGTTGAGGATACATCTACTCGTCTAACTAAAACAAGATGGAAATCCCTCCCTTCTTTAAGCTCTGGGAAATGCTCCCTTATGTAGCCTTTAACCTCCTGCCACCTGCCCTCTCTGTCTACTATCACAAAACCTGCAAGGGAAATAAGCTCCTTAGGCTTTTTCCACAGGTGAAGGCTCAAAAAACTGTCCGCTCCTACAAGAAAATAAGGCTTTTGTCCAAGAATTTTGTGTAATTCCCTTGCGGTATCCACTGTATAAGAAACTCCACCTCTTTCTATTTCTATCCTGCTAACCTCAAAGCCTTGAAAACCTTCTATCGCAAGACTTATCATGTTATACCTATCCTCTGCACTTGCCCTGTGTGGCTCCTTTAGAGGTGCCTGATAAGCTGGTAAAAAGACTACCCTTTCAAAGCCCAAAAGCTCAAGGGCGTCCCTTGCTACTAAGAGATGACCTATATGTATTGGGTCAAAGCTACCACCAAAGAAGAGTTTCATAGCTTAGCGTAAAATTATAGCGGTATCTAAGTTTGCTTTAGGTCAGATAGTCAGTCAAAATATAGCATTCAACCATACAAATTCACGCTTTCTTTGACCTTCTCTTGAGGCTATTCTTTAAGCATCAAAGCAAAAGGAGGTGTAGTCATGTTTAAAGGCATTCTTTTCAAAAAGGCACTTCTTGGCACTGCGGTTTTTTCCTTTGCCCTTGGGCTTGCAGTCGCTGGCATGCATGAAAAGGAACGCAAAAAGGCAGACGCAAAGCCTAACATAGTCCAAACCGCTCAGCAGGCAGGTCAGTTTAAGACCCTTCTTACCGCAGTTAAGGAGGCAGGTCTTGAAGAAACCCTTGCTACAAAGTGTTGTTTTACGGTCTTTGCTCCCACCGACGAAGCCTTTGCAAAAATTCCAAAGGACAAGCTGGATGCTCTTCTAAAGGACAAGGAAACACTTAAGAAGGTTCTTCTATACCACGTAGTGGAAGGCAAGGTTTATTCAAAGGACCTAAAGGACGGTCAAAAGGTTAAGACCCTTCAAGGTCAACAAGCTACCATAAGCCTAAAAGGCGGTGCTAAGATAGACAACGCCAACATAGTAAAAACAGACATAGAAGCCTCCAACGGTGTTATACATGTAATAGACACTGTGATAATGCCTAAGTAAAGCCTTGCCCCCTTTGGGGGCTTTTTGTAAAATGCTTTATGTGAGGCAGTTCCCAAAGCCAAGAGTAGTAGTCAGTGCCTGTCTAAATCTAAAACCTGTTCGCTACAACGGTCAGGAGGTGAGGGATGAATTTGTCCTTAAACTTCTTCCTTACTGTGAAGTTATAGAAGTCTGTCCAGAGATAGCTATAGGTCTTGGCGTTCCAAGAGAGAAGATAATAGTCTATAGAAGAGACCATGCCTTTGGTCTTTCTCAACCTGCAACGGGTCTTGAGCTAACAGAAAGGATGGAGAGCTTCTCGGAGAAGTTTTTAAGCGGACTTTCGGAGGTAGATGGCTTTATACTAAAGAGCAAGTCGCCCTCTTGTGGGGTTTCCAATACAAAGGTATACAAAGACCCAGAGGGGAGAGAGTTTTATTCAAAGGGAAAGGGGCTTTTTGCCATGAGGGTTTTGGAAAGATTTGAAGACCTACCGGTAGAGGACGAGGGAAGGTTAAGGGATGAACAACTACGCACGCATTTTCTCACAAGGCTTTTTTCTATTGCAGACCTCAGAGAAAGTTTCAAGAGAATAGAAAAAGTAAAAGACCTTATGGACTTTCACCAAAGGTATAAGTATCTTTTAATGGCATACTCTCAGGTAAAGTTAAAGGCACTTGGAAGGCTTACCGCACAGGCAAGAGAAGAAAACCTAAGAGAAACTCTTGCAGAATATAGAAGGCTTTTCTTAGAGGCTCTTAAGAGGAAGCCCTCCATAGGTCAACATGCCAACGTCATACTCCATATCTTTGGACATCTTTCAAGAAACTTCAAACCCTCGGAGAAGGCACACTTTCTAAAGCTGGTGGAGGACTACAAGAGGGGAGTAGTAGACAGAAGGCTTCTTGTGGAGTTTCTAAAAGGCTACGCCTACAGATTTGAAAACCAGTATCTCCTCACACAAGCCTATCTCCAACCTTATCCAGAGGAGCTTGAGCTTTAGTCTTCATCAAGGATTTCCATACCCTCAAGGGTGTAATAGGGTCTTTCGTAGCTTGAGTAATAGTAAGGCGTGTATGCGGTAAACTCTCCAGCACAGGTATCCACGCCCTTGAAGGCTGGGACTATGTTCCACTGATACCTAAGGCTTCTTATCTCATGCTCCTCCATACCTTTGAGTTTTGCTATCTCTAAGTCCGAATAGCCCATCTCTTTGGCAAGCCTTAGGGTCTGTGGGTCCAAGTCCTTTTCCTTTATAACCTTTTCAAAGTCCACTATCTGCTTTATATTTTCCAGAAACCAGGGGTCTATCTTTGAAAGCTCGTAGACTTCTTGCACGCTATAGCCCTTTCTGAAAGCTCCAGAAATATACCAAAGTCTGTTTGGGTTGGGGATTCTTAGACCTCTTCTTATCTCCTCATCCTCCAGCATGGAGTAGTCTGGAAAGGCAAGACCATACACATCTTGTTCAAGACTCCTTATGGCTTTACCAAGGGCTTCCTTGAAGGTTCTTCCAATTGCCATAACCTCTCCCACAGACTTCATCATCGTTCCCAGTGTTCTGTCTGTCCTTGGAAACTTGGCAAAGTCAAAGCGCGGGATTTTTACTACCACATAGTCTATAGAGGGTTCAAAGGATGCAGGAGTAAAACGTGTTATGTCGTTCTTTAACTCATCAAGGGTATATCCTACTGCCAACTTGGCAGCGACCTTTGCTATAGGAAAGCCAGTAGCCTTAGAAGCCAAAGCGGAAGACCTTGAAACCCTTGGGTTCATCTCTATTACGTAAAAATCTCCTGTCTCTGGGTTTACCGCAAACTGTATGTTAGAGCCTCCCGTGTCCACACCTATCTCTCTCATTATCTCAATGCAGGCATCCCTGAGTATTTGGTATTCCTTGTCTGTAAGGGTCTGGGCTGGTGCTACCGTAATGGAATCTCCTGTATGCACACCCATAGGGTCAAAGTTTTCAATGCTACAGACAATTATCACATTGTCCTTTGAGTCTCTTATTACCTCAAACTCAAACTCCTTCCAACCTATAAGGGACTTGTCTATAAGCACTTGGTGTATGGGAGAGGTTTTGAGGGCTATTTCTACCTTTTCTTTGAACTCTTCCATGTTGTAGGCTATAGAGCCTCCGGTGCCACCAAGGGTAAAGGCGGGTCTAAGTATGGCAGGAAAGCCTACCTCTTTGACCTTTTCTATGGCTTCTTGCAAAGAAGAGACTACCACGCTTGGTGGGACTTTTAGTCCTATTCTCTCCATAGACTTTCTAAAGAGGTCTCTGTCTTCACCCTTTTTAATTGCAGAATAGTTGGCACCTATGAGCCTAACACCGTATTTTTCTAATATACCCTCCTCATAGAGTTTTACCGCAAGGTTAAGAGCAGTTTGACCTCCCAGTGTGGGAAGTAGTGCGTCGGGTCTTTCTATCCTTATGATTTCTTCTAAAACATCCACTGTGAGAGGTTCTATATAGGTCCTGTGGGCAAACTGGGGGTCTGTCATTATGGTGGCTGGGTTGGAGTTAACCAAAACTATCTCATATCCCTCTTGCAAAAGTGCCTTACATGCCTGAGTGCCCGAGTAGTCAAACTCCGCCGCTTGACCAATCACTATGGGTCCTGAGCCTATGATGAGTATTTTCCTTATGTCTGTGCGTCTTGGCATTAAAGGTTATATTATATTAGATTTCCAAGATGGCTTACGACAAAATTGTTATAAGAGGAGCACGCCAGCACAATCTAAAAAACATAAACCTTGACATACCTAAAAACAAGTTAGTGGTTATAACTGGACCCTCTGGCTCTGGCAAGTCCTCTCTGGCTTTTGACACCATTTACGCAGAGGGTCAAAGAAGGTATGTGGAGTCCCTTTCCTCTTACGCCAGACAGTTTCTTGGCATAATGGAAAAGCCTGAAGTGGACATAATAGAGGGGCTTTCGCCTGCAATAGCCATAGACCAAAAGACCACCTCCAAAAACCCACGGTCTACTGTGGGAACTGTCACGGAGATATACGACTATATGCGTGTGCTCTGGGCAAACATAGGAAAGCCTCACTGTCCTGAGTGTGGAAGGCTCTTAGAGGGGCTATCCGCTCATGAGATATTGGAAAAGGTCTGGGAAAAATACCAAAACAGAAGGATAGCAGTCCTTTCTCCTCTCGTAAGAGGCAAGAAGGGTGAGTTTAGAGAGCTTTTCAAGGAGCTTGACCGCATGGGCTTTTCAAGGGTTAAGGTGGACGGAGAATACATGAGGATTTTGGAAGTGCCACCCCTTGACAAAAACAAAAAGCATAACATAGACCTTGTAATAGATAGGCTAACCTTGGAAGAGGAAGAGAGGGCAAGGCTTTTGAGTGCCATAGAGAAGGCACTTGAGCTTTCAAAGGGGCTTGTAAAGATAGAAGAGGTGGAAAGCCAAAGGGAAGAGGTCTTTAGCGAACGTCTTACCTGCCCAGACCATGGCTTTTCTATCCCTGAGCTTTCTCCAAGACTATTCTCCTTTAATTCTCCCTACGGTGCTTGTCCTGCCTGTAAGGGTTTGGGTGTGAAATGGGAAGTGGATGTGAAACTTCTTGTGGATGAGAGAGAGCCTGCGGTGGATGCCTTTCGCATAACGGACTCCGCCTATTTTGACTATCTAAGATATCCTATTATGAACCTGCTTAGAAAACTGGGATACGACCCAAGAACACCCTTTGGAGACCTGCCCCAAAGTGTAAGAAGTTTGCTCCTATACGGTGGGTCTATTGAGGGTGGGAACTTTGAGGGTATTGTAAAGCATCTTGAAAGGAGGTTTTTGGAAGAAGAGTCAGAAAAACTAAGAGAGGAAATATCGGAGTTTATAAGAGAAAAACCCTGTCCGGAGTGTAAGGGTGCAAGGTTAAGACCAGAAGCCCTTGCGGTTTTGGTGGATGGTAAAAGCATCTGGGACGTTGCACGCATGCCCATAAGGCAAGCCAAAGAGTTTTTTGACAACCTACCTAAAAAACTCAGTGGCAAAGACCTGCTTGTGGCGGAAAGGCTTATAAAGGAAATATCAGACAGGCTTGGCTTTCTCCTAAATGTGGGTTTGGATTATCTTGACTTGGCACGAAGTGCGGTCACCCTCTCTGGTGGAGAGATGCAACGCATAAGGCTTGCAACACAAATAGGCTCAAAGCTCACGGGTGTGCTGTATGTTTTGGATGAGCCCTCCATAGGACTTCACCCGAGGGACACAGACAAGCTCATAAAGACCCTGAAAGACCTAAGGGACTTGGGCAACACAGTTATAGTGGTAGAACACGACCCAGAGACTATCCTAAGTGCGGACTGGGTAATAGATATGGGTCCAGGGGCTGGTAAAGAAGGTGGTCAGGTGGTCTTTTGTGGCACTGTGGAGGAAATGCTCTCTCACGAGAAGTCTTTGACGGGTGCTTATCTTTCTGGAAGGCTCTCCATAGAAGTCCCTGCCATAAGGAGAAAACCAGAGGGTAGATGGCTAAGGATAGTGGGTGCAAGAAAGCACAACCTAAAGAATATAACAGTGGAAATTCCGGTGGGCTTATTTGTGTGTATAACGGGAGTGTCTGGCAGTGGAAAGTCTACCCTCATATACGACATCCTCTGGGAGTATGCAAGGGCGGTCTTTTACGGTGGCACTGCAGAGGTAGAGGGCTTTGATAGGATAGAAGGGCTTGAATACTTTGACAGGGTTATTAACATAGACCAGTCTCCCATAGGAAGGACTCCCAGGTCAAACCCAGCTACCTACACAAAGGTCTTTGACCATATAAGGGAACTTTTTGCACAAACGCCAGAAGCCAGGGCAAGGGGCTACAACGCAGGCAGGTTTTCCTTTAACGTAAAGGGAGGCAGATGTGAAGCCTGTCAAGGAGAGGGGGTGATAAAAGTGGAAATGCACTTTTTACCACCTGTTTATGTGCCATGCGATGTATGTAAGGGTAAAAGGTATAACAGGGAGACTTTGGATATTCTCTATAAGGGCAAAAACATCGCTGACGTGCTTGATATGACCGTGGACGAAGCCTATGAGTTTTTTGAAAATGTGCCAGTGATAAAAAGAAAGCTACAGCTCCTAAGGGATATAGGTCTTGGCTATATAAAGCTGGGACAGCCTGCCACAACCCTTTCTGGAGGCGAAGCCCAAAGGATAAAGCTTGCCAGAGAGCTCTCTAAAAAGGAAAGCGGAAAAACCCTATACCTCTTAGATGAACCTACCACAGGTCTACATATGGACGATGTGAAAAAGCTAATAGACATACTCCAAAGGCTTGTGGAGAGAGGAAACACGGTGGTGGTTATAGAACATAACCTTGACGTGATAAAGTGTGCGGATTGGGTTATAGACCTTGGTCCAGAGGGAGGAGAAAGGGGAGGCTATGTGGTGGCGGTGGGAACTCCAGAGGACATAGCACAAAACCCAAACTCTTACACAGGACAGTATCTGAAAAAGCTTTTAGAGCCTCAAGGCGTAAAGGCATATAATTAAAAACACTATGCTGAGCTACGAGGTTTACAAAATTCTTGAAGAAGATTTAGGCAGGGAGAAGGCGGACAAGGTGGCAAGGATTTTAGAAGTAATCCTGAAAGCCATAGAAGAGAAGGTCAAGGGGCAAAAGCCTATTCTCAAAGCGGAGATAAAGGAGGAGCTCAAGAGGGAGTTGGTAACCAAAGAAGAGTTTCATGGAGAGCTTAAGGCACTGAGGCTTGAGTTAGAGAGAAGGATAGACAGGCTTGAGGTTTACCTTAAGGTTCTCATAGGGCTTGTGATACTTGGTTTGACGCTCCTAAACCCTGCCTTTTTGGATTTAATAAAGTCCATATCTGGCTCAAAATGAAGAAGCAAGTGGCGGTTATTGGCTCTTCTTCTGCAAAACCAGAGGAGGAAGAATACATTTTTGCATACAGGCTTGGCAAAGAAATTGCAAAAAGAGGCTTTGTGGTGGTTTGTGGAGGGCGTGGGGGTGTTATGGAGGCGGTGTGTAAGGGTGCTAAGGAAGAGGGAGGTCTCACAGTGGGAATTTTACCCTCTTACGAAGGGGAAGAGGCAAACCCTTACGTGGATATAAGGATAAGAACGGGCATGAGTTGGAACAGAAACCCTTTGGTGGTGGCAAGCGGTGATGTGGTGGTTGCAATAGGTGGAAACTGGGGGACGCTCTCTGAGATTGCCTACGCTCTTATTCTCAAAAAACCCATAATAGGCTACAAAACCCACAAGATTGAGGGGCTAACGCAGGCAAATAGCCTTGAGGAAATTCTCCTATTTCTTGACAAAAATCTCAGTTGAAATCTTCTCTCAACAGACCATATTTATACAGGAGGGTCAAAGATGGAGAAGGAAGTTTTCTTCTTGGAAGACCTGCTTTTTAAAAGCACCGCTCAGGAAATAGAGGAAAGATATCAAGAGGTATTACAACTCTATGCTCACGACCCAGAGATACTCAATATAGCCAAGAGTATAAAGGGCATGTGTGATTACATAATGAAAACTTACAAGGAGATACCAAACCCAGAAAAGAAGTTGGACGAAAGCCTATACACGACCCTCTACCAAGTGCTAAAGGACCTTAGCATAACCCTTTATGACCTCTCTATAGCAGAGGGCGAACAGATATACTACGTTTTGTCCTCCGCTTACCAGAAGCTCAACGGTGCTAACAACCTACTGGAGAGGCTCGTCTAATCTCCTTAGGAAACAAGCACCAAGAAGAAGGCAGAAGAAGGAATAATACAGCCAAACAAGAAACAAAAGGGGTGAGCCAATTACACTATACAGTGGGCTTGCACTTATCAGCTTTATGACCACTATAGAAAAGACCTTGTTGAGTATAAAAAGCAATAAGGAAGCAAAGGCGGAAGCCAAAAAGGTATACCCTCTTGGGCGAAAGTATAGGGAATAGAGCATGCTAACCAGAAGAAGGAGAAGCAAAAAGTTGGCAAGCTCTGTTAACCTTTGGTATATACCCTCAAGAAAGGACTTGGCTATGGCTAAAAGGGCTAAGCCAAAGGACAAGGCGGTAGCATAAAGTATGAGGACAAGGGGCATAAAGACCCAAAAGGCTAACTCACTTTCCAAAGGCTTTTTCTTGTAGACCATAGAGAAGGAAAAGTTTAGGCTTTTGGCAAAGGACAGTGCAAAGTAATAGGCAAGGGCAACAGACAAGAGAGAGCCAGAAGCTCTTTTTTCATACACGGGGAGAAGTTTGTCAAAAATTAGCTCCGCATAGGAAGGAAGATAGTCCTTTACATATTCATAAACCCTTGAAGGCTCAAGAAAAGGCAAATACATGGATACAAAACCAAGAAGCATTATCACAGAACCTACGACGGTGAGAAACTGATAGGTGAGGGACGCACTATGATATCCAAGGTTTTCTCTAAAGGCGTCTACGAAAGAAAGCACAAGGGCTCTAATATAGTTCCGCATCTCTTATGGTATATTCCACAATGCCATCTAAGGGGCTTTTGAAGGTGTATGTGTCTCCAGAAACGCTCAATATGTAATTGGGGCTTATGGGAACTTTACCCTTTCCTCCCGGCAAGTCCACTGCGTAGGTGGGTATACCCATTCCAGAAATCCTACCTCTAAGATACTCCATTATCTCAAGACCCTTCTCAAGGCTTGTCCTAAAGTGCAAAGCACCTTTGACTGGGTCGCAGTGGAAAAGATAAACGGGTCTTACCTTTATCCTAAGGAGACCTCTCATAAGCTCTAACATTACCTGTGGGTCATCGTTTATACCCTTTAGCAGGACAGTTTGGTTGTTGACTGGCACTCCATGCCTAAGAAGCCTTTCCACAGCCTCTGCGGACTCTTGGGTTATCTCTTTGGGATGATTAAAGTGGGTATTTATCCATATGGGCGAGTATTTTTCAAGGATGTGCAAAAGCTCCTCATCAAAGAACCTTTGAGGTGCAAGAACGGGAAGCCTCGTGCCAATCCTAATAATTTCCACGTGTGGAATTTTCCGTAGGTTAGAAAGCACATACTCTAACTTCTCATTACTTACAGAAAGTGGCTCTCCACCAGATATTAGCACATCCCTTATTTCTTCGTGCCTTCTTACATACTCTAAAAACCTGTCTATCTCTTCCTTTGTCCTTGCCCGCTCTCCCTCTTGGAAAATCCTTTTCCTCATACAGTGCCTGCAGTAAACCGCACAAAAGGTAGTCAAGGTAAAAAGCACCCTATCGGGATACCTATGAGTAAGACCCGGAATGTGTCCTTCCTCTCTAAAGGGGTCTGGCTCTCCCATAGACTGAACTCTTTCGTCCACTTCCACCGCTCTTGGAATAGCCTGAAGCCTGATGGGGTCTTGTGGGTCTTCTGGGTCCATAAGAGAAAGGTAATAGGGCGTTATAGCCATAGGATACAAGCCTGTGGTCTGGTCTATGCCTCTTTCTTCCTCTGGCGTAAGCCTTATATACCTTTTTAGCTCCTCTTTAGTTTTTATCCTGTTTTGTATCTGCCAATGATAGCTCCGCCAAAGCTCCTGTGGAATGTCCGCAAAAAACCTACGCATTTCCCAAGAAAATTTTACAGGAGTTATAATTAATTGAGGGAGGTTAATAATGGGTCTTGCAGAAGTTAAGTCAATAGTAGATGACTTGTTCCCTTATGCTGAAGCGTCTTTCAAACAACTGCTGACTCAGAAATCCCAAGTGGTAAGTGTAAAAAGGGGCGATATTCTCTTGTATCCTGGCGATATGTGTGGAATTTGCCCAATTGTAGTAAGTGGTGGGTTAAAGGTATATCTTAGTTTGGAAAACGGTAGAGAAATACTGCTGTATACTATAGATAAGGGCGAGGCTTGTATGTTTGTTACCGTCTCTCTTCTAAAAAATATACCTTATCCAGCTTTTGCAGAGGCTGATAAGGACTCACTTCTTTTGGTTGTTGATGATAAAACCTTTAGAGAACTTTTCGATAGATACACATATTGGCGAGAGTTTTTTCTTAATATGATAGCAAAGAATATATATCAGACCTTTTTGATGCTTAATGAAGTTATATCAAAACGTGTTGATAAACGGCTTTTAAGATATTTATATGAGACAGGTAAGGACAAAAGATTAGTGGAAGAAACACACGAAGAAATAGCCAGAAAAATAGGCACTGCAAGAGAGGTGGTAACCAGACTTCTAAAGAGGCTGGAGGTAGAGGGGCTTGTAGAAATAAGCAGAGGACAAATAAGGATTAAGAACTTTGATGCCTTGAAAAAAGAAATCTATTTGTGACTTAGTCACTGAAAGTCTAACAACATAACTGTATGCTTATCTACATTAATAAACCTTAGGAGGTGCTATCATGCGTAAAGGATTGCTTTTTGCGTCATTGCTTACATTTATTGGCTCAGCCATGCCACTACAAGCAAAGCCAATGTGCACACAAGAAACAGTGGCAGTAGCCACAGCTCAAGGCAGAGAAAAGCAGTCCAAAAGCCTTTACGAGCGTTTGGGGGGCTATGATGCCATATCCGCAGTGGTCAAGGATCTTGCGGTAGCTCTTGTAACAGACAGACAGTTAGGTATATACTTCAAAGGTTTAAGCAACGACAGTAAAAACAAACTTATAGCTCACCTTACTGATTTTGTTTGCAGTGCCACTGGTGGTCCCTGTATATATACAGGTAGAGATATGAAAACTTCCCATGAGGGACTTGGTATAAGCGAGTCAGATTGGAACAGGTTTGTGGAAATAACTAAAGGAGTCCTTGATAAGTATAAAGTGCCTCCAAGAGAACAGCAAGAGTTTTTGCAAGCAGTTGCACCACTGAAAAGCGTTATAGTGGAGAAGAGATAATATAGTCCCTACAGATATTATTATGCCGGCTCTTAGCCGGCCCTCTTTAAAATGCTCTATACGGTAGAATTTTTCTCTAAAGGCGTAGGCTTATATGTTATAGTATTACTCATCTGTTCTGGGTTAAAAGCCCAGTGGCATCTTGGCAGTTGAATAGGGTTTTTGCTCTTTGAAAGCAAGGGGGTAATATTGACTAACGAGGTTTGAGAAGCCCTTCCTCGTTAACTTGCATTATGGCGGTCTATTCCTTTATGCTCTTTATTTGTAGGCTTTTCCAAAGGTAGTAGGGTAAGCGATGGTGGTTTTCCTAAATCTTTGCCTTTCCTGAGGCTTGCCTTTCGTAGCTTATATTCTAATGCCTTTATGCTTTAACATTTTAGCATAAAGATGCAGTGATGCTTTGATGTTTTGATGACAGATGCCTCAAAGCCTTGTCTCTCAAGGGTTTAAATTTGACAATACCATACTCAACCTTGCAGGACCTGACACTTTTGGCAAACCACCTTCACTTGAGAGGGGTGCCCCCTTGACAAAAGGCTTGATATGTCTTATTATTCTTTATGTGGTGAGTTGAGGTTGCTAATCCACCGTGTGGAGTTGAAACTTCTTTATTCCTCACAAGCCCTGCTATTGCAACTGTTTGTTGCTAATCCACCGTGTGGAGTTTAAAATGACATCTTTTTATGCTGGATGTTTAAGTGTTATAATTTGCATGATGGAGCAAAAAATATTTTTGAAGAAGTTTTCTTGGGATGGAGAAGAGGGAAGAGAGGAGCTTTTGATAAGGGCTATGCTATATGCCAATCCTCTTGAAATAGCACCGCTTTTTAGGAAAGAAGAGCTACGAAGAGTGTTTTTGAATAACCTGCAGAGGTTTCGTGGGAAAGACAGGAGCTTTTGGAATGTGGTTTTAGATGTCTCAGAGGAAGAGCTTAAAAGATATTCAGAAAAAAACTTTAGAGAAAATAGTATCTTTATCCCTTACTGAAGGCTTTTATTTGGCGGGTGGAACTGCGTTGACTATTAGGTATGAAAATTATAACCTCGGAGCTTTCTTGAAGTCCTTAACCTACTTTGAAGATGCGGAAAGAGAAAAGAACCCTCATATAGACCCCTTTTGGGAAAATATTAAGGATTTCATGTCCCTGCTCATTAAATCTGAATATAAGCTCTACGATAATCCTTCTCCATAGGAGTTTCAGAGAAAATGACTAACTCCAAACTTTATCCTTTGTTGGTGTTGGATGCATTATGGCAGGAATTAAAAGCACTGTATTGTCGCTAATCCACTATACGGGATTGAAACGGGGTAGTACTGGCAGAAACTGACCGAAACATGTGTTATAATTTAATTAGCAGGGGGTATAATTGTGGAGAAGAGAGTCCTTGTGTCGTTTCTCGGTCAGGCGGAGGGATATCGTGAAACTACTTACGAATACAACGATTTTACTTACCATACCGCATATTTTCCTAAATTTCTAATTGAATATTTCAAAGAAAAGCACGGTTTTGAATTTGACAAAGTTTTCATAATAGGAATTAAAAGTTCTTCTTGGGGCAAGCTTGAGGAGTATAAAATAGACAATGTAGAAAAAATAGAAATCTCAATGCATAGTGGAGCAGATAATAAGGAATTCTGGTTAAATTTTCAGGAAATAGTAAGTAATCTTAAAGATAAAATAGAGAAAGGTGCGATTCTATACTTTGACATAACTCATGGTTTTAGGACTATGCCTATACTTTCATTAAGCATTATAAATTTATTAAGACTCTTGATACGTCGGGTGCAAAATTCAAATGGCGTAGCCTCTGTTTATGAAAAAGCATTAGGAGAGGGGTAGGTATAATATACTACCCCTAACTCTCTAAAAGGAGGTAAAAAATGCAGAGGATATTGTACCACAACATACTCTCTCAAATGCAAGCCTTCTATGACGCATTCTACACTAAGCCAAAAAGAGGAAGAAAGCCCAAAATATCCCTGCCTCAAATAGCCACTCTCTTCCTCATGTCCTACATTACCAACGCCCCAGTCCTAACCTTGGCAAGACTATTTATTAGCCCTTCTATTAAGTCCTACCAGATATTTAGAAAAACTAAAACTAAGCAAGTTTATAGGTTCCTTAGGGACTTTCTTTTGTGGAAAACGACTATGATTATATTGTTAAAAACCCTTTCTGGTAAGAAACTTAGACTTATAGTGGACGGGACAATACTACCTGTTGCTAATGTGAACAGGGCGAGGACACAAAGGATAAAGCGATTTGCAGGCAGGGTGTTCTGGGCAAAGAGAAAGAGGAATATATACAGTCAGCATTACAAGAGGAGGGTAAAGTGGGAGGAGTTATACTATGGAGTGCTTGTGATGGTCTTATGCGATGAGACTGGTGTGGTGTATGACATATGGTTCAAGCCTGGCAATTGGCATGAGGTGAGGGCATACGAGGAAAGGAAGAGGAGGAGTAGTTGGTTTAGATATCTGGTAAGTAGTAGTGAGGTTTACGGCGATAGGGGTTATCGTGGGGTAGATGGTGTGTTGATATGCGATGCAAAGGAGGACAAGGCATTGAGGCAGGTAGTGGAGGGGGTAATAGGTGCGGTTAAGGGTTTCAATTTTGTAAGTAGGTGGCGTAAAGGTATAACTTTGCTTAGCTACTTGTATGCTTATGCTATTGGCTACAGCTTTTTTAGGAGGGCTTATGTATGGTCTTAATTTCGCACCCGACGTATCTTATCTATTTTAACATAGTGTAGTATCTCTTGTAGTTTCTGAAAACCCTTTCCACATAAGCACCATGACCCTTTGCTTTGCTTCCCTTGTTGTAGCAGTCCACCGCATGGCTTATGTCTTTGTATTGCTCCATGCACTTTCTCAGCACCATAGCTCCAAAGTGTATGTTGTAGCAGGGCTCAAAAAGCCACTCCTTTGGTATTTTGTATCTTTCAAGCCAATGTGAGTTTATCTGCATAATGCCGTAGTCCCTCGTGCCATTTCTGTTGACGTTTATAGCCCGTAGATTAAAGTTGCTTTCCACCTTTGCTATAGCTATCAAAAGGACAGGGTCAACTCCATACCTCTTGCCTGCATCAAAAAAGCAATGATAAAAGGCAAAAGAGAGGTAAGGCACAATTAAGAGAAGGAGCAATTTCATAGAGTTTTATTCTAACAAAACGTTCATGTAGGGGCTAAGTTTAAACCATGAAGGTGGATCTTCATCTACTGCGTAGGCACAACTGACACCACGAGATGTTAGGTATGAAAGGAGCTCCCTTGCCTGTGCAGTATCCCTTACGCCATACACAAGAAAGCAGTCCTTTGTGTTTGCCCTTGTTAGCCCATATCCGTTGTATAGGAAACTTAAATTGCTTTCAAAAGCTACCACCTTGTCCGCCACACTGTAATATTCCTGAGGCACCCTTGCCCCTGGGTTTATTACCACCATGAAGTTTCCTTGTTCTTTGACATAATTGTATATCTGTCTGTAGTATTCAAAATCTCCAAGCTCATTGCTCACCTCATCAAGGAAAAAGCCCTCTATCTGAGGATAAAAATCCAAATACCTTTCTATATCCGCTATGACCTCTTGCCGATTTCTGCGAGCGTATTCAGTCTTCAAATAACCCAACACCCTTTTACCCGATGCCTTGTATGTGTTTATAATGTTCTCAAACTCCTGGTCTTTTATGACACCTGGACCACTATCGGGGTTTATTATCACTATTATCTCCTTTGGGCTTCTCAACTGGGCTAATCGCTGATGGTCATCTCTGTAGTTTGCATCCGCAGGGTAGGAATAGAGAGGCACAAGTATGGTGGATATTTTAACTATCTGCTCCTGAGAGGAAGTAGAACCAGACCCTCCAC
>JAXSOX010000019.1:0-16518 GCA_037926525.1 Aquificaceae bacterium | reverse complement strand
CCGCAAAGGCTGGCGAGCCTGCTTGGGATTCTCCTTGGGGACCTGGTAGACCGGGTTGGCACACGGAGTGTGTTGCTATGATTTTTAAGCATCTTGGTGAGACTATAGATATTCATGGTGGGGGTCTTGACCTCGTTTTCCCTCATCACGAAAATGAGATAGCTCAGGCGGAGGCACTTACTGGCAAGCCTTTTGCTCGCTATTGGGTTCACAACGGGCTGGTGACGGTGGGTGGTCAAAAGATGTCTAAATCTCTTGGCAACTACATAACCCTAAAGGAGGTCTACTCTAAATACCATCCTGATATCCTTAGGCTCTTGGTGCTCTTTACTCACTACAGAAGCCCTCTGGACTTTTCTTGGGAGAAGATGGAGGAGACAAAGAGAGCTTATGAGAGGCTCATAGACGCCCTTGAGGGTCTTGAACTTTTAAAGAAGCTACCCACTTACGAGGAGCGTGGCACTCATCCTCTCTTTGAAAAGGTCAAGGAAGCGGAAGAGGAGTTCTTTAGGGCTTTGAGCGATGACTTTAATACTCCTCAAGCTCTTGCGGTGGTCTATGGTCTTGTCTCTGAGCTCAACAAGGTGAGAAACAAAGCCTTTTCTGAAGGTAGAATATCTCTGCAGGAGCTACAGGCTTATGAGTTTGCGGTCAACTCTCTTATAAAGAACCTAAGGGGTGTTTTTGGACTTCTTGAGGACTACAAGCCAGAGTGTGAGGTGGAAAGGGTGGTCCAAAGGGAGTTGGAGGCGGGGCAGGTTTTGGACGAAGGACTTTTAAACCTTTTGGTAGAGGTCAGAAGCGTAGCAAGAAAGGAAAAGCTCTATCACATTTCAGACCTCATAAGGGATAAGTTAAAGGAGCTTGGCATAGTTCTTGAGGACACACCTGCGGGGACAAAATGGAAAAGGCAATAGGCACATACCTTTTGCTTGACGGAAAAAGTCTATCAGAAAAGATAAGGGCGGATATACGCAAAGAGGTGGAAGCCTTTGTCTCAAAGGGTCTAAGACCCCCTACCCTTGCGGTGGTGCTTGTGGGTGATGACCCTGCCAGCAAGGTCTATGTGGGAAACAAGAAAAAAGCCTGCGAAAAGGTAGGCATAAGGTCCATATCCTATGAACTCCCAGAGAACACCACTACCGAAGAACTGCTTGAGCTTATAGCCCAGCTAAATGCAGAGGATGAGGTGGATGGTATTCTTGTCCAACTTCCTCTACCACCTCACATAAACCAGCAAGAAGTTATCCTCGCCATAAGCCCCAAAAAGGATGTGGATGGTTTCCACCCTGAGAATATGGGAAGGCTTGTGGCGCGTATAGAGGATGGCTTTATTCCTTGCACTCCTCTTGGTATAGACCTGCTCCTTAGGCACTACAACATAGAGGTAAAGGGGAAGGATGTGGTTATTGTGGGTGCGGGTTTTATTGTGGGGAGACCTCTTAGTCTTTTGATGCTATGGCGGGATGCGACCATAAGCGTGTGTCATATACACACAAGAGACATAAGCAAATACACAAGGCAGGCGGACATACTTATTTCTGCCACAGGCGTGCCACACCTTATAAAGGCTCATATGGTAAAGGAAGGTGCGGTGGTGGTGGATGTGGGTATATCACGGGTAGGAGACAAGATAGTGGGTGATGTGGACTTTGAGGAGGTAAAGGAAAAGGTCTATGCCATAACACCCGTGCCAGGGGGTGTGGGTCCTATGACCGTTAGTGCCCTGCTTTTGAATACCCTAAAGGCTTACAAGAGAAAGCTACAACCCAAGTCTATGCCATAGGCTGTCTATTCTCTTTTTAACCTCTTGGGACATCTCTATAACCTCGGGCCACTCCCTTGTGTAGCCTTCCTCTTTCCATTTGGTGGTTGCATCTATAACCATCTTTCCACCAAAGCCCACTTGGTTTGTGGAGTGGTCAAGCACATCTATGGGACCCTTTAGAATTAGCACATCCCTTGAGGGGTCTACGTTGTTGCCCCAAGCCCACAAAACCTGTCCAAAGTCATGAACGTCTATGTCCTCGTCAAAGACCACTATATGCTTTGTCAGAGACATGAGACCAAGACCAAGTAAAGCGTATGCGGTCTTAAAGGCATGTCCAGGATAACGTTTCTTTATGGAGACAAAGCAGAAATTATGAAAACAACCTTCTGCAGGCAAGTGGTAGTCTACCACCTCTGGCAGGTTGAACTTTATAAGAGGCAGGAATATCCTCTCTGTTGCCCAGCCTATGTATTTGTCCTCTTGAGGAGGCTTACCCACTATGGTGGCAAGGTATATGGGGTTGTTTCTATGCAGGATGGCGGTTATGTGCATTTTGGGGTATTTGTCCACGGGAGTGTAAAAGCCTGTGTGGTCTCCAAAGGGACCCTCATCCACAAGAGGCTCGGAGGGGTCTACATAACCTTCTATTACTATCTCCGCATGGGCGGGATACTCAAGGTCTACGGTTATACCCTTTATAAGCTCCACTCCCTCTTCTCTTATAAGACCTGCAAAGAGGTATTCGTCCACCTCTGGTGGGAGAGGTGCGGAAGCCACATAAGAAAGCACTGGGTCTCCACCTATGGCTATTGCCACTTCAAGCCTCTTGCCAAGCCTTTTTGCCTTCCAGTAGTGGTGGTTTCCATCCTTGTGAATCTGCCAGTGGAGGGCAAGCTCGGTGGGAGAAAGGACTTGAATGCGATAAAGACCCACGTTTCTTATACCGCTTTCTGGGTCTTTGGTAATGGTCTGACCAAAGGTTATATACCTTCCACCATCCTTGGGCCAACACTGAAGCACGGGAAACTCAAGGATATCTATCCTTTCCCTCTTTATGTTTTCCCTTACGCTCCCATCCTTTACAATTCTTGGCAGAGAGTCGTTTAGTTTCTTTAGCTCTGGAAGTCTTTTTAGCTTGTCAAGGAAAGTGTGGGGTATCTCTGGTCTTAGGAGTTTGTATAGCTTCCAGCCTATGTCCTCAAGGTTCTCATAGCCAAGGGCGAGCTTTATCCTCCTTTCCGAACCCAAAAGGTTTGTTAGCACTGGGGTGCTGTAGCCTTTGACCCTTTCAAAGAGGAGAGCCTTGCCACCGCCGGGCATTTTGCAGACCCTGTCGGTAATCTCCGTTATCTCAAGAATGGGAGAGACCTCTTCCCTTATGCGTGCAAGCTCACCTTCCTTTTCAAGCCTCTTGAGAAACTCTCTCAGGTCCTTGTAGGGCATTTTCCTCTCCTTCTAAAACACACAGGTCTTCCCTGCATCTTACCGCAGGTCCCTTTGTGAGCTTCTTGGAAACCTCAAAAAGAAGCTCTCTTATAGAATTTCGTAAAGCCTGCCTCAGGTCGTATAGCTCTTTGAGCTTTTCAGAAAGCTTCTTTGCCTCTTCCTCCCTCCCTTGTGCCATGGCACAGTCTAACCTTCTTATGACCTTCTCCGCAGACTCGTCGCAGTGAACCATAGCCATAGAAAGATGCTTAAGAGTGCACCAAAGGCTCTCCACCTTGCTCCTGAACTCTCCACCAGATTCACCAGAAACCTCAAGGATAGAGAAAAGAAGGTTTCCCACGCTTTTTCTCCTGTTTCTTAGCTCGTCAATGTAGGTTATGAGGTCTTCAAGTTTTGTCTCGCCTTCCAGCTCCATAAGGTGTTGCTCCGCATGGGCAAGGTGGGCTATAAGGTAGATAACCTCCTCAACAAGGGCTTCTTCCCAGAGCTTTCTTTCCATGTTTTAAATATAGCATAGGAGCAAACCAAATTAGTTTAAAATTATTCCATGCGTTTGTATGTAAAGCTACTGCTTTTGGTGTTTTTTGCGGTAATCTCCTGTGGTGGTAGCCAGCCAGCGAAAGTTCCAGAAAACACCACACCTTGCACTGTAGTGCGTGTGGTGGATGGAGATACTTTTCACTGTAGGCTTTCCTCTGGCGAGGAGGTAAAGGTAAGGCTTATAGGCGTGGATACTCCAGAGAGCTCGGACAATCCCAAGGCAAGGAGAGATGCGGAAAGAAGTGGTAAAAGTCTTGAGGAGATAATCAGAATGGGTAAGACTTCTGCGGAGTTTACCAAGAGACTGCTACCAAGAGGAGAAACCGTATACCTTGAGTTTGACGTGCAAAAAACAGACAGGTATGGAAGGCTCTTGGCTTATGTTTGGCTTAGTGATGGCAGGATGCTTAATGAAGTGCTAATTAGAGAAGGCTACGCCATGGTATACACCATTCCTCCGAATGTAAAGTATCAGGAAAGACTTTTGCAAGCTCAAAGGGAAGCAAGGGAAAAGAGAAGAGGGCTCTGGGGCACGGAATAACTACTTTTCAAGCCAAGGCTTTACCATATGGTCGTAGACCACCGAGCCTCCAAGGTTTCCTTGTATAAAAAGGAGGGCGATTCCCAAAAGAAGCATCACCGTAAACAAACTCCTCATGGCTGGAGTTTTTGAAAAGCTCAGCCTTACACCAAGCAGGGCAAGGAAATACACAGCCAACAAAAGCCCCAAGTATTTGTGAGTTGAGAAGATGCCTATTTGATAGAGCTTGTCTTCTATAGGCTCGTAGGCTATCATCCCGCTTATAGCTCCGAGCACTACCGACAGGCTTCCAAGTAAGCTAAAGGTCATATGAAGAGTATCGGGGTCCTTTTTCCTTATGCGATAGTATAGGTCTATTATCAAAAGGGCTACGGGCATGGCTATGGCAAAGTGGGTAAAGGGTGGGTGTAGTTTAATGAGTTCCATTTTTCCTCCTCCCTGCCACCAGCTCGTAAACCAGTGGCAACACCACAAGAGTTAGCATGGTAGAAGTAAATATACCTCCTATCACTACCACCGCAAGGGGTTTTTGCACTTCAGAGCCTATATCTCTGCTCAGGAGCATGGGCAAAAGTCCAAGGGATGCGGCGGTGGCGGTTATAAGTATGGGTCTTAGCCTTCTTGAGCCTGCTTGGAAGAGGGCTTCTCTAACGGGCACACCCTCCTCTATAAGGTTTCTTGCATAAGAGATAAGCACCACTCCGTTTAGAACCGCAATACCGAAAACTGCGATAAATCCCACTGCAGAGGGCACAGAGAGGTTGTAGCCAGAAAGGTAAAGGGCTATAACGCCACCCACTACCGCAAAGGGCACGTTTAGCATAACCACAAGGGCATCCCTCAAAGAAGCGTAGTTCATATACAAAAGCAAGAATATAAGCCCTATAGCCAAGGGAACCGCTATCATGAGCCTCTTCATAGCCCTCTCTTGGTTTTCAAACTGTCCTCCAAAGGCTATGTAGTATCCCTCGGGAAGTTTTATGCCTTTCTCTATCTTTGTCTTTATCTCCTGCACAAAGCCTCCCAAGTCTCTTCCAGTAAGATTGCTTTGAACAAGTGCATACCTCATGCCATTTTCTCTTCTTATCTTGTTGTAGCCTTCCGCTATGTATACGTCCGCCACCTCCGAGAGGGTAAGAAGGCTACCATTATGCGTAAGCACGGGCAAAGACCTTACCTCTTCCAAGGTTTTTTCCTTAAGGGTTAGGACTACAGGGAAGAGTATGGTCTCCTCTTGGAGCTGTGCTATCTCTGAACCCCCAAGGTAGTAGGAGACCACCTTCATTATGTCCTGAGTGGTAAGGTTATACTTCTGGAGCATTTCCTTTTTGGGAACTATCCTAAGTTGGAGTTTACCCGATTGAGCTTCCGTTTCCACGTCCACCGCACCCCTTGTCTGGGCTACCAGCTTCTCTATCTCTCCTGCCAGTTGATTTATCTTCTCAAGGTCTTCTCCAAACACCTTTATGGCAAGGGTTGCCTTCACTCCGGAGAGAAGCTCGTCTATACGCATCTGTATAGGCTGGGTAAAGCTAAACTCCACACCGGGCACTCCCTCCAAGTCCTTTCTTAGAAGCTCTTCAAACTCAACCCTGCTTTTAAAGCTCCTCCACTCGCTTACGGGCTTTAGTATGATAAAGGTTTCTATGTAGCTCACATCCTCTGGCTCTCCTACCTCTGCCCTTCCTATGTTGGAAAAGGTGTGGACTACCTCTGGGTATTTTAAGGCGGTCTCTTCCACAAGCCTTGCCACCCTCTTGGCTTCCTCAAGGGATACATTAGGGTCAAGAAAGGACTTTACGAGCACCGCACCCTCCTCAAGGGGTGGAGCAAACTCCTTTCCAACCCTTGAAAGCAAGAACACGGAAAACACAAAGGAAGTAAGGGCAAGCAAAAGCACCACAGGTCTTACCCTAAAGGCGAAGGAAAGAAGGGAAACATACCTTTTTCTCAAGGCGGAAAAGAAGGCACTTTCTTCTTTCCCTCCCTTGAGAAGCCAGTAGGAAAGCACGGGCATAAAGACCAAGGCAACAAAGAGAGAGGAGAGCAAAGCAAGGATTATGGTAAGAGCCAGAGGCTTGTAGTATTTGCCTTCCACCGATTCAAAGGTAAAGATGGGCAGAAAGACCACTGCGATGATGAGAATGGCAAAGGTTAGGGGCTTTACTATTTCTTGGACTGAGGAGACTATGAGTGTAGTCTTTGAAGCCTGACGGTTTTCTGAAAGGTGTCTGTATATGTTTTCTACCACCACCACGCTGGCGTCCGCAAAGAGACCCAAGCCTATGGCAAGACCTCCCATGGTCATAAGGTTTGCGGATATGCCAAGGTTCTTAAGAAGAGAAAAGGTAATGAGGAGAGTTAGTGGGATAGAGAGCACCACAAGAAGTGCCACCCTCAAGTTCCAAAGATACAAGGCTATGGCTATGGTTATGAGGACTATACCCTCTATGAGAGCCTTCTCTACGGTGCTGATAGCCTTTTGTGTAAGATACGCTTGGTCGTATATGACCTTTATGTCCACGCCTTGCGGTAGGACCTTTTTGGCTTCCTCTATTGCCCTCTTTAGCCTTTCCACGAGCTCCATAGTGTTTACGCCAACCCTTTTGAGGACTATGTTGCCCTGCACCTCTTGACCCTTGTAGGTAAAAGCACCCCTTCTATTGGGAAGCTCACCGGGGACAACCTGTGCAATATCTCCGAGCTTTATGTAGGTATCCTCTGTCTTTTTTACAGGCACTTTTAGCAGGTCCTCTACGCTTGCATATCTTCCAAGACCACGCACCACCAAATCACCCTCGGGAGATTGGATAAAGCCTCCTCCTGCAACCTGTCCGTATTCCTCAAGGGCATGTATTAGGTCATACAGGCTTAGGTTATACTGAAGGAGCTTTTGTGTGTCCACCTTTACAAGAAAGGCTTTTTCTGGACCCCATTGGGACACCTCCTCCACTCCATCCACAGCCTTTATAATGGGCTTGACCCTCCACTCCTGAAAGGTCTTTAGGTCTTCAAGGCTGTATTTACCTGTGGTGTCCTGTAGGATGTAGAACATCACGTTTCCAAGACCTGAGGTGTTTGGACCAATGCGAGGGACAAAACCCTGTGGTAAAAGCCCCTGCACCTCCGAGAGCTTTTGAGAGACAAGGTTTCTGGCAAAGTATATGTCAGTGCCATCCTTGAAAAAGACGCTCACATAAGAGAGCCCCGGCAGGCTTATACTTCTTACAAGCTCCGCATCCTTTATGCCAGAGAGTGCGGACTCTATAGGTTTTGTGACGAGAAGCTCCGTCTCCTCTGCGGACATGCCGGGCGTTTCTGTGTATATAACCACCTGCGTGGGAGTTGGGTCTGGAAAGGTATCCACTGGGATTTTAAGAAAGCTATACACACCATAGACCACCACAAAGGGAAGGAGCAAAAGCACAAAAAGCCTGTATGCTAAAAGCCTCTTAATCATCGCTCCGCCTGTGCCTTGAGGAATATAACACCCTCTGTTGCCACCTCTTCTCCATCGGAGAGACCCTCCACCATGACCCTGTTTCCAGAGGAAAGGAGCACTCTTACCCTTCTTACCTCAAAGCCATCCTTTACCCTCACAAAGACCACCTCTTGACCCTTTACCCTCTGAACCGCAGAAACGGGAAGCCAAGCACCCCTTTGGGCTTTTCCTCTTATTACTATCTGCGTCTTTAACCCCTCCTTTAGACTGCTGTCCCTGTTTTCCACCACAAAACGCAGAACCTGTTTACCAGTGGCTGGGTCAAGCCTCGGAGAGACCCACTCAAGCCTCGCAGGATAAAGCCTTCCCTCATACTCCAAAAAGCTGTTTCCCTCTAACCTAAAGCCTGGGTCCGCATAGGCATAAGCCCACAGCCTTGAATAGTCTTGGACCTTAAAGAGCATACTCCCCAACCCCACAGAAGAACCAAGCACTGCCTTCTGCTCCACTATCACCCCAGACCTTGGACTCCTTATCAAAAGGTTGTCCCCTCTGACCTCTCCAAAAGAGTCCCTGCTTTGCAAAAGTGCTTTGTATTCGGAAAGTGCCCTTTCATATTCCACCTTTGCGGAGAAGTATCTTGCGTAGGGTATGACCTCTTCCTTATAGAGGAGTTCCTCCCTTTTGAGAAGGTCTTCTGCGGTCTGAAGCCTTACCTTTGCCATACGAATTTGAGCGTTTAGCTCCGCTATCCTTGGAGAGTAAACCTCCGCCAGAGGCTGACCTTTCCTAACCTTGTCTCCTTCCTTTGCGTATAGCTTTTTTACTATACCCTCAATGGGTGCGTAAACCTCCACGCTCATGCTTGCGTCCGCCTTTAGCTGGGCTGGTATCCTAAGCTCTGGACTTTGAGTTTCTATCTTTACCCTCTGCGTTCTTATTCCCAGCTTTTCCATGCTTGCAGGTTCTACCCTTATAACCTGTGCAAACACCACAAAGGGTATCAATAACATCCACACCATTTTGACCCTCCGTAGGCTATGCCCTTTGCATACTCTGTATGTGCCTGCAGGAGAAGTTCTAACTTCCTCTTTAAGAGGTCATAGTAGCTTTTCCTTGTCTGAGAGAGCTCAAGAAGGGTTATGGTTCTTAGCTTGTAGCTTTTGAAGGCAAGCTCAAGCTCCTTTTGTGCCTGTGGTATTAGCTCCCTTTGTATTCTTTCTACCTGTCTTTTTATCTCCTCATACTGAGTTTTTGAAGAGTTAAGCTGGGCTAAAGCCTTTTGTTTTTGACTTTTTTCTTCCGCAAGCAGAAGCTCCCTCTGGGCACTGAGTTCTAAGAGCTCTCCCTGTCTTTTGTAAAAGATGGGAAGACCCACCGTAAGACCCACCCTAAAGCCATATTCCCTGTCCCCAACCTTCTCTCCAGTAAGGCTTAGTGAGTAGTTAGGCTTTGCCAAGAGCCTTTCCACCTCCACCTGCTTGGATATGCTCTCTTTTCCAAGACGATAGTATGCAAAAAGAGGCGTATCTTCAAGGTTCATTTCCTTCCATTCAGGAAGTGTAAACTCTCCCTCTACCTTGTCTACGTCCTTACCCACCATAACCGAAAGCTCCTTAAGGACACCTCTGTATCTTGCCTCTGTTATTCTCCTTTCACCCTCAAGGAGCTCAAGCTCCCTTTCTGCCCTCAAAAGCTCAAGCCTTGTGGTCTCACCAAGTTTAAAGCTCCTCTCCACAAAATCCCTTATCTCCCTTTGAAGGGCAAGCTCCTCTTCCATAACCTTTAGAAGTTCTTTCAGATAAAGGGCATTATAAAAGAGGGAGTATACCTCGCTTGCAAGCCTGTTTTTTTCCGTTTCTATACGATAGTCCAAGGCGGTGCTTTGAAACTTGTAAACTTCACCTGCAAGCCTCAAGATGCTTGGATACACAATAGGCTGAGAGTAGGTGAAGTTATAAAGTGGTGCCTTTGAAAAACTCTCCTTTGAAGTGCCAAAGTTCCCCACCTCCAAAGAAAGGCTGGGATTCAAGCCTGAGCGGTAGCTTAGCCTTTTTCCCTCATAGACAAGCCTTTCTGCGAAAAGACCCTTTATATAGGGACTGTTCTCTATGGCGGAGTTTATAGCTTCCTTCAAATCAAGGGCAAAGGAAAGGCTACAGAGCATTAAGACAAAGGCTAAAAGCATCAGCTTCAATTATACCTCAGAAAAGATTAACAGAAGATTAACCGCCCTTGGAAAACTCCACCCAGAAGGAAACCTTATACAGCTCACCCTCTACCTCTTGCTTTGCCCCTATTTTCCAACCCAAAACATCACAAAGCCTCTTTGCCACATAAAGCCCAACACCGCCCACCGGCTTTTCAAAGATGCCATCCACTAAGGGTTTAGAGGATAGGTTCTCTACCTTTAGCTTGCCATCCTTTAAGAAAACCCAAACCTCTCCCTCTCCGTGCCTTATGGCATTGTCCAAAAGCACGTCAAAAACCTCCATGGCAAGCTCTGGGTCGCATTCAACGAATACTTCTTCAAGCTCGCTCCTTATCCTCTCCGATGGATAGAGCCTCAAAAGCTCTTTTAGCAGGCTCTTTATATTGCAGGTCTGGAAAGATGGACTGTAGGACTGGGCTTCCAGCTTGGTAAGTCTGAGAAAGGTTCTTGCACTTCTCTCTATCTGGTGAATCTCTTCCCTTATAGTTCCTCATCCTATAGAAAAATATTCCACAGGATGAGGTTTCGCAGGCAAGGGGACTATAAGCTCCCTTGTGAACCGCAGGAGAACATTCCTCGCACCTACTACGTCCGCATCCCCCTCATACCCACACCGTAGGCACTTGAAATGTTCTCCATTACGGTTCAACTTGTCCTGATATCCACACTCAGGACAAGTCCTGCTTGTGTATTGTGGTGGAACTATGTGATATTGGACGCCAACTACCTCACATAGCTCCTTTATCCTCTTTAGAACATACCCATACAACCAGTGGTTAAACCTCCTGTTTACCACCCTACTCCATACTCCACTTTTACCCTTCTTCAAATTCTTTAATCCTTCAAGCACTGGAGAAAAACTGCCATCTATAACCTTCTTGAGTATCCTGTTTATCTCTGTCTTCAAATAGTGCTTTGCCCTTTTCCACCTTCTTGAACCTTGCTTTTTAGGTTCTATCCTCTTTTCTATTATCTCTTTCACCTCTTTACCAAATATCTCTCCTTCTGATGTAGCTATTAACTTCCTGTATCCTATGTCTATGCCCTTTGGCTTTTTGCTCTCTAACTTGACCTCTTTCTCAAAGATGAGCTTTATATACCACTTGCCATCTCTTTTCAAAAGTTCTATATCAGAGCATAGTTTCCAATCTCTGAAGTAATTGTTAGCATACGCATAGCTTTTGAAAGGGAAAGCAATCCATCTTTGTTCTTGAGGGTCTCTCAAGAAGAGCCAAAAGTCAAAGGAGTTTCTACCTTTCTCAATCCTGTAAAACCTACTGTCAAGTTTTAAGGCAGGCTTTTTTATCAAAGGTTTTTGAGGATTTTTGCCTTTTTTGAGTTTTGAGAAAAGGCTTTTAAGGATTGCTTTTGCCTGCTGTAAAGCACAACCAAGATATCTCTTGCTTAACCAAGTTTGGTATGGGTAGCTTTTAACATGTTTATAGGAAGGTAGTGTTTTAGTTTCATAGCCTACATCTACAAAGTATTGACAAGCCTTTTGATATTCCTGCCAGAGGTTTTCAAGGAAGTTTAACTTGCCTGTGTTTGAAAAATCCAGAGAGAAAAGTAAACTTCTTTTGATGCTATTTTGCATAGCGGGTTAAAATTTTAATGTCAACCTCTATAAGTGTCAAGAGGTCTTTATGTTTCTAAATTTCTATATACATCTATAAATTTCTACACTTTCAGTGATTAGTTTCTAATACCTACTACCACCGCCACGGCAGATATAGCAGTTCTTCAACAAAGTTTTCCTCGCCCACAGCATAGGCTTCTACTGGGTTATAAGCGTTGGCTGTATAAAGATAAGAAGCTCTGTATCCTCCTTTTCTGTCCTTTGCTCCATAAAGAGCCATCTAAAGAAGGGAATTCTCATAAGACCCGGGATGCCTCTTTCTGTGTTTCTATCCACAGCCTTTACCAGGCCTCCAAGCACCACAAGGTCTCCATCTCTTACTATAACCTTTGTGTCCGCCCTTTGGCTTTGGACTGTGGGAATGTCAAAGACAGTGCCCGTCTCAGCGACAAACCTTTCAAGATTTGTTATATCTGATTTTGTTATTGTGATATCCAGCATGAGATTGCCCTCTGGGAGAAGGACAGGTGTGACAGTGAGGTTTAGGGGTATTAGCTTGTAATCTACGCTGACCGTTGTAGTTCCTCCGGGGACAACGGTGACTGTTCTTATTGGATACTCAAGCACGCTCTGTATGGTAGCTGGTTCACCGTTAAGGGTCATAATAACAGGCCTTGAGAGGGTTCTTGCCTTTTGCACCTGCTCAAAGGCAGAGAGCCTTAGGTTAAGAGCATTTAACACACCTCTCTGGAAGGTAAAGGCGAGTATACCACCGGGTGTTGCAGAAAGTCCAGGGCTAAGCGACGGAGAAGCGTTTATTCCAAGATTAGAACCCACTCCACCGCTCCAAAATTGAGGCACCCTTGCTTGAGAAAGAAGAGCATTCCAGTTTATTCCAAGTTCCCTAACCGCACTGGAAGATAGCTCCACAATCCTTGCCTCTATCTTTATCTGAATGGGTTGCTCTGATACTATATCCTTGTATCTTTCCATTATTCTATATACCACATCTGCATAGTCCCTAATCACGACCGCATTCTGGAATACCACCCTTGCGGATTTTTCCTTTCTAAACTCCGGACCAAGTATACCCCCCCTTGCTATAGGAAAGCCTGACACACTAACGCTGTCTCCTCTCTGACCTATGGGAGCTTGAAGAACCCTCTGAAGCTCTTGTTGTCTTTGCTGAAGTCCTTGTAGCTCTTGCTGTAGCAGTGTTCTCTCTTCGGGCGATGCATCTCTAAGTCTTTCTGCAATTGCCTGAGCCCTTTGCTGGAGGTCTCTGAGTTCCCTCTCTTCTGCCACAGTGGTCGCAATGCCAGTACCTAAGACATAAACCTCACCAATTTCAGATAGCATGGGTTGTATCATTCTTTTAAACTCTTCCGCAGGAACATATTTGACATACAGAGCCTTTGTAAGTATTGGTTTTTCTAAGGTTGTACTTCTTATATATCTCTCAAGAGCCTTTTCTACCCTTTCAATGTCTCTTCTGTTAGCGGAAACTATAAGAGCGTTAAACTCAGGAGATTCAGTTATGGTCATATCTTTGATATTAAGCTCCTGCAGAGCCTTTGCTATGTCTTTGTAGGATATATCCCTTCTTATGTAGAAAACTTTCGTTATGTATATTTCCCTTTCTTCTGCTTGAAGACTTGCCTTTTCTATGTCCCTTTGAAGTCTTCTAAGCTGTTCTATCCTTGAAAGTTCATCTCTTACAAAGACCTTTTTAAGTGTTCTATCTACCACTATCTCCGCAGAGGGGCTAACCCTTGCCTTTAAAAGGTCTACGAGCTCTTTTATTTGTGCATCAGTATATCCCGCTACATCAAAGGTTAACTCTCCAGACTTTGTTATTCTGAAAACTCTCGTATCCACAGGCACCGCAATGAGGTTATGAGTTTTCAGTATAATGTTCATAGCTTCTCCTACAGGCACTGGTCTGTATATGGCAACGCTTACCGTCTTTTGAAGCTCCTGAGAAACCGCAGGGTCAAATATGACATTCATACCAGAAACTTCCGCCAGTGCCTTTAGGACTGTTTCCAATCTAACGTTCTCAAACCTCATTTCTCTTATGGTTTGAGAGTAAGAAAAGCCCACAAACAAAAGTATTACGATAAACCCTAATGCCTTCCTCATCTTCTACCTCCTTCCCTTTGTTCTTCGGTCTTCTTCATAAACTGTGATGGATTTCTGTCTACTCTTATGCTCCTTACCGAGCCGTCTTTTTCTTCAACCACTATGTAATTTTCCACCCTTCCTTGTCTTTCAATCACTATATAGCCTACTGCACCCTCAAGACTCTGAAAGGGTTGCTGTGCAAAAACAAAACCAAAACAAGCCAATACAAATATTAACCTTTTCATAGCTCCTGTCCCTCCTTCATCAGGATATTTATCACCAACTCTGCCCTTAATCTATTACCCTCGGAGTTAAGACTTAGAGATACTGGATAGGATATTATACCTTCCCTTCTCATATTATCAAGAAAAGCCCTTACAGAGTTGTAGTCTCCGAGAAGTGTCATTTTGAGCTCAGCTTTTAGAAAGCTTACACTCTCTTGAGGCTGTTGTTTTTGAGCTTGCTGATGAGCTTGCTGTTCAGTTTGTTGTTGCTGTTGTTGTAATTCTTTTACCACCTTCCTTTCACCCTCTTGGACTACCGTATAGCTTACCCTTTGAGCTTCGGAGACCTGCATGTTGAGTATGGTAACTTTTGACCTTTTAGCTATACGCCCTATGTTGGCAATTACTTTACCCACGTCTTTTTCTGTTGGTATCTCTCCCACCAAACTAACAAGTTCCGCCTGTTTTCTAAGGTATTCTTCTTCAAGAGCCTTTTCTTCCTTCCTTAGGTTTTCAAGGACTGCTGGATTAAGACTTGCCCTTGTGCGTTGGATATCCGCTTTAGCATTATCCACTTCCACCTTCAGTCTGCTTACTTCGTCCATAGCCGGAGATAGTAGCATGAGCCAAATATACACAATTAAGAAGAGAGGAAGTACAAGAAGCAGAACATACCTCTGCCAAGGGGGAAGCGCCCTAAACTGTTCTATGAGTTTTTGCATGGTTTACCTCCCTTCCTGCAGGCTTTTTTCAGAAGACAGCTTGGCAGAGTAATACTCAAATCCATGAGGGTTTACCTTCCTTTCAAGTTGAGAGAGATAAACACCTTGAGAAGAATTACTTAGTGCCTTACTATAAAGGCTGAGGCTATCATAATCAAATGAGCTTATTTCAAGCTCCGAGGTTAGCTTACCTTGGCTTATATCCAGAGATTGTCTATAGGAACTAATCCAAGAAGTTCTTGGCACTCTTGATGTGTTGAGTAAAAAGCCTGAATTAAAAGGCTCATAGTAAGCCTTTAGTCCTATGATTATATCCTTGCTTCTTTCAATATCTTGTATGTCCTTTTTTATCTTTGCTATCCTCTCTTCTATAGCCTTTTTTTCATCAAGAAATCTTCCTGCCTGTGCTTGAAGCCTTGTCTTTTCTGCGTTTAAATTGTCAAGCTCCACCTTAAGAGAGTCTACTTCTCCTTTAACTTTCCAATAATAAGCCAATATGCCTGCCACACCAAGCCACAGCAAAAGCCCTGCGTAATATTCCCCCCTAACCTTAAATAGGTCTTGCACTTCTATGGTTTTCAAAGAAGATAAATCAAGGGCTATACCCTTCCTTGCTTTCTTCTTCCTTACCCCTGCAAGGTTTATCCTTATCATTCTTCCAACCCCCTTATGCTTAAAATATATGGAATAAAGAAGTTCGGTTTAGCTTCTTCAAGGTCAAGTAAGCCAAGTATAGGAAGGTTTTCCATTAACCTGCTTAACAGTTCCTCTTCTGCAAGAATGGGTCCAGCCACATACATGTTGGAAAGGTCATTGAGGATTACTATGTTTCTTATTTCTGTAAAAAAGCTCTCGAAAGACTCCTCGTCTTTTGTTTTCAAAAACTCCGCAAAGCTCCAATGGTTCAAAGAGTAGCTTATGTTTGTGGGAGAATAGGTGGTAAGTATGTAATAGTCGTAGTCTACGTAGAGAATGGAAAAGGGGACAGGGAGCTTGTGATATAGTCCGTAGTTTATTATGGCTATAGGCTCATAGTCAAGGATATGAAGTTTAAGCCCGGCATTTTCAAGCATTTTTCTTATACCTTCAACCGTTTCCTTGCGAGAAAGCACAATAACCACACCTAACTGTTTTTCTCTGGCTTTTGGCTCTATTATAAAATAGTCGTAGTAGGTTTTTTCCTTCATAGAGGAAAGCTCCCTCTTTATGGTCCACTCTATAGCACTCTGTAAGTCTTTCTTACTCAGAGATATAGGATACTTGTAGAACCTTAGAAGACCTTCACCAGCAGATAAACAGGTAGCTACCCTTTTGCCAGAAAGTCCATATTTTTGAACAAGCTCTCTCAGCACACCTTCCTTGTCCCTTCCATCAAGGTTTACCTCAATGGGTTCTGAGACGGGTTTTTTGTCCTTCCCCAATTCCAAGAGCCTTATAACCTTGTCCGTATAATGTAGACCTAAGACTGTCTTAGTTTTCTTCCCAAGAGGCGGAAGAGGAAGGCTTAGCTTCATGGCACAACCTCTTTCATTTTGCTTTCAGCTTCCGCAACCACTAGCATGGTTTTGAGCACAGAGTCTGGGTTTAGAGATATGCTGTCTATGCCTTGCTCCACAAGAAAGACCGCAAAATCTGGAAAGTCCGAAGGTCCCTGACCGCATATTCCTACCTTTTTGCCCTTTTCCTTTGCGGTTTGTATAAGTTGTGCTATAAGTCTTTTTACCGCCTCATTTCTTTCGTCATAAAGGTGAGCGATAAGTCCAGAATCCCTGTCAAGACCGAGAGTTAGCTGTGTAAGGTCATTAGAGCCTATGGAAAAGCCATCAAATATCTCTGCAAACTTGTCCGCAAGAATCACATTACTTGGAAGCTCTGCCATCACATAAACTTCAAGCCCGTTCTCTCCCCTCCTAAGCCCAT
>JAXSOX010000018.1:0-16810 GCA_037926525.1 Aquificaceae bacterium | reverse complement strand
ATGATACTCTCTGTTGTTTACCTTGCGGGTGCAGTATCCCATGAAGAACACTGAAAATAAATCAAAGGAGGCTGGACTATGAAAACCAAAATCATGACAGCTCTGACACTGCTTGCCCCTGCTCTGGCTATAGCAGCAGAGCCCGGACAGGGGGAGACACTAAAGCAGGGGCTTATGTTCCTTGGTGCAGGTCTTGCCATAGGTCTCGCAGCTTTGGGAACTGGCGTTGGTATGGGACACGCTATAAGAGGCACTCAGGAAGGGGTGGCAAGGAATCCTACTGTTGGAGGTAGACTCCAAACCATAATGTTCATAGGCCTTGCCTTTATAGAAACCCTCGCTCTTTACGCTCTACTTATAGCTATAATACTACTCTTTGTGAAGTGATGGGGGTGCTTCCCCCTTCTTTTATGACTTTGGAGGTTTAGGATGGCGACGCAAAGAAACATAACGCGGATATCAAACCTTAAACGCAAACGCAAAAGCGGTTTTCTTGCCAGAATGGAGACCAAAAGCGGAAGGGCTATCATCAAAAGGAGAAGGCAGAAGGGAAGGAAAAGGTTGACGCCTTGAAGAAGATAGTTATTGGGTTCTTAAGATTTTGGCAGGTGTTTATTTCACCTCTCTATCCTCCCAGCTGTAGGTATTACCCCACCTGCTCTAACTATGCTATAATGGCAGTGGAAAAGCATGGAATCCTAAGGGGTATGCTAAAAGCCATTTGGAGAGTTTTAAGGTGCAATCCCTTCTCTAAGGGCGGAGTGGACTATCCCTGATGGAGAGAAAGGATTTAGACCTCAGAGGACTGCTCATCATCTTCGTGGTAATGACCCTATTCCTTTTTGGTTATCAGGCTTATCTTATCCTTTTTTCCCCTCAGCCTGAGCCACAAACACAAGAAAAGCCAGAAGAAAAGCCTCAAAATGTCCCATCCTTGCTACTTGGAACGAAAAGGGAAACCCAAAAACCAACCTCTCTTAAGACCCTTGACTTTGATAAGTTTGCCCTTACGCTTTCAGTAGAGGGTGCACGTATTGTCAGCCTTGTGGACAAGAGATATGGAAAGGAGCTTATAACAGAGGAAGAGAAAAGGCTGGGTATATATCCTCTTGAGGTCTTCACAGGCGAGCCAGAGCTTGACCTTGTGCTAAATTTATCTCCATACAATATAACCTTAGAGGGCAACAGGATAGTAGCTACATTGAGTGCGGAGGGCTTTGAGCTCAGAAAAATTCTTGAATACAAAGGTGATTACTTTACCCTTAAGCTGGAAAGCAAGGGGCTACCGCCTCTTTTTGTGAACGCAGGCATGCGAGTAAGGGAAGATGACTTCTTTACCCATTCAGGTCCCGTGCTAAAAATAGGCGACAAGGTGCAAAGGCTTGACCCAAAGAAGGTTGAGGGTAGGGAGCTGATAACTGGCGATATAAAATTTGCCGGTGAGGAGAGCAGATACTACTTCAAAGGCTTTTCTGGAAAGATTGGTGCGGTGGCAGTTTATAGACTTCAAGGGCAAGAGACTTTAACGCTGGTAAGGTCTGGAAATGAGCTCCTCTTCTATGCAGGTGCAAAGGAATATTCAAGGCTGAGGGTCATAGGTCTCTCTGATGTTATAGACTTTGGCAGTCTAAGGCTAATAGTCAAACCTCTCTTTGTCTTCATGTATTGGATATACGAGCATCTTCATTCTTGGGTCTTTTCCATCTTTGCCCTTACCCTGATTGTAAGGCTTCTCATGTTTCCTCTTACCTACAAAAGCACTGTAGCCATGAGCAAGATGGCGGAGCTTGCTCCCAAGATGCAAGAGCTCAAAGAAAAATACAAAAACGACCCTGCAAAGTTCCAAGAAGAGATGATGAGGCTTTACAGTGAAGTAGGCTTTAATCCTATGTCAGGATGCCTTCCTATTCTTCTTCAAATACCCGTTTTCTTTGCCCTTTATAAAGTTCTTACCATAACTACAGACCTTCAGCTTGCGAGTTTTCTGTGGGCTCCAAGCCTCGCACAGAAAGACCCCTATTACATACTGCCAATTCTTATGGGTGCTACCATGATAGCCCAACAGTTTATTAGCCCAAGTCCAGAAAAGTCTCAAAACTACGTCATGATAATAACCTCTGTGGTCTTTACCTTTCTCTTTGCCAGCTTTCCCGCCGGGCTTGTCCTATACTGGACGCTTAACAATATTTTCAACCTTGGGCAAACTTACATAATAAAGAGGCTAACCTCCAAAGGTAAGCCTTCACAACCTCAAAGGAAGAAAGGAAAGAAAAAATGAGATTTTTGGTCACAGGTGGTGCAGGCTTTATTGGTTCAAACTTGGCAAAAGCCTTAGAGAAAAAATATCCTAAGGCAAAGGTGTATGTCCTTGACGACTTCTCCTCAGGACACTTTAAGAACCTTATAGGCTTTAGTGGTGAAGTTATTACCGCAGACCTCTCAAAAAGGGAACTTTGGGAGTGGCTAAAGGCAAACTTCCAATTTGATGCGGTATTCCACCAAGGTGCAATTACTGACACCACCGTGCAAGACCAAAGGAGGATGATGGAGGTAAACGCAGACAGTCTGAGGTATATCCTTGATGCTTGTCTTCATTGGAAGGCTAAGCTAATTTATGCCTCATCTGCTGGAGTATATGGCAACAGCAAGCCACCTATGAAAGAAGAAGAGGGGCTTGAGCCAGAAAACATATATGGCTTTTCTAAGCTAACTATGGACAGGATAGCTATTAACTTCTTGGAGGAGCATCCAGAAATTCAAGTGGTGGGTCTTAGATACTTTAACGTTTACGGACCTGGGGAACACTACAAGGGCAAGACCGCAAGCATGATATACCAGCTATACAGACAGATGAAAGAAGGGAAGCGTCCAAGGCTTTTCAAGTGGGGAGAGCAGAAAAGGGATTTTGTCTATATAGAAGATGTTATAAGGGCAAACCTCTTGGCTTTTGAAGGAAATATTTCTGGGGTGTTTAATGTGGCTACTGGAATACCAAGAAGTTTTAATGAGATAGTGGACATACTCAACAAATACCTTGGAACGAACTACGAGGTGGAATACTTTGACTGCCCTTATGACTTTTATCAAAACTTCACTCAGGCAGACCTTTCAAAGGCAAGGGAGTTTTTGGGCTACGAGCCTTTGTATAGCTTAGAAGAGGGTATAAGGGAATACCTTGAAAGGCTTGGAGAGGCTATAACAAGTTGAAACTTACACAACACTCCAGCTACAAACTTAAACTATTTGGCATAGATGTAGATACGGTGATAAAAATAATCAGCAATCTTTATATGAGGTGTCATGATACAGTTAGTGGAGCTCTAATAGTCATTGGGTTCATAGATGCTAAGCTATACTGTCTTGTCCTAAAAGAGGAGACTATAATTACCTTATAACGCACTGACGAAAAAAGGTGGGACTGTTTCATCCATTGTGTAAAAATAAAGTAAGGAGGTGTTAACATGAGACAACCTAGCAAGGAGAAGGTAGAGCAATACCGTAGGGAGTTCAGTGAACTACTCAAAGAGCTGATGGCTCAAACCATAGGCAAAATGCTACAGGCAGAGCTGGATGAATTCCTCGGCTACGAAAAATACAAACGCTCCAACAACCCTAACTCCAGAAATGGCTCATACGAAAAAACCATCAATACCCCCTCAGGTCAAATCAAAATCTCTATACCAAGAGATAGACTATCTGAGTTTGAACCCACTCTCGTCCCAAAAGGCGAAAAAGTCCTGCTTAAAGAACTCCAAGAAAAACTATTCCTACTATACTCTAAAGGCTTATCTACAAGAGACATACAAGACATCCTTGAAGACATCTACGGCACAAGACTATCTGCAAGCACCATATCAAGGTTAACTGACAGAATAATGCCAGAGGTCAAAGACTGGCTATCAAGACCACTAAAAGAAAAGTATGTAGCCATATTCATAGACTGCATGTTCCCTACAGTCAAAGAAGCAGACAAGGTAGTAAAGAAAGCCCTGTATGTGGTAGCTGGCATAGACACAGATGGCTACAAAGAGATACTTGGCTTTTGGCTTGCAAGACAGGAAAGTGCCAGCTTTTGGGTAAATGTCTTGAATGACCTCAAGGCAAGAGGAGTAGAGGACATACTTGTAGTGGTAAGCGATGAGCTAAAGGGTATACAAGAAGCTGTAAGGAGCGTATATCCCATAAGCGACCATCAGAAGTGTCTTGTTCACAAGGTAAGGAACAGCCTAAAGAAGGTCAAATATAAAGACAGGAAGAGAGTAGCCAGTGCATTGAGGTCAATATACATGTCCGCCACGCAGATGCAAGCGAAGGAGAACTTTGAGAGGTTTAAGAGGGAATACCAAGCAGAGTATCCGCAGGTAGTGAAGGACTGGGAAAGAGACCTTGAGGAAATATTGACCTTTTACAAGTATCCTTATGAGATAAGGAGGGTGTTGGCGACTACAAACTTTGTGGAGAGTATAAACAGCAAGATAAGGAAGGTGATATATGGCAAGAGGATATTTCCAACGGATGAGGCTTTACTGAAGGTTTGTTATGGGGTAGCGATGGACTTAGAGGAGAAGTGGAAGAAGCCTTTGAGGGACTGGGAGAGGATATATGCCCAGTTGATAATTCTTTTTGAGGGTAGGCTATGAGGTGTGGTAGAATTTACACAAATTTTGAAACAGTCCCTTAACAGATGGAGAACCACCTGAAGAGCCACCTAAAAAACCACCACCCGAAGAACCACCATATGAAGAAAGGTCACAGGAACAATCACATTGATTAGCAAGGAAGAGACAAGAACCATAAAAACGATAATCAAAAGGGTCAGAGAGGTCTAAAGAAAAAACGTCAATATCCGTCTCCTTCTGACAAGAAACATTTCCATCAACAAAAAGACAATAATAAAAAAAATCAGAAGAAGTATAGGAACAATGACAGCGTAAATCATCACCACAGAAGAAAGATACATCAAGAAGGTCAGTATTACAATCCCAAGAAAAGGAGATAAAAGGAAGGGCAAGGAGCATGAGAACACTCAAGCCCTTCCTAAGCATGTTATTAAGCCCTGCCCAAAGCCCTCTTTATAATCTTGTAGGTTAGGAAGAATATCAGAATGGAAGCCACAGCAGTAAGAAGAGTCTGAACACCACTAACAAGAGTATTAACTGCGTTGGTAGCATCTTCAAGTATATCCGCTGAGGCAGGGAAAAAAGTGCCAAGACCTAAAACCAGACCAAGAGTAGCCAAAGGCATAAGATACTTCCTCATGTTAAACCCTCCTTTAAAGTAGTAGTATGGTGTAGCTGGCTGTCTTGCTGGCTTTTTAGCTTGTAAACTATGTCATAAACTTCATGCCAATAATGAGCTTCAGACTTGCCTTTAGACCAATCTACTGGAAGAGGGAGACCCTCAATCTCATCAATAAAAGCAAGAACTATTTTTTTGGTAAGTGCTTTATCTTCCTTAAAAACTTCCATAAGGGCAAGGGTGGAGGAAAAGGACTGAAAAAACTTCTTTAACTTTCTTTTTGATATGGCTATACCTCACAGCTTTTTTAAAAGCCAGATAGGCAGAGCAAGAATAGAAATCAAAAGAAAAGCACCAGTAAAGAGAAAAAGGGAAGGAGTAAAGGCAGAAGTATAAGCAGAGGTTATTTCAAGCACAATATCCATTATTTTTTAACCTCATTAGACTTGGAAAGAACTTCATCAAAAGGCGAAGCATCCAGAGAAAAGCCACCACCAGAAAGAGGCTCACCAAGGGAAATGGTCAAGCCACTTATGGGAACTTCTATAACAGAATTGGGAGCTATTGGCAAAGTAAGAGGAGCAGAAACAACAAGGTATAAGGGAAACTCTGGCTTTTCATTGTGTAGCTGTCCGTATAGCTGATAAATTGCACCTTGACACCCATTCTTTTCCCATGTCCTACGCTTTTCTACCATCATGACCTTGAGCTTAAGCGGTGAACCATAGCCACTAAATGCCATGTTATACCCTCCTAAAGTGATAGGAAAAGGATAGAGGGAAAAAAGAGACAAGTCAAATAAGCATAGCAGATTAAACAGCATAAACGGAGTAAACTTAAGCGAAAGCTCATAACTACGCTAAAGATAAACTTAAAGACATCTCCTAAGTTAAAAGCTCAAAAATGGTATCCTGAGAAAGGTCAAGGCTTTCGGTGTAATACATGCCAAGAAGGAATTCTGAGAAATCTACATTTATGGGAGCATAACGAGAACGATAAAGGCTATAAGCGGAAACAAAGCCCTGAAAATCATAATGCTGAACTACAGAAGGGCGAAGAAAAAAGCCACGAGAATGCCCGAACAAGCGGACTGAGTAAAACCATATAAGAAGTGTAGAAAGACGCACCAAAGACCTGAAGGGAGAAGTAAAGCCCCGAATTCTATCAAGAGCCTGAAAGGTAAAAAGTTTATCATGGGACTTAACGAGATACTTGAGAAGGTAGTCCTTGACTTGCTGGGTATTCTGACCTATGAACTTGACATCAACGCCCTGAGGAGCAGACAGAGGATTACCCGAACCATCACGCCACCAGTTAACTATCCTATGCATTGGCACAAAGGGGAAGGATATGAGAATATGAACATGTGGGTAGCCATCTTCATGAGGTTCAATGAACCAGATATAAGAAATCCTTTTGCCCGACCTACGGAAGTAATTACGCATACGATTTAAAAAAAGAAGAGATAAAGTAGCCAATCAAAAGCCAAGCAACCGCCAGAGGCATGTTTTCCCTTGTAAGGGTAAGGGTAATAAGTAGCCAGTTAGCCTTAGGAATATCCACATACTTAAGCCAATGGTAGTAATTACGCCTATGGTAGCGAGATTTTGGAGTAGAGACCCTGAAAGAGGACTGACCCAGAGAGCAAGGGAGACGAGATAAGGAAAGGAGCCACCATGAGGGATAAGAATATAAATCCCTGTCATCTTCCAGAGGATTGACATATATACCTATGAGGTCAGTCATAACATAAATATAGCATATTGGAGTTAGGACATATATATCCTAACTGACAGGATTATGATTAAGGTCATAATCTAACCTCTTGACATTTTGCATAATAGTGGTATGCCAATCGCTATAACGATTTTTAGATTTTTCCTCCTTTTTCCAACCCTCTACCTTCTTCAAGAAGGACAAAAAAACCTTGCAGGAGCTCTTGTTATAGTTGCTGGGGTTTCTGACTGGTTGGACGGAGGAATAGCAAGAAAAACCAATCAGGTGAGCAAACTGGGAGTTCTCCTTGACCCGCTTGTAGATAAGATATTCGTCCTTGGTGTGCTTTCGTATTTTCTGTATGTCAACGAAGTTGGACTTTTACCCTTTGTGCTGATTCTTATAAGAGAGCTTTCCGTGTCCTTTTTGAGGAGCATTTCTGTAGAAAAGGGTTATACCATGCCCGCATCCTATCTTGGAAAGGCAAAGGCTTTTTTTGAGTTTATAACCCTTATAGCCCTGTGTTTTGAGCTGGCTTACATTAGCGTGCTTTTGTGGATTTCCGTGCTATTAGCGTACCTCTCCATGTACGACTATGCGATCAAATATGCTGTTTTTGAGAGAAAGGTCTAAAGGTTTGGGCTTTCCTTGGCTATTATGTCTGCGACAGCTGCGAGTTCCTTACCAAGCAGGAAAAGCACATCATCCAATGAAAAGAAGCCTGTCAGTTTTCCTTCAGAGTCCACCACTGGATACCTCCTTACGCCCTCATCCTTCATAAACCTAAGAGCTTCAAAAAGACCCATATTTTCGTCTAAAACAGAAAGCCCTCTCGTCATAACTTTCTCAAGGAGCGTATTTTTTACATCAAGTTCATTATAGACAACTCTTACGACCACATCCCTGTCCGTTATTATGCCGATGGGTTTGTTCTCATCATCCACTATAACCACACTTCCTACGTTTTTTTCCTTCATAAGCCTGACCGCATCATAAACTGTATTATCAGGCTTAAGTGTAATAACCTCTTTTCTTGCAAAGTTTTTTACGCTCATTGCTCCACCTCCTTGTTTTTAAGTTATGTATTTTTTCTATAGATGCAAGTCTTTCACCTTCTGGGTTATAATACTCATCCATGCTGAAAGAATACAACCCATATCTTGAATACAAGGGCGAAGAACTTTACTTGGAAGGTGTTTCTCTGAAGGCTCTTGCAGAAGAGTTTGGCACTCCACTTTATGTCTACAGCGGTAGCTACATTAGAGATAGAATAAAGGCATACAGAGAAGCCTTCCCTGAGGCACTTATATGCTATGCGGTAAAGGCAAACTTTAACCCTCACATAGTTGCCTTAGTCAAGGAAGAAGGTGCTGGTGCGGACATTGTTTCTGGTGGTGAGCTCTTTATAAGCCTAAAGGCAGGAATAGAACCTTCGAAGATAGTCTACGCAGGCGTAGGGAAAACGGTCAAGGAGCTGGAGTATGCCATAAGCTCAGAGATTCTTATGTTTAATGTGGAATCTCTTATGGAGCTTGAGGTGCTTGATGGGCTTGCTGGAAAACTTGGCAAAAAGGCTCGCATAGCTATAAGAGTAAACCCAGACGTGGACCCAAAGACTCATCCCTATATATCCACTGGGATGAAAAAAAGTAAGTTTGGAGTGGATATAAAGACCGCAAAAAAGGAATACGAACACGCCAGAAAATTGAAAAACCTGCAAGTGGTGGGCATTCACTGTCATATAGGCTCTCAGATATTGGATGTTTCCCCTTACATTGAAGCGTCTCAAAAGGTGGTGGAGCTGTATTATGAGCTTATTAAAGAGGGTTTTGATATCCAATACCTTGACCTTGGTGGCGGGCTTGGGATAAAGTATAAGCCAGAGCAGTCAAACCCAGAACCCTCTGACCTTGCAGAAGCCATACTTCCAGTAGTCAAAGAGGTAAAGGCTAAAATTATTCTTGAGCCAGGAAGGTCTGTGGTAGGAAACGCAGGCATACTCTTGACGCAGGTTCAGTTTATCAAAGACAAAGGACATAAGCACTTTGTGATAGTGGATGCGGGTATGAACGACCTTGTGAGACCAGCCATGTATGAAGCCTACCATCACATAGTTCCAGTGGAAAGAAAGGATAGACCCTATATAAAGACCGATGTGGTGGGTCCAATATGTGAAACAGGAGACTTTCTTGCCTTGGATAGAGAGCTTCAGGCGGTAGAAAGGGGTGAATATTTAGCTGTTCTTTCCGCAGGTGCTTATGGCTTTGCCATGTCCTCTCACTACAATGTGAGACCAAGAGCTTGCGAGGTGCTTGTGGAGAAAGGTAAATACAGGGTCATAAGGCAAAGGGAAGATTATCAATATATAACTTTCCTATCCATATAACTCGTTGACCGCCATTTTTATAATTTGGGTTAAAGTCTCTGGCGTATAGAAAGTGAGAGCTATCAATATAAGCAACATTAATGTTGGTATTATTATCATAAATGGGTGTAAAACTTTTTCTCTTTCTCCTTTACTAATTCCAGAAAGCATAGGTAAAATCTGCCAGAAAATTCCAGAAAAGGCTACCGCAAGAGAAAACAAAACTAAAATACCAAGAAAGTGGCTCTTTTGAATAACACCAATTATTATGTAAATCTTGCTAAAAAAGGTAGAAAAAGGTGGTAATCCAGATATACTGGCTAAGCCTAAAAGCATTACGAAGGAGGTAGTTTTCATCTCTTTAAAAAGTCCATTTATCTTTTCAATTCTCCTTTCGTGCAACACAGAAAGTATATTTCCAGAAGTCATAAAAAGCACGCCTTTTGCTATAGCATGAAAAAGTATGTGAAAAAACGCACCAAAAGCACCATAGCCACCTACACCAAAGCCAAGAGCTATAAGACCCATGTTTTCCATAGAAGAATAAGCAAAAAGCCTTTTATATTCTCCTTGCCTTAGCATAATCAAACTTGCAAGGAAAAGGGTAAGAAAACCAAAGAATATCATAAAGTCCCTTGCATAGCCTACGCCAGCCTTTTCATTTATCTGATAAAACCTTAAAACACCAAGTAAAGCGGTGTTTAGGAGAACGCCAGAGAGAAGAACACTGATAGGGCTTGGTGCCTGAGAGTGTGCATCGGGAAGCCAGTTATGCATAGGTGCAAAGCCTACCTTTGTGCCAAAGCCTACAAGGGCAAGTATAAAAGAAAGGAAAAGTATATCTTTGTCAAGTTTTTGAACTGAAACCATTATATCAAGGAAAGAAAGAGCTTTTAGACTTTCACCGTATATGTGCGCGGTTGAATAATAAAGTAATACAATAGCAAAAAGACCTAATGTGATACCAATAGAGCACATTATTACATACTTCCATGAAGCCTCGTAGGATTCTTTACTTCTGTAGAAGGCTATAAGAAAGGCTGTTGTTAGGGTGGTAGCTTCCAATCCAACCCAATACACGCCAAGATTGTTGGAAAGTATGGAAAGTATCATGCTAAAGATAAAGCCATTTTTCCAAAAATAGTAATACTTAAAACGTCTTTTAGACATTCCTTGAGATATTTCTGTTCTTATGTAGCCAAAGGAGTAAAAGACTACAAAAAGCTCAAGCAGGGCAACAGTCAAAAGAAGAAAAGAATTCACAGGGTCCACAAAAAAGAGATTGTATAAATGCGTAGAATATTCCTTATGAAAGAAAATGTAAAGGCTTGAAAGGAACAAACTAAGAGATATAAGAAGCTGTAGATAGGACATGATAAGAACATCTACCAAAAGTGAAAGAAGAAGACCTAATGCGGGTAGTAAAAAGAGTATTGAAATCATTCTTTCAACACCTCCAAGTCATCAACTCTAATATCTTCAAAGTTTTTCATTATGCGAAGCAGTAAAACAGAAGCTATAAGTATACTTACAAGTATGTCAAAAAGTATACCAAGCTCTACCACCAAAGGCATTCCTGTAACTGCACTATTTGCAGCGAGGAATATGGCGTTCTCCATTATTAAAAGCCCAAGTATTTGGGAAAAGAGGATTTTTCTTATAACAAGAAGCATACCACCTATGAAGAAGGTTGATAGTGAAGACACAAAAACAAACCTGCCAAAGAGAAATTCAAGACCACCGAACTTTGTAAGAAGTATGGCGGATATGATTATGAGAATACCAGATATCACTACCGCAGATGGTATGCTTATGACCATATCAAGTTCCCTTTCCCTACCAGTTCTTTTAAGAACTCTAAAGAGCAAAATAGGTATAAGTATGCCCTTAAAAACTAAAGTAGCCAAGAAGGAAAGGTAAAGATGGAAGACACCCGAGCTTATAGCAACCACAAGTATATAGAAGGCAAGCATCCATGATTGTAGCATGTTTAGTCTTATGGCAAATTTTAAAAAGGGAGATGCAACATTCAAAACCGCTGATACCAAAACCATAAGAGCAAAAAAACTCGCTAACTTTTCCACCTTAAGCCTCCATAGAAAGTATAAGTGTAAGTAAGGAAAGGACAAAAGCAAAAGATAGGACGTTTGGAATTCTAAATAGCCTCATCTTCGCATTGAAAGATTCTACAAAGGCGATGAGTATACAAAGAAACAGCATCTTTAACAGATAAAGGGCAAAAGCCAAAGGATAGAAAGTAGAATCACCTATAAAGGGAAAGATAAGTATGGACATGATGCTTAGAAACAGGGTAAGTCTTAGATAAGAGCCATATTCAAAGAGTAGCAGATGTGGACCGCTTGCCTCCAGTATGTTGGCTTCGTGGACCATGGTAAGCTCTAAGTGGGTTTCTGGATTATCAAAAGGTATGCGTGCGTTCTCAGCAAGCGTGAGTATTAGTAGGGTAAACAAAAGGAGGAATGGGATGCTTATTGAAAAATGGCTTGGGTGCTCAGAGAAGAAGGAGCGAAGCTCATTGCTTAGTGTTAAAAAGGCATGGCTTAGATTGAATTCTCCAGTGTATATGCAAAGAGAAAACAAAAGCAAAATCGCACTTGGTTCTGATAGACTGCTTATAAACCATTCTCTGCTTGACCCAAGAGCTCCAAAGGAGCTTGCCTGATCAAGGGCATAAAGGGTCATGAAGAATATAGATAGAGACAGAAGGTATAGAAGAACAACAGGGTTTGAAGAGTTTCCAAGTAAAGGGCTTTCATAGAAAAAGGGAAGCATAAAGCATAGTAGAGCATGAGGCAAAAAGTAGAAATATGGAGCAAGTCTTGAGACTAAACTTGCGTCCTTTGAAAGGACTATTTCTTTCTTGTGGAGTTTATAGAGGTTTCTGTAAAGTTGAAAGACGCTTATGCCCTTTTGACCTCTTATTCTTTGCTTTAGCTTGTGAATAAAACCTGCAAAGAATGGGGCTAACATAAGCACCACAAGAGCCTGTATGATACCAAGAAGTAAATTCATGGTTTTTCTCCTGTTAGCACTATGTAAATAAGAAAACAGAGAAGAAGTGTAAGGAATATATAGCTTATGTAAAGATTTATATTTCCAGTCTGGAGTATTTTCCTAATTTGGTCTGAGACGGCAAGTATATAACCAGCAAGTCTTTTATATATCTTCTCTTCAAAAATATCTTTTAATTCTTCTTTGTATAAAATACTGCTTCTGAAATACTTTTTTATCTCCGCATCAAAATTTATCTCAGATACAGTGGAGTAAAACATAGAAAAAAGTCTCCTTATGCTATAGGTTTGGGAAAGGGTAGTAGCTTGTGCGGATGGATTTTCTTCATCAAGTCCACAAATCCATGTTTCGTAAATGCGTGCCCTGTTTTTTCTCATGGCGAGGAAAATAACAAGTAAAAGAATAAAGGACACGAATAAGAGATTAAAGGGTAAGTAGTTAAGGTCTGGAAGGGAAAGGGAATATATGTTAGAAAGGATACTAAGCAAAGGATATGGATAAATGCCTATTGAAACAGAAAGGGCGACTGGTAATGCTATTCCAAAGAGTTCAGCTACGCTTGGTTTGTTGGAGACCTTTGCACCCCTGGACTTTCCTAAGAAAACCACCCCAATAAACTTTACAAAGGTAGCACCTACGAAAACGCCAGACAGTGCAAGTAGAGTAAGCACAAGTATCAGTATGTAGGACGAAGGGTCACCTTTGATATTTAGAGATAAGAAAAGGGTTTTGTAAAGGAGCAGTTCGCTGAAAAAGACATTAGAAGGAGGAAGAGCGGAAATAAAGACAGAAGATACTAACATGAGGTAAAAGAGCAATGGGCTTGCCTTTGAAAGGCCACCAAGCCTGTTCATACTATATTCATGGGTCATCTTGACCACAACCCCTGCACCCATAAAGAGAGAGCTTTTTAGAAGAGAGTGGTTTAAGGTATGTAGCAATACAAAGGCTTTAGATGTAGAGTATATGGGCAGAATTCCTTTGTAAAGACCAAGATTAGCCAAACCCATACCAATAACTAACAAGCCCATGTTTTCTATGCTAGAGTATGCAAGAAACTTTTTAACGCTTGACTCAGTAAGAGAGTAAATGGCACCATACACAAGAGAGAGACAACCGAAAACGATAAGTAGCAGACTTGTAAAGAGAAAGTTTGAAGAGGAAAATTCAAAAAGAAACCTCATCATACCATAGATAGCTGTGTTTAGCATCACCCCAGACATAAGGGCTGAGACATTAGAAGGTGCTACAGGGTGTGCATAGGGTAGCCATACATGAAAAGGAACTATTCCAGCCTTCACAGAAAAACCTAAAAGTGCTAACAATACAATGTAGAGGTCTGCAGAACCACGAAAACTATCAAAACTCATGGATGAGGTTTTTATGTATAAAAGAAGAAAAGAAAGAATTATAAACGCTGTTCCCAGATGGGTCATTAAAAGGTATATAAATCCTACCTTTGAGCTTTCTTTTCCCTCATCACTAATAACGAGATAAAAAGAAGATAGAGACATTATCTCCCAAAAGAAGAGAAAGCTAATTAGATCGTTGCTTATAATAGTGAAAAACATGGAAAGTATAAATACCCCTGTAAGGATTAAGACAAGATGAGCTTTTCCCTTTAACTCACTAACATATCCAATGGTGTATATAGAAACATAAAAAGATACAAAAGCAAGAAGAGAAGAAAAAAATATAGATAGAGCGTCAAGTTTGAAGTATGCCTCAAAAAAGCCCAGCTGAACTGTGAACTCCCTTGGTAAAAGCAAAAGGGATAAGGCTATAAAAGATGAGGCAACAAGTGGTGCGTGTTTGAAAACGCTTAGGCTTCCACTACTTGAACCTTCGGACATGATAATAATCATTATACCACAGAACAAGTGTTATAATTCTAATTGTGTTCATTGAAGAAGAGGTAGAAGGTAGTAACCTTTACAGCAGGGTTAGAGACGCTATCAGGGAAGGATTCTATCTGTTTGGTATGGTAGGAAGTGATGAGAGAGAGTTGGGGAGAGGATTTGCGGTTAGGTATTTCTTTATGAAGAAGGGAAGTGTAAGGGTATTCATCCTAAGGACTGAGGATAAATTTCCCTCTATAGTTTCCCTTTGTCCATCCTCAAAGAACTACGAGAAGGAAATAAGGGATATGTTTGGGCTTTTGCCCGAAGGACATCCCGATAGTAGAAGGCTTATGCTATATCCAGAAAACTGGGACCCAGCCATACACCCCCTTAGAAAGGACTATAAAGGAGAAAAGCCAGAATTTAAGGTTTATGGTCGTTATACCTATAAAAAGGTTATGGGAGATGGGGTTAATGAGATACTTGTGGGTCCAATACATGCAGGCATAATAGAGCCCGGTCATTTTAGGTTTTCCCTTGCTGGCGAAGCCATACTTCAATTGGAGATAAGGCACTTCTGGAAGCATAGGGGAATAGAAAAGCTGTGTGAAGGGAAGGACCCCAAACAGGTGCTTAAGATTGTAAACAGGATTTCCGGAGATAATGCGGTTAATATATCTATAGCATACCTTAACGCGGTTGAACCACTTCTTGGACTTGAACCTTCTGAAAGAGTGAAGGTTATAAGGTCTATACTTGGAGAGCTTGAAAGGGTTTGGAACCACGTTAGAGATATAGGTTGGCTGTTCATGGATATAGCTTTTCCACTGGTCGCTCAGCACCTTTTTTCATTACAAGAGAAACTTATGAGGTTTAATAAGAGTCTTACAGGTCACAGGTTTATGTTTGATGTGTGTGAACTCGGAACTGTGAAGGTTGACTTTAATAGGGATAGGGAAAGGGATTTGATTGACTTACTTGGAGTTATAGAGGAGGAGATAAGACAGGTAGAGGAATTTGCCCTGGAAACCCCTTCTGTAAGGGATAGGTTTGAAACTACAGGGCGAGTTTTCAAAAATACAGCTATGGAGTTGTCTCTTTGCGGTGTTTGTGCCAGAGCTTCTGGTCTTGAAAGGGATACGCGCGTAGAGCTTCCATATTTAGCATACAAGGATGTAAACCTTCATACTTTTGAAGAAGGGGATGTTATGGCAAGGTTTCTTGTAAGAACGAGGGAAATTTATGAGTCCATAAGACTTATAAAACTTTTTCTCAAGAATTTGCCAGAGCATACAGAAAAAGCAAACAAAATGCAAAAACCTGAACCCTACTCTTGGAATATTGGGAACGCAGAAACACCCAGAGGCAATGCCTTTTTCTTTGTGATGTTTGATAAGGATGGAAAATTATACAGATTAAAGTATGTAGACCCATCCTTTAGGAACTGGCCAGCAATACAGTATGCAGTTCTTGGAGATATAATAGCGGATTTCCCGCTTGTTAACAAAAGTATGAACCTTTCTTATGCAGGGAATGACCTTTAAAGGAGGAAAGCTATGCTTTTTCTTATGAAGAGAGCCTTTCGTTTGAAAACCGAAGAAATAATGCCAGAACACAAAGAGTTATTGTGTGAACTGCGTGAGGCAATAGATAAGGTTTTTGGTGGCAGTCTGTTCGTCCGTGAAGTGGATACTGGCTCCTGTAATGCTTGTGAGGTGGAGGTTGCTAATCTCAACAATCCATACTACGATATAGAAAGGTTTGGCATAAAGTTTGTCGCCTCTCCGAAACATGCGGATGTGCTTTTAATAACTGGTTGTGTAACAAGGAACATGCTCGTCCCCATGATAAAGGCATATGAAAACGCACCAAACCCAAAATTTATTGTAACCCTGGGAGACTGCACCAAGGATTGTAGTTATTTCAAAGATTCCTATGCGGTGGAGGGTCCGGTAGAGAAGCACATACCAGTTCATCTTCACATACCTGGATGTCCACCAGAGCCAAGGCATATAATAGAGGGATTTTTAAAGCTGTGTAATAGATGGGAAAGATGAAGAATTTTGCCAAAAATATCTTCCATTTACGACTACATAATTTAGTATCTTATTTAGGTTTCTAATACCTTTCAAATCTTGAATTGAACTTAGATTCTTTTCTCTCCTTCTCCTTAATATCTCCTTTGCGGTCTCCTTTCCTATGCCAGGGACTTTTATAAGCATTTCGTAGTCTGCGGTGTTTATTTCCACTGGAAAGAGGTGCATGTTTGCCTCCGCCCATGCAGTTTTTGGGTCTTTGTCAAGAGGAAGGTTGCCATCTATTAGTACTGGTTTTAACTCTTCAAAAGAAAAGCCATACTCTCTTATAAGAAAATCAACCTGATAAAGCCTGTGTTCCCTTTTTGGATTCTCCGCTGGTCTATTTTCAAGCGGGGTGTTTTTCACGGGGAAAAAGGCACTAAAGTATATCCTACTCAGTCTAAAGCGTTTGTTTAGATAATCTACCGCTTTTATTATCTCCTCATCCTTTTCATCTCCAACGCCTACCATCATCTGACTTATCTGGCTTTTACCCTTTTGACCTCTTATAAGCCTATCCACATACTCTATTTTGGGAA
>JAXSOX010000017.1:0-16895 GCA_037926525.1 Aquificaceae bacterium | reverse complement strand
AGGGTTTTTACTATAACCGCATAGGTGGAAGGTCTACCTATGCCAAGCTCCTCAAGTTTTTTAACCAAAGAACCCTCTGTGTATCTTGGTGGTGGCTGGGTTTGTCTCTTTTCAAGTAATATCTTTTTGGGCTTTAGAACCTCTCCCTTTTTCAAAGGTGGTAGTTTCACGATTTCCTTTTCCTCTGGGTAAATTTTCAAATATCCATCAAAGACAAGCTCTGAACCTTTAGCTAAAAACCTCATATCTTCACCCTTCCTTTTTTCGTATATGGGCACTATGACCGCCTTCTTTTTGAGAAAGACCGCAGGGCTTGAAAGGCTTGCAAGGGTTCTCTTTAGTATAAGCATATAAAGGTCTAACTCCTTTCCCTTAAGAGGTGGGACCTTTAGTGCTGTGGGTCTTATACATTCATGAGCACCTTGAGAGAGCTCCTTTTCTTTGAACTTCCTTAGCCTACCCACATACTCCCTTCCGTAAGTCTTTTCAATGTATTTCATAAACTCCTCTGCCTTCTGTGGGTTCATCCTGTAGCTGTCCGTCCTTGGATAGGTGATATACCCCTCTTCGTAAAGTTTTTGAGCCATCTTTTGCACTTGCTCCACACCAACCTTTAAGACCCCACTGGCTACTGTCTGAAGACTTGATGTTATAAAGGGCTTTGGAGGTTCATGTTTTTCTTCTTTCTCTTCATAGCTTAGGACCTCAAAAAGGGCGGATTTTAGCTTTTCAAGGTAGGGCTTGGCATTTTCTGGCTTTTCAAACCTATAGTCCCAAAGGGCGGAAAACTCCACACCATCCTTTTCAAAGACCACCTTTATGTAGTAGTATTCCTTTTTTCTAAAAGCCATTATCTCCCTTTCCCTTTCCACTATAAGCCTTAGGGCAGGAGATTGAACCCTTCCCACCGAGAGGGTATTTCTGCTGAGGGCTCTCCACAGATAGGGAGAGAGCTTATAACCTATGAGCCTGTCAAGCACCCTTCTGGCAAACTGTGCCTTTACAAGGTTTTGGTTTATAGTGGTAGGCTTTTGTATGGCGGACCTTATACCTTGAGGAGTAACCTCATAGAAAACTACTCTACTTATGGGCTTTTTTAGGTTTTCAAGCTCCTTATAGATAAAGTAGGCTATGGCTTCTCCTTCTCTGTCTGGGTCTGTGCCTATGTATATGGACTCTGCCTTGCGAGCCAGAGCCTTTAACTTCTCCATAAGCACTCTTTTACCCCTTACCCATACAAAGGTTGGCTTTAAAGTCTCCTCATCTACACCAAGCCTGTCCTCTGGCAGGTCCTTTATATGACCCAGAGTGGCTCTAACTATCCAACCTTCCCCTAAATACTTGGCTATGGTTTTTGCCTTTGTAGGGCTCTCCACTATAAAGAGCTTCATGAGATGTTATAATATAAAAAGCAAAGCACAAAGGAGGTAGTCATGAAAATAACTTTGAGTGTAATAAAGGCAGACATAGGGGGTTATGTGGGGCACTCTTCCGCACATCCTGAGGTGGTGGAAAAGGTAAAAGAAATAGGATTGAAGGAAGTAGAAAAAGGAAACCTTATTGACTGTCAAGTGCTTGTTTGTGGCGATGATATTGCTCTTGTGATGACCCACCAGCATGGAGTGGATAGTGAGCTTGTGCATGGTATAGCTTGGAAAGCCTTTGAAGAAGGAACACAGGTAGCCAAAAGGCTCAAGCTCTACGGTGCGGGTCAAGACCTACTTTCTGATACCTTTTCTGGCAATGTGAAGGGTATGGGTCCTGGTGTGGCGGAGATGGAGTTTGAAGAAAGACCCTCTGAACCTGTAATAGTCTTCTTTGCGGACAAGACCGCACCCAGTGCATGGAACTTGCCTCTTTATGAGATGTTTGCTGACCCTATGGTCTGTGCAGGTCTTGTTATAGACCCCAAAATGCATGATGGCTTTACCTTTGAGGTGCTTGATACCTTTACAGGCAAGGCGGTAAAGCTCTCTACACCAGCGGAGCTATATGACCTTCTTGCACTTATCGGAACTGTGGAACGCTATGCGGTAAAAAGCGTTTGGAGAAACTCTGACGGAGAAATAGCTGCTGTCGCATCCACTCAAAGGCTTTCCTTAATTGCAGGCAAGTATGTGGGCAAAGATGACCCTGTTATGATAGTGAGGTCTCAATCTGGTTTTCCTGCCATAGGTGAAATACTTGAGCCTTTTGCGAGACCTTGGATAGTGGAGGGTTGGATGAGAGGCTCTCACAACGGACCTCTTATGCCCGTATCCTTCAGGCATGCCACTCCCTCAAGGTTTGACGGACCTCCAAGGGTTATCGCCGCAGGATATCAGATAGCCAACGGCAAACTTATAGGTCCCAGAGACCTCTTTGATGACCCAGCCTTTGACAAGGCAAGAGAACAAGCCCAGATAATCGCAGACATCCTCAGGCGTCAAGGAATATTTGAGCCTCATAGACTGCCCTCAGAAGAGATGGAATACACCACACTGCCTAAAATACTCAAAAAGCTTGAGGAACGCTTTTATGACTTGGAGGAAGGCAAAAAAGCCCCAACTGGTGAGGAACACCACACGGAGACGGACTAATGGATAGGATATACAGCATAGAGGAAAGGGTTGTCCTAATAGTGGAGGAGTTTTTCCAAGACCTGCCTTCAAAGGAACCCTTTCCCTCCTTGCTTTCTGAATACCGCTTTAGGCTAAAGTCAAAACTGGTAGAACTTATAAACCAGTTTCCCACAGACATACAGGCGAGGAATGCGAGCTTTGACAGTGCCCTTGAGGGTATACTCAAAAGCCTTGAGCAAGCCATAAACAAGGCAAACTTTGAAAACAAAGAGGAGCTAAACCGCCTTATAAGGGCTCTTGAGGAGACCAACGAAGTGCTAAGAGAGTTTCTCTACACAGACCACATAAGGGATAAGTCCCTTCTTTCAAAAACCTCTGGCAGAATAGGTGAATGGGTAGAAAATCTACGCATGGAATTCAAGAGAAGGTTTGGAGGGTTTATAAACTTTATAAAGTCAATTTTTGGTAAATGATAACCTTCTTTGTGGTTTCCTTTGCTTGGTTTTTTCAATCTATAACAGGCTTTGGAGCTGGGATATTCATAATAGGTATTCTTTCCATGTTGTATGACCCCAAGATGGTGGTTGTGTCCTCTGCCATTTTCAACCTCTTTGGAACTCTCAGCCTTCTGTATCAAAACAGGAAGGGAAAAATAGAGCCAAAGCTACTCTTTTCTCTAATAGCAGGTTCAGTGCCAGGAATATTCTTGGGTGCATATCTTTTGGACAGGGTAGACACAAAAACCCTAAAACTCGCCATAGGAGCTTTTATCCTCGCTTTGGGAGTTTATAACCTGCTGGTCCAGAGGGGGCTTTTAAAAGTCAGGCTTGGCAGACATATGGCTTTTCCTGTGGGTTTTCTTGGTGGTCTTTTTGCAGGGCTTATAGGTATGGGAGGACCGCCACCCCTCGTTTTCCTTAGTCAGCACCTTTTTGACCCCTACTCTATAAGGCTTATGCTTAATCTCTACTTTACTTCCAATATACTCATAAGGCTTAGCTTTTATCAAAACTTTGACCTACTTTCTCTTGACTGGCAGTTTATAGCTATGGGTCTTGCAGGGCTTGTTTTTGGAACACTAACGGGTGGACTTTTAGCTAAAAGGCTTCCTTCAAAGGTTTACGTTTCTGGTGCTTCTTTTGCGGTAGTCTTACTTGGAATAGTGCTTTTAATTATTGCAGAGCTTGGCTTATAATAGCTTTTATGAAGGTAGGATATGTTGCTATTGTAGGTAAGCCAAACGTGGGCAAATCCACGCTCTTAAACCAAATACTTGGCACAAAGGTTTCCATTATATCTCCAAAGCCAGGGACTACACGCATGAGGGTGCTTGGTGTGAAAAACATACCAGAGCAGGCGCAGATAGTCTTTTTAGATACCCCTGGCATATACAGACCAAGGGATGCGCTGGGAGAAGCTATGGTGCAGACCGCAAGCACTTCCTTAGAGGATGCGGACCTTATACTCTTTATGATAGATGCGGAGGATGGCTTTAGAGATGACGATAGGCAAGTCTTTGAAAAATACGTAAAGCCCCATGCGGAAAACAAACCTGTTTTCCTCCTTATAAACAAGGTGGACAAGGTAGGAGGTGTAGAAAATCTCTTACCTCTTGCAGAAGAGCTTTCAAAGGAGTATCCGCAAATAAAAGAGATAATACCCATAAGTGCCTTAAAGGGCTATAACGTAGATGAGCTTCTCAAGACCATAATAAAATACCTTCCAGAGGGTGAGCCACTATTTCCTGAGGAGATGGTCACAGACCTACCCTTTAGGCTTATGGCTGCAGAGATAATAAGGGAGAAGGTCTTGTTAAAGGTTCACCAAGAAATCCCTCAAGGCGTGGCGGTGCTTATAACGGAAGTTTCTGATGGAAAGCACGACCCGAGCGTCCTTGTCATAAAGGCGGACATTGTAGTAGACAGGGAAAACTACAAGCCTATAATCATAGGAAAAGGTGGGCAGAGGTTAAAGTCCATAGGCAAGATGGCAAGAGAAGAGTTGGAGCTTATAACAGGTAGGAAGGTCTACCTTGAGCTTTTTGTAAGGGTAAAACCAGACTGGAAGAAAAGACCAGAATTAGTCAAGAGTTTTGGATACACCCTCTGAAAGCAAGATAACCACGTCCGCCTTCTTGGATAAGTCCTTTTTTAGGTCCTCTTCCTTTTCCACCTGTGCAACCACAAGACCCTTTTTTAGAAGTCTGTCTGTTAACCTTCTTGCCACCTTCTTGTCCTTTACACTAAGCACCTTCATAGGCACTCCTCCATTATTTGTTTCATGAGCTCTTCTACCTCTTGTGCGATATCTTCCAGTTCTGGTCTTTCAAACATGGAGAGCATTTCGGTGGGAGCCATGGTGCTTATTACCGTTTTTCCATTCTCTTCAAAGATGGCTATCCTGCATGGCATGGCGGTGGATATGTATGGGTCTGTGGAGAGCACTTTGCTGGCATGCTTTGGAGAACAGACTTCAACTACTACACACTTGTAGCTTATAGGCACACCCTTGTTTTCCAAGACCTTTGAAACTTCGTGAACCGCCATAACTCCAAAACCCTTCTCCTTTGCCTTTTCTTCAATGGCTTGCCTTACTTCGTCAACACCTTTGCTGGTTTCGTATCTTATCAGCATCCTTATCACCTCCTTTTATATATAATTTTAGTGCACTTTTGTTAAGATTTCATTAAGACTGTCAAACCGCTGGCAGGTTTGCCCCTCGCATATTATCAACCCTTCCACCTCAGACCTAAGGACAAACTTAAAGGGTCTAAAGAGCTTCAGAGCTTGCTCAAAGTAGTCTCTTGTCTCCACCTTGTATATGCCCTTTAGATACGCATAGAGGCTAATAAGGTAAGAGTGAGACACCATAGGCACTTCCTTTACAAACCTTGAAAAAGCCTGCAGGGTTTTCTCCCCGTAGTCTATAAAGGTGGTATCTCCCGTGAGTGTTCCCAAAAGCAGTAGTGTGTAGCCTGCGGACCCGTTTACCGATTGGGTGGGTGTATCTTGCAGGTTTTTAAGTCTAATGTCTAAGAGCCCCTCTCCGCTTGTTGAGGTATCATAAAAGCCCCATCCATCCCTATCCCAAAAGAGGTCTATGGCTTTTTTCATTATCCGCACTGCGACCTCTAAGTAGGTTTTGTCTTGAGTTATCTCATAGAGGGATAAAAGTGCGTTGCAGAAGAAAATGTAGTCTTCAGAAAAGCCATCCACACCCTCTGTATGAAAGAGCACACCATCCTTGTAATACTGGTTTAGTATCCTCTTTACCGTTTTCTCCGCAGATTCCAAAGCCCATGGGTCATCAAAGGTCTTCCAATAATCGCACAGTCCACACACCATAAGTGCGTTCCAGTTAGTGTAAAGGGTTTTGTCTATGTAGGGTATCTGCCTTTTTTCTCTGTGTTGTAGGAGTTTCCTCTTTGAAGACTCTAAAAGATTTTTCACTTCCTGAGGGCTTAAGCCTGTTGCCTTTGAGACCTCATCTTCCTCCATGTATACATAAAGCACCTTCTTATGTGGTTCATGAGGCATGTCCGCCAGACCAAAGTATAGGCTAAAAACTCTTAGCTCCTCTGGACTAAGGAGGCTCTCAATTTCCTTCTGCGTAAAGGTGTAATATCCCCCCTCATCAAGCACGCCTATGTCTGCGTCTTGAGAAGCATAAAAGCCTCCCTGCGGGTCATAACCGTAGAGCTTATAGTAGTTTACTATGCCTTCCGCAATCCTTTTGTAAAGTTCCTTACCAAAGACCTTGTAGGCTATGGAGTATAAGCTCAAAAGCTCTGCGTTGTCATATAGCATCTTTTCAAAGTGTGGTATGTGCCATTTTTCGTCGGTAGAATACCTAAAAAAGCCACCAAGTAGATGGTCGTATATTCCCCCCTTAGCCATGGCGTCAAGTGAGCCTGTTATAGCCTTTTGCAAAAGAGGTGATGGATTAAAGTAGTTGTGATACAGGAGAAGTTCAAAGGCTTTTGCATGATGAAACTTGGGAGCAGACCCTATACCTCCCCATTGGTAGTCTATGTTGGCAAGTAGTGTGGATATTCCCTTTTGAAGTAGGTCTTGGTCCACTGGGTCTTTGAAGTTTTGCTTGCTGTAGTTCATAAGGCTTTCGTATATGCTCTCTGCGGACTTGAGTATGCGCGCTCTGTCTTCCTTCCAGAGCTGGGCTATCCTAAGTAGTAAACTTTTAAAGCCTGGTCTTCCCCATCGGTCTTCTGGTGGAAAGTATGTGCCTCCAAAAAAGGCTTTCCCATCGGGCGTTAGAAACACTGTGAGGGGCCAACCGCCGGAGTTGGTGAGTGCTATAACCACTTCCTGATATCTTCTGTCTATGTCTGGTCTTTCATCCCTGTCCACCTTAATAGGCACAAAGTTCTCATTTATTATTTTGGCTATCTCTGGGTCCTCAAAGCTTTCGTGAGCCATCACATGACACCAATGACACCACACACCACCAATGGAGAGCAAAATAGGTTTGTCTTCTTGCTTAGCCTTTTGGAAGGCTTCCTCTGACCACTCATACCAATCAACAGGCTGATGGGCAGATTTTCGCAAGTAGGGACTTTTTGAGTTTATAAGTCTATTCGGCATCGTCTCCTCCATAGAAAAAGTTAAGCCTTAACTTGGTGGATTATCCTGACGGAGCTCACATTAAGGAAGTTGCATATCTTATATCCTTATGCGTATAAATCTTCTGCCAGAAGAGGTAAAGAGCCACATAGCCTCTGGAGAGGTTATAGAAAGTCCAGCGGAATGCGTCAAAGAGCTTATGGAGAACTCCCTTGATGCGGGTGCTACCTTTGTAGATGTGGAAGTAATAAAGGGTGGCAAAAGATACATAAGCGTGCGAGATAATGGTATAGGAATACCTTCAGAAGACATACACAAGGCTATTATGAGCGGTGCAACCAGCAAAATAAGAAACCTTGAAGACCTCCAAAGCCTTTCCACTTATGGCTTTAGAGGTGAAGCCCTTCATGCCATTAGCCTTGTAAGTAAGATGGTCCTTAGGTCAAGGTTCTTTCAGGAAGAAGTGGGTAAGGAGATAAGAGTTGAATCGGGTAAAGTGGTAAGTGAAAAACCTATTGGTATGCCTGTGGGGACACATGTGGAAGTTTATGACCTTTTCTATAACCTACCAGTAAGAAGTGCCTTTCTTCAAAGGGAAGACACAGAAAGAAGAAGGATATACAAAGTTTTTAAAGCACTTGCCTTGGCAAACCCAAAAACTGCCTTTCGCTTAAGGGCAGAGGGGAAAGAGATATACCATCTCAAGCCTGCTATAGACATAAAGGAACGGGCGGAAGAAGTTTTTCAAGTTAAGTTGGAGCATATAACAAAAGAAGAGCAATCCTTTAAAGTTGACTTACTACTTCCCTTAAACAGAGAGGGAAAAGAGCTTTTCCTTTTTATAAATGGTAGACCAGTGCAAAACAAAAGCCTCTCTGAGTATGTTAGAAGGACTTTGGGAAAGACTGGTTTAGTGCTTTGTTATGTGCGAGTGCCTCCATACCTTTTGGATGTAAACGTCCATCCCAAGAAGACAGAGGTGAAAATTCTCAAAGAAGGTAATGTAAAAAACCTCATAAAGTCTGCTCTGGAAACAAGGCACAGACACATACCTGCTATGCTGTCTCAAAAAAAGGCGGAATACAAAACAGAGCCAGAGCTTATTGGTATAATAGATAACACGCTAATCGTGGCTAAGTTGGGGGATTATCTTTATTTCTTTGACCAGCATTTGCTTTCAGAGAGGTATAATTATGAGGTTCTTAATATGCAAGAGGACAAAGCTTGTAGGTCTTCCATAAAGGCAGGAGACAATATTGACCAAAAGAAGGCAAGAGAGCTTTTAAACCTGTGGCTTTCCTTTGAGAATAAGGAAGTATGTCCTCATGGCAGACCCATATACTACCGCATATATCTTGGTGATATCTACAAAAAACTCCAAAGAGGCTAACATGCTTGCAAAGAGGATAATACCCTGTCTTGACGTTGATAAGGGAAGGGTGGTAAAAGGGGTGAGGTTTTTAAACCTTGTGGATGCGGGAGACCCCGTGGAAGTTTCTCTCCTTTATGAAGAGCAGGGGGCGGATGAGCTGGTTTTTCTTGATATAACTGCCTCTGCAGAAGACAGGAAGATAACCCTTGATGTTGTAAGAAGGGTAGCAGAAGAAGTTTTCATGCCTTTTACCGTGGGTGGCGGTATCTCAAGCCTTGAGGATATGAGGAAACTCTTAGAAGCCGGTGCGGACAAGGTTTCAATAAACACCTCTGCTGTGAAAAACCCTCAGCTCATTTACGAAGGTGCAAAGAGGTTTGGCTCTCAGTGTGTTGTGGTTGCCATAGATGCAAAGAGAAGGGGAAACGGCTGGGAAGTCTACATACACGGTGGTAGAACTCCCACAGGTCTTGACGCCATTGAGTGGGCAAAGAAGGTAGAATCTCTCGGAGCGGGTGAGATACTGCTAACTTCTATGGATAAGGACGGAACAAAGTCGGGTTATGATATAGAGCTAACAAGGGCTGTTTCTGAATCTGTAAACATACCCGTTATAGCCTCGGGTGGAGCAGGTTCCATGGATCACTTTTATGAGGGCTTTACCCTCGGTGGAGCAGATGCCTGCCTTGCGGCTTCTCTTTTTCACTTTAGAGAGATAAGTATACCAGAGCTAAAAGCCTACTTAGCCTCAAAAGGTGTGCCTGTAAGAGTATCCGCATAGTGCTGATTTTCAATACAGGCAAGATTACTGGTAGAAAGAGTCTTAACTAAATTCATAGCCCGCTCTTTTGCTATTCGCTCGTTTGTATGAATGTTGCCAACAGAGTCCGCGTAGCCCTTTACCCTTATTTTATATTCTTCGCCGGATGGAAGTAAATGTACTTCTGCCATCAACTTTTCAATAACCTGATCGCTCAGTCTTACTTTACCTACAGGAAAATGAAAGCTGTACTTCCTTACCACTTTCTCACGGGTCTCTTCATTCTTGACTACCGGAGAAACAAGGCGTGGTCTGTATATGACTGGGGCTTTTACACTGTATTCAAGCTGTAGTTGTTCACCTGCATGTATGGCTGGAACGCCTATGTATAGGTTTTCATTCTCCCACTTGTAAGGAACTATTACAAAATCTTCTACTATCAAGGGGCTCCTGGAAATTATTCGCCTCGCTCTCACCGAACCTTTTAAGCTACCTTCGACTTTATTATATATTATCACATCCCTTATTGTTTCGTTGCTTTTGTTAAGCACTTCCACTCTAATAAAGCCCTCTGGACTAAGGGACACATTGTAGGATAACCTGCTGTCTGGCAAAATACTACTTACTTTCTCTATTTTCACTATTTCCACATCTACCCTTCTGTATTCCTTGCCCTTCCTTGAAGAAACTTCATAGCTCCAGGAAACCTTAGGCAAGCCATTAGGACATGAAAAGGACGCTGGAGCAATTATCAAGGGACTAAAGAAAACCGCCAATTTTAAAAAGTTCCCTACCCGTCCCATTCCTAAATTTTATACCTTAGTTAATAATATGTCAAGTTTTTACAGGAGGGGGCAAAGCCCCCGAGGTTTTACACTGCTACCTTTTTGGGTGGGGGGGGAAGGAAAGGCTCAAGCCCCTGCTCTTGTGCCCATCTTTGGGCAAGCTCGTATGCAGCCTTTGCTGTGTTGAGGTTTTTCTCAATTAGCTCCAGCTTTTTCTTAAACTTCCTCTCAAGGGCAGAGTCCAAAGAAGCAGTTCCACCAGAGGCTACGAATTTCTTGAGGAACCTTGACTTTATACCTTCCTCTATAGCCTCAACGCCAACCGCACCTATAGAACCAAAGAGGGCACCTATCATAGCCATATTGGTGGAAAGCTCTGTGCCTGCTATGTCTATAGCAAACTTGGTAGCTGGGAAGTTAAAGACTTTTACTTCAAGCTCTTCAAGTCTTTCTTTGTCCTCGTCGGTAAGTAGGTCTTCCTCTGTGTTTATGATGATGAGACCTCTTCTCTTTATGCCAGAGTAGAAGGGCATGGTGTAGGACTTACCCATGGTGATAACCTGAGGGTGAAAGACCATGATAACATCCGGATATACCACTTCACCTCTGTCGTATATGGGTTCCATTCCTATGCGTGCATAACTTTCCGCTGGTGCCATCCTCTTTTCCGCACCAAAGAAGGGGTTAGAAACCGCATAGTAGCCCTCGTAGTCCGCTGCAGTGGCTATTATGTGTGCAGCGGTAACTGCACCTTGACCTCCAAGGGCTGGCATACGAATGTTTACCCTTCTCCTCATCATAGCAAGCCCTCCTCTTTTTTGCGTTCAATGACCTCTTTTGCAGGCTCAGAAACATACTCAAAGAAGGCGAACCTTTCCTTGTCTCTCTGCCTCATCTCATCAAGACCATCATCAGAGTTAAGACCTATCTCAAGAATACAAGGAGTATACAGATGCACATATGTGGGTCCTACCTCTCTTGCCACATATATGGCTTTCTTTATGACCGTTTCTACCCTCTTGGGAGATGACACAGTAAGCCTTGCCACATAGTGGCATCCTGAGTCTATGGCAAGTTGCCACATGGGGACTTTGTCCCACTGCTTGCCCTTTGGTGCCATCTTAAAAACATGACCTTTTACCGTCAAACCGCTCTCTTGACCGCCTGTGTTGGCATAGACCTCGTTGTCAAAGCATATGGTGGTTATCTTCTCTTGCCTAAAGAAGGATTGAAGGGTGCAGTCAAGACCTATGTCCACTGTGGCACCGTCTCCGGCTAGCACTACCACATCTTTGACCTTGTCGGGAAACCTCCACTCAAGCACCCTCTTTATGCCAGAGGCTACCGCATTCTGGTTTCCAAAGAGGGAGTGGACCGTATGAAGGGCTATGTGGGGGAAGACCAAAGAGGTGCATCCTGTAGAGTTGACTATTATGGTGTCCTCGGGGTTTGGCAAAGAGGCGAGGATATACCTGAGAGCCATGGACTCAGGGCATCCCGCACACAGAGAGTGCTCCTCTATTAGCTCCTTTGAATAAGGAAGGTCCATAACACCCCTCTTAGGATTGCCCCAGGTAGCCTTAAACTGAAGGTCTCTTATTTCCTGAGGCATAACATCCAAAAACTCTTCGTTTATTTCGTAAATCTTATATGACATGCTTTACCTCCTTTCCTGTAAGTTTAAGAACTTCTTTGACTATAACCTCCGCAGGCATGGTCATTCCACCTGCAACTCTCGGTGCACCTATAACTTCTGCATCAGAGTATCCGTAAAGATATCTTCTTACCTCTCTTTCAAGCCATCCCACCACGTTAAACTCTGGCACAAAGATGTATTTAGCACCCTTTACTGCCTGCCTTAACTCTTCTATGGGGAAAGGTCTTATGGTTTTCAGTTTTACCACCCTTGCCTTTATGCCTTCTTCTTCAAGAAGTCTGACCGCCTCCTTTGATTGAGCAGCCGCAGTGCCACAAGCTACAAAGACAAGCTCTGCGGAGGGGTCTCCAAACTCCTCTACGAGACCTCTGAGATAGTGCTTTGCGTAGGGTCTTGACCTTTCAATGGCGGACCTCACTTCCCACTGCCAGCTGGCATGGGTTGCATAGGATATGTAGTTGGACTTCATCACAAATGGGTCTCTGAGAAATCTTCCCGGTGGCACTTCTGCGTCTATAACAGGCATGGGTGCTTTGTAAGGATTGTAGGGTGGAAGGGCTATATCATCTGGTGGGAGCATAACTGCTTCACGAGTGTGAGATACAAAAAAGCCGTCCACCACGGTTATAACTGGGACATGCACATCTGGCTGTTCTGCTACCACAAAGCCTGCCAGTATCATATCAAAAAGGTCTTGTGCGTTTTCCGCATACCATATCATACAACCAGTATCAAGCAGGAAACCCACCTCAAGGTTGTCAGGTTGTATAGAAAGGGGAGAGTTTACACCTCTTGCCATAAGGACAAGCTGGACGGGTATTCTTGTCCCCGCCCACATGGGGAAGTTTTCAAAAGCCCTAAGAGTTCCAGGTCCAGAGGTAGTGGTTATTGTCCTTGCACCCGCCATAGCGCATCCCGCTATTTCTGACATAACGCCAAACTCAGACTCGCCTCTAAAGTATACGCCCACATAGCCCTCAACCCAAAGCTCACCGATGAGGTGCGCCGCCTCAGACTGGGGTGTTATTGGGTAGGACACAGAGGCGTCTACTGAAGCCCTCTTTACCGCCTCCTTTACTGCCTCTGAGCCTGTCATGAAATGCTTCGTCCTTGGAGCTTCAAAAAGAAGGTAGTCAGGTGAAACCACCCTCTGTCCTGCCCTGTTGTATATGACCGTCTCGGTAGATGTCTGCATGACCTTACCTCCTATAGAAGTTTGTTTTAAATTTATAAAAGGTGGCGATAAGCAAGCTGATTTTTATCACCGAAAGACCTCCTCAAGGTCTATGCACAAACCATCAGCCAGTTTTGAACACACCTTGCCCCTTTCACAGGCGAAGGAGAAAGCCCTGTATTCACCCTCTTCAAGGGTAAGCACTTCAATGAGCTTTAGCTCTGGAAGCACAAGCCAGTATTCCTTTACACCATAGTTTGCATATAGCCTTTTTTTGTCCTCTGTGTCCCTTTTGTAGGAGCTGGCAGAGACAATTTCCACCACAAGGTCTGGAACGCCAAAGATGCCCCTCTCTTGAACTATAGACAAGTTCTCCTTAAGCACCACCACAAGGTCTGGCTGGAGAATGTCCTTCTCTGAAAGCACCACGTCTATAGGAGCGTAAAGGACTATCCCAAGAGAGCTCTCCACTATGTAGTTGAAAAGTTTCACATACAACCTACCAGATATCTCTTGATGTCTAACGCTGGGTGCTGGCATTTCAAATAGCTCCCCGTCAATTATCTCATACCTCTTTTCTTCCTCAAGGCTTAGGTAGTCCTCATAAGTCCAAAGCCTTTCCCGGGTTTTCATTTTCCTAGCTCCCTCTTTACCTCCTCTGCGATATTTATGAACTTTTCCATCTCTTCTATATGCTGGTCTCTGAGTGTTATCATAGCATCTTCATGCCCTGCCATACCGCACATGGCTATGGTAAAGCAGTCCGTTTCAGCCCTTATTATCTTGAGAGCTACATTGGCATAGTGGCAATGCACGCCTACGAATATGCACGCCTTTATCTTGTTGTGCCATATGGTAAGGTTTGGATGGTTAGGGTTTATTTCCACCGCTGGGTTTATTTTGGGATATTTAGGTCTGTAGTCATACATGGGAATAATCTTTGCACCAAGAACCTGTGCCATCTTCTTTACTAACCTTGCCTTTTCCTTTGCCTCCTCGTTCCAAGCATAAAGAACCTGAGGACCTGGGAATATGGTGGGGTTAGGTCTTGTGAGCATTGCCTTCGCAGCTTCTCTCATAGCAAGCTCTTCTTCTACGATCTCGTTAAACATTAGAGCCTTGCCCGGTGGAGGATTCAAAATACCCTCATAAACAGCCACAGGATAGGGTGAAAAGCCTGACGGTCCAAGTATTGCCATAGTTTACCTCCTTAAAAAATTTCTTCTAAATTTAGACAAAAATCTTCAAGAAGTTTTGAACAAACCTTTCCGCTTTCAAAGGCGTGGGAAAATACTTCATACTCATCTCCCTTCAAGGTAAGTACTTCCACCACCCTCTCCTCTGGAAACACAAGCCAATACTCCTTTATGCCATGCTTGGCGTATAGCCTTCTCTTGTCCTCTGTATCCCTTTTAAAGGTAGATGGAGAGACCACTTCCACTACGAGGTCTGGAGCACCAAATATACCTTTATCCCTTGCTATAGAAAGCCTATCCTTTGAGACAAAGACAAGGTCTGGCTGAACCACATGCTCTTGAGAAAGAACCACATCCACTGGAGCAAGATAGAAATCTCCGCGGTTTTTTTTCTCTTGATATCTTCTAAAGACATAGGCAAGATTCCAAATAACCTTCTGATGTTTTAGGCTTGGTGCTGGCATTTCAAAAAGCTCTCCATTGATTATCTCATACCTCTTTTCTTCCTCAAGGCTTAGGTAGTCCTCATAAGTCCAGGCTTTTTCTTTTACCGCCATAACTCACCTCTCTATAACTGCACCAAAGATACCTTCTAAATTTAGACAAAAACCCTCAAGGAGCTTTGAACAAACTTCTCCTTTTTCAAAGGCGTGGGAGAAAACTTCATACTCGCCTTCCTTCAAGGTAAGCACCTCCACCACCCTTTCTTCTGGAAACACAAGCCAATACTCCTTTACACCATACTTGGCATATAGCCTTCTCTTGTCCTCCGTGTCCCTTTTGAAGGTAGAAGGAGAGACCACCTCCACCACAAGGTCTGGAGAGCCATGTATAGAGTTCTCCTTAAGTGCTTGATAGTTTTCCTTCAAGACCAGCAGGATATCTGGTTGAACCACATGGTAGGGAGACAGAACCACATCCACTGGAGAAATGTAGACTTCTCCCAAGGCTTTTTCTTCTACATGCTGAGAAATAAGTCTATAGAGTGTCCCTACTGTTTTTTGATGCCTCAGACTTGGTGCTGGCATTTCAAGTAGCTCTCCGTCAATTATCTCATACCTTTTCTCTTCCTCAAGGCTGAGATAGTCCTCGTAAGTCCAGAGCTTTTCTCTTATTGCCATACCCTACTTCTCCGCATGCACCTCTGGCATAACCATATGTATGGCGTTTCTCTTTAAAAGATTTACACAGACATAGACACACAAGGCACAGCCCTTGCACCGCTCTTGTGCTACAAAGGCATGATGCTCCTCATCAGTATACATAAGGGTGTTGGGCTCAGGACAAAAGAGGGTGCACTGCTTGCAGTTGTACTTACTGCACTCTTCGTTTATGACCTCAGCCACATAGTACATGCCTTGCCTCCTAAAAAGTTAATAGTAGGTGTTTATAAGTTATAACCCTTGAAGTTTTTGTCAACAGAATTATATTTCTTTAGCTGAACTTCCATGGGTATGTCCTTTTTGCTTGTGCTTTTGCTCCTGCATGTATCCTTTGCAGGGGAAGACTGCTCCAGGGAAGAACTCTTAAAGAAAGTTGTCGCACTCATGGAAAGGCATTATCTTTGGTGGGATAGGATAAAGGATAGTCAGTGGAAAAGTGAGCAGGAGCTAATAGACCATCTAAAAAAAATAGGCGACCGTTGGACTTCTATAACAAAGCAAGAAGAAGACAGGCTCTGGTATTCAAGCTCAAAGATGGTGGGTCTTGGTGTGCGATGGGATGACAAGGGGTATGTGATTAAGGTTTTTCCAAACTCTCCTGCACAGCAGTATGGTGTAAGGGAAGGCGATTTAATACTATCCATAAATGGTATAAGTGATAAAAACCAATGGAGAAGAGCTATAAAAGATGTAGAAAGGGGAGGAGTTATAAACCTTGAGATAATAAGGGAAGGGCTGTTTATGGAGATAAAAGTTGTAAAGGGGGAGTTTTCTGTGCCTGTAATAGAAGAAGTTAGGCTAATAGAGTATGGTAATAAAAAAGTAGGATACATAAAGCTCGTAAACTTCACACAGCCTGCGGTAGAGCAGTTTAGGGAGGTTATGGAAAAGTTCACAGCTGTGAATATAGATGTCCTCATCCTTGACTTGAGGGATAACGGTGGTGGACTAATTTCTGTAGCCAAAAGTATAGTGGATATGTTGATAGGTGGTGAGGGGGTGATGTTTTACCTTGAAGGCAGAGGGAGAAACTTAGGGGTATATCAGTTCACCAATAGGCAGGGCTTTAATAAACCAATTGTTCTGCTTGTTAATAAACATACCGCCTCCGCCTCGGAGCTGGTAGCCACTTTGCTTAGAAGGTATGCGGGTGCAGTTATAGTGGGGGAAAACACCGTGGGCAAGTATGTAGGGAGCAACATGTATGTGCTTGACGCTTGCGGTAATGTGTTAAGGCTTATTACCTTTGAGATGAAACTTCCAAGTGGTGAGCTTGTAACTACCGACAAGGGCATAACTCCTGACTGCAAGCTGGAAAAGGAAAACCCTATAGAGCGTTCTCTTGAATGTATTTCCTCTCAAGCCTTTGGAGTATCTCCTGCAGGACAACCTTAAGTTCGTCCCTGCTTTTGTTTGTATCTATAGGTATTGCATAGGAAGGTGGGACAAAATTTTCTTTTTGTTTTAAATACACCTCAACGTCCGCATCGGATATATCCTGCCTTTCCTTAAGCCTTTTCATTACTATTTGGTCTTCTGCGTAGGCAAGCAGAAATATAGCATTTGGAAAGTTTTTCCTTACCAGTTCTCTTTGCCAATCCTGAAGGAAAGTTGCATCAAGCACTACATTTTTACCACTACAGACCA
>JAXSOX010000016.1:0-17097 GCA_037926525.1 Aquificaceae bacterium | reverse complement strand
GAAGAAGAGCTTTCCTCCTTCTCTCTTTATTTCCTCAAGGAGCTTCCTTAGGACTATCTTCACATCGCCCACTATTGGCACATCCACCACTATGTTCTTTGAGATAGAGGCTGGGTCTATGTCTATGTGGATTATCTTTGCCTGAGGAGCAAATTCTTCTACCTTTCCTGTAACTCTGTCATCAAAGCGCGCGCCTACCGCTATAAGTAGGTCGCAATTGTATACCGCCATATTGGCATAATATGTGCCGTGCATTCCAAGCATGTGGAGAGCCAAAGGATGAAGCTCTGGAAATGCTCCTTTACCCATATTGGTAGTGGTTACTGGTATCTTCATTAGCTCCGCAAGTTCCACCAACTCTTTTTGTGCTTCCGCTTGGACCGCACCACCACCCACATACAGGACTGGTCTTTTGGCTTCCATTATTAGCTTTGCTGCCTTCTTTATCTGCTGAAGATTGCCCTCAAGGTGGGGTCTGTAGCCGGGAAGTGATTCCTTTACTTCCTCAAGAGAAGGAATTGAGACATCGCTGAGCTTTTGTGTTATGTCTTTGGGAATGTCCACGAGCACAGGTCCTGGTCTTCCAGTCCTTGCTATGTAGAAAGCCTGGCGAAGTATGAGAGGCAGGTCTTCTATTCTTTTTACCAAAAAGTTATGTTTTGTTATAGGTCTTGTTATGCCTACAATATCCACTTCCTGAAAGGCATCGTTGCCTATAAGATGGGTGGGGACTTGCCCCGTTATAAATACCACGGGTACAGAGTCCATATAGGCATCCGCTATGGCGGTTACCAGATTCGTAGCTCCTGGTCCAGAAGTGGACATAGCAACACCCACCTTGCCCGTTGCCTTTGCATAACCCTCTGCCATATGTCCTGCACCTTGCTCGTGTCTTGCAAGGATGTGCCTTATGCTTCCATCTCTATATAGGGCATCGTAGACCTCCATTATGGCACCACCGGGATGACCAAAGATAATCTCCACACCTTCTTCCTTGAGGGTTTCTATAACAATGTCCGCACCCTTTCTTGGCATTTCAAACCTCCGTTTTTAAAGTATGTAAAGATATAAAATATACGCAAGTGTTTAAATTTTGTTAAGTGTATCTTCTCGTGATATAAGCCTATAAGAACTTTCTTAAATAAAATCTGCTTATATCCTCTTCAATAATTTCTTATTGCAAGCACCGTCTACAAAGAGTATTATTTCATGCAAAATACACGGTGGAGGTAAAGGATGATTACAAGACGTGAGCTTTTGAAGTCTGCAGGAGTGGGAGCTGTTGCTCTGAGTGTTTCCTCACAACCTGTCTTTGCAGCGGCGGAAAGGATGGTAAAAATGGAAGCCCTAATGCCACCACCAAAGGGCAACAGGGTGGTTGTATGTGGTGGTGGATGGGCTGGTTTAACGGTAGCAAAGTATCTAAAAAAGGAAAACCCAAACATAGAGGTAATTCTTATAGAACAAAGACCTGTCTTTTTCTCCTGTCCCATATCTAACCCTTGGCTTGCAGACCTTGTAGGTTTAGACTTTCTACAACACGATTATCTCCAACCTGCATCTAAATATGGCTACACCTTTATGAACGATAGGGTTATTGCCATAGAAAGGGACAAGAGAAGAGTATACACCACAAAAGGGTATATACAATACGACTATCTTGTTTTGGCACCTGGCATAAGGTATAACTATTCCGCATGGTTTGGAGATAACAGAGAACTCGCAAGGCTTACCAAGGTCAACTTCCCTCCTGCATATATACCCGGCTCTGAACATTTGGCTCTTAAGAGAAAGATACACGAATTTGAAGAAGGAGACTTTATCATAGTGGTCCCACCAGGGACCTACAGGTGTCCACCAGCTCCATATGAAAGAGCTTGTATGGTAGCAGAGGTATTCAAGAGAAACAAAGTTAACGGTAGGGTTATAGTCCTTGACCCTAAGGAAGACATAGCACCCAAGGGACCAGGTTTTAGAGCAGCCTTTGAGCAGGTATATCTTGGCATTATTGAGTATGTGCCCAGGGCTTCCATAAAGGAGGTTGACCCAATAAATAAGGTCATAAAGACCACCGCAGGAGACTTTAAGTTTACAGATGCTAACATATCTCCACCTCACCAAGCTGGTGAGCTCGTATGGATGGCGGACCTTATAGCAAAGGACAAGGAAGGAAAACCCACAGGTTGGGCAGACCAAGACCCACTTACTTTCCAAGCAAAGGCAGACCCAAGAGTGTTCCTTGTGGGAGACGTTATCTCTCCAGCTCTCGGAACCGCATATCCCAAGAGTGGCCACCAGGCAAACGCACAAGGAAAGATAGTGGCAAAGATTATAGCTTCAAGAATAGCAGGCAAAGAAGCACCCCTTGCACTACCAGACAACACATGCTACTCTATGGTTAACGGTTCTCCACAAGAAGCTATAGTTATAAATGTGACCTACGAATACAATAAACAGGAAAACAAGATAGTCCCAAGAGCCAGAACCATAAACGAAAGGTCAGAAGCTCTTGCAAAGGCAACATACGAATGGGCAAGAGCCATATACAGGGACATGTTCTCATAATGTTTTTGGGCGTCCTCCCGCCCCCAAAAGTTATTACATTCAAAGAGGTGTGATGCATGGACAGAAGGGATTTTATAAAAACCTGCGGAACTGTAGCTATAGCTTCTATGATAGACGTTAGCTTTTTCTCTCAGGCACTCGCCCAGCAAAAGGATGGTATGTTTCAGGCATACAAAAAGGCACTCTTGGTAAAACAAGATGGTTCTCCTCTAAAGGAAGAAGACATAAAGCCTCATGTAAACTACATATTTTTCTACCCCTACGCTTCTACCCCCTGCTATCTACTCAATCTTGGAGAAGAAGTTCCACCCTTAGAGATAAAGCTTAAAGACGGCAAAAGCTACCAGTGGACCGGTGGCGTTGGTTCAAAGAAAAGCATAGTTGCCTACTCCGCCATATGTGCCCACCAGTGGAGTTATCCAACCCCTCAGTATTCTTTTATAAACTACTATCCACCGGACACACCCTCAGAAACCACAAAAAAGGCTGGAATAATCCAGTGCTGTGCTCATCTTGCCCTGTATGACCCTAAAGCAGGAGGTAGCGTAATAGACGGTCCTGCGGAGTTTCCTCTTGCCTCCATAGTGCTTCAGGAGGAGGGAGGAAACTTTTATGCGGTTGGCGTCTTGGGCAAAGACCAGTTTCAACAGTTTTTTGACAACTACAGGACAGAACTAAGACAACAGTATGGCTCCACTGCAAAAGCCAGAGAGTTAGTGGATAAATGTATTGTTATGGAGGTGGATAAATATGTCCAAGCAGTGGTCAGGTGTTAATAGAAGAGAGTTGATAGGAGGAGCTGTAGCCTTTGGCTTGACCGCACCATTGATGGTTTATGCAAGACCACAAAAGAGACAAAAGGCTCAAGTAGTCATAGTGGGTGGCGGATATGGAGGCGTTACAACCGCCAAGTATCTGAAAAAGGAAAACCCAAACCTTGATGTGGTGCTAATTGAGGAAAGACCCTTTTTCATGTCCTGTCCCATGTCAAACCACTTTCTGGCTGGTCTTATGGAGCTTACGCCACTTTGCTTTTCCTACAATGTGTTAGAAGTCAAATATGGAGTAAGAGTCCTAAATGACAAAGTCCTTGGTGTGGAGCTTGACAAAAAGGTTGTAAGAACTTCTTCTGGCTATATAGCCTACGATTATCTTGTGCTCTCTCCTGGTATAGACTACGACGTAGAAGATAAACCCTTTTACAAAGAGTCTCTGGTTTACAACCCCCCAGCCTTCAAACCCGGTTCAGAGCATATATACCTCAAAAGACTTATAGAAGACTTTGAAGGTGGTGATATTGTAATTACAGTTCCACCACCGCCCTACAGATGCCCACCAGCACCCTACGAGCGCGCAGCTTTGATAGCCAGTATGATAAAGAAAAACAATCTAAAAGCTCATATTTACTTTATTGATGCCAATGAAAGGCCCATAATAAACTCAGAGGGCTTTCTATCCGCTTACTATGACCTCTATAAGGACATAGCCACCTACATAACCTCAGCACAGGTAAGAGATATAGATGTTCACAAAAGGGTGGTGAAGACTTCTCATGGGGATTTCAAGTATGACCTTGCAAACATAATCCCACCCATGAAGGCAAGCGGGCTTCTTGAAGATGCTGGGCTTTTGAGGAAGGGTCAGAAGTGGGTGGAAGTCAATCCTCTAACCTTTGAATCTTCTGTGAAGAATGTGTTCGTTATAGGTGATGCCTGCCAAAGCTATCTACCAAAGAGTGGATATGCTGCGCATTCAGAAGGTAAGATGGTGGCAAAGATTATAAACGCAAGGATAAAGGGCAAAGAGGTAAAAGAAGAATACCTGCAGATGATATGCTACGCAATGGTAAGCGACAAGGAAGCCATAATGACAGAGACTGCCTTCAGATACGATACGGTGTCAAAGAGGTTCATTCCAACCCATAGGGAGGACAACCAAAGAAAAGAAAGCACTGCCAAAAGATATGAGGAGTGGGCAAGAGGTCTATGGAGAGACCTCTTTAGTTAAAACTCCTTCAGCATTCCTTTTACCTTGTCTTCCCAGCTTGGGTGGACAAGGGTTGCCTTTCTTAGTCTTCTTTTTCTGTCTTTTGCCTTGTGTGTGTTGTAGTGTGCACCACCTGCTCTTTGCCTCTTTATTTTTCCCGTTGCGGTTATTTTAAACCTCTTTTTTGCGGACCTGTTAGTTTTCATCTTAACCTTTGCCATATTAAAACCTCCGGCTAAAGATTATACCACAATTAGCACCCAAGGAGCTTTTTGAGGTCTTCTTCTAACTCCCTGTAAACTCCAAGCCTTATTCTATAAATCTTACCCTCTCTATCAAGAAGGTATGAGGTGGGAAAGCCCATTAGCTTTAGTTCCTTTTGGAGGTCTTCTGAAGGTCGGACTATGGGAAAGGAGTAGTTGTTTTCCTTTAAAAACTTTTGCAGGTTGCTCTCTGAGCTATCCATGTTTACTGCGAGTATTTCAAAGCCCTTGTCTTTACACCTCTTGTATTCCCTTTCAAAGATAGGCATCTCCTCTTTGCAAGGTGGACACCAAGTTGCCCAGAAGTTTACAAGGACTACCTTCCCGTGAAGTTCAGATAGTCTAAACTCTCTTCCATCAAGGGTTTTAAAGGTAAAATCTGGTAAGCTCTGTTCCACCGGCGGTCTGTAGGAGTTTTGTAGGACTTCTTCTTGCTTTTGTCTGAGTCCAAAAATCAACAGCATAGATATGAGAAAGCCTGCGAGTATATAAGGAAGAGACTTAATCATGATAAATTAATTTAGCAAATTATTACCCTTTTTCAAGTTGTGTATTCCGCATTTATTCTCACATAATCGTAGGTAAGGTCTGAGCTGTAGTAGGTCCAGCTCTCTTTGCCTTCCATAAGGTCAAGGGTTATCTCCACTTCTTGAGATTCCTCAAGATATTTTTTTGCGGATTCTATAGCCTTTGGGTGGACTCTTCCGTCATACAGCAGGTGGTTGCCCATGTAAACTTTTAGCTTAAACTGGTCTATGGGAAAGGGGGTTGAGCCTGCGGCAGCCACTATCCTTCCCCAGTTTGGGTCTTTGCCAAATATGGCAGTTTTCACAAGGTTTGAAACTGCTACCGCCTGAGCAATAAGCCTTGCCTTGAGCTGTATGGAGGCGTTTTTTACATGAACCTTTATAACCCTGGTAGCACCCTCACCATCTTGGACTATCTTTTTGGCAAGATTTAGTGAAACCTCTTCTACTGCTTCGCTAACCGCTTGCAAGTCTTCCTTTATGAGACCAAGGCTTATAAGTCCAAAGCTATCATTGGTGCTCATACACCCATCCACACTTATGGAGTTAAAGGTTCGCTCGTTTATGTCTCTATGAAGCCTTTCTATTATATCTTCCCTGAGGTCTGCGTTGGTAAACACAAAGGCAAGCATGGTCCCCATGTTGGGATGTATCATGCCTGCCCCCTTCGCAAAACCAAAGGCTTCAAGTTTACCCTTTTTTACAAAGTCATACTTGGGAAAGCTATCGGTGGTTGAAATTACTTCGCTCGCCCTTTTTAGGTCAAGGGGTTCAAGAAGTCCGCAGGCAGAGTCTATGGCATTCAAGACATCAACTATGGGCATAGGCTTTCCTATGACGCCTGTGGAAAAAACCAAGACCTCATCCTCTTCAAGGTCCAACCTTTCCGCTACTCTTTTTGCCATAAGCTCCGCATGAATTAGCCCCTCCTTGCCCACTCCACAGTTGGCGTTTCCACTGTTTATCACCATCGCCCTCACTTTTCCCTTAAAAACCCTTTGAGAGTAGAGAACACTTGCAGATTTAAAGTGATTTTTTGTAAAAAGGAAGGAGGCAGTGCAAGTTTGAGGAAGCAATACTACAAGGAGGTCAGGTTTTCCCCCCGACTTTAAGCCCGCCCGTCCAACACCCATAAGAATATCCATAGGAAAATTCTATCACATCCCACCGAGTCTTCTTAGCCTTTCTCTGGCATCCGATGCCCATTCCGCTTTTCCTTGAGATAGCTCAAGGGCGGTTCTGTAGTGTTCTATGGCTTTTGACCTTTGCCCTAAAACTTCGTAGTTCCTACCCAAATAGTAATGCGTGCTTGCATGGTCTGGTATAAGACTGTTAGCCTTTTTGAGATGTTCCAGGGATTCCCTATAATCTCCACGCAAAAACTTCACATAACCATACACATAGTTGGTAAGAAAAACATCTGGCATTGTATCCAGAGCTCTTTTTGAGTGTCTTTCCGCCTCATCAAGTCTTTGACCTCTGGCGAGCACATAAGCCATATACGCTCTTGCCATGTAGTTTTCTGGATATAACTCCACCGCCCTTTGAAAATGCTCAAGAGCAAGCCTTAGGTTATTGTTAGCAAAGGCTCTCTTACCCTTTTCAAACTCTTCAAAGGAAGATTGAGTCCCTTTGAGCCTTTCTTTTATCCTATGAAAGTCTTCCGTGTCTTGCACAAGAGCACCCTGAGGTCTCAGTCTCTGTATATATGCTCTGGCTTCTGCTATTCTTGTTTCTGGAAGAGGGTGTGTGGAAAGCCACTCTGGAGGTCTACCACCCCTTTCCATAGATTTGAACATTTCAAAGACGCCTATGATACTATTTGGGTCATAGCCCGCTCTGTAGGTGTATAGGATGCCAAGCTGGTCCGCTTCCCTCTCTTGGTCTCTGCTAAACTTTAGGCTCAAAAGACCAGCACCTACCTGTCCAAACTGGAGCAAGGCTTGTCCATAGGGTTTGTCAGCCACGAATAGAGCACCTATATTGAGGAGCAAGCTTAAGCCAAACTGCTTTTCAAGAAACCTCGCATGATGCCTTGCGTTTATGTGTCCCAATTCGTGTCCCAAGACGCTTGCAAGCTCACCTTCAGAGTTTAACCTCAGCAAAAGCCCCCTCGTTATCATAACAGGACCACCGGGAAGTGCAAAGGCATTTATCTGGGAGGAATTAACCACATAAAACTCGTAAGGCACTTTTCTCTCTGTGTGTTTGACTAATCTCATCCCCACACTTCTTACATACTCCTGCACTTCCCTATCTGGATATAGACCGTCAAACTCCTCAATAGCGTAAGGAACGTAAGCCTTACCTATCTCTATTTCCTTGCTTTCAGGTAAAAGGTTCAAAATAGGTCTTCTTGCAGACACGTCCGCACAACCAAGAAACAAAAAGACAAGAAGGACAGCAAAAACCTTCATGTCTTTAATAATATAACCTTTCTAAGCCTCCACAACACCTCGTTAATGAGAAGCATACCCCTTCTGTTTAATCTTAGCCTCTGCCCTTCTTCTACAAAGAACTCTTCAAGACCTTGAGGTAGCTCGGACAAAATCTCTTTTTCCACACCTCTTGTGGTTCTAAGTGCGGTAAAAAGGTAGTCATAAAGTAGGTCTATACCTTCAAGCCTTTCTTCATACTCCACTGGCTTTTGACCCCCACTAACTCTTTCTACATACAACCTAAGGTTTTTCGTATTTCCAAACCTTACCCTTTCTACAAAACTCCATGCGGACACACCAAGACCTAAAAACTCTTCATGAGTCCAGTAGACCATGTTGTGCTTGCATTCATACCCAGGGAGGGCAAAGTTGGAAACCTCATACTGCAAAAAGCCCATATTCTCAAGATTTTCACATATAAGCTCATACATATCCGCTATAATGTGGTCATCCGGAAGCTCAAGGAGTCCTCTTTGATACAGAAAGCCAAATTGAGTATCCTCATAGGGTGTTAGGAGATAAAAGGATACGTGGCTTATAGGTAAGTCTTTTAGGGCTTTTAGCTCATGCTGTAGGTCTTTTAGGCTTTGTCCCTGATAGCCGTATATGAGGTCTATGTTTATGTTTTCAAAACCAGCCTTGTGTGCAAGCTCAACTGCCCTAATAGAGTCTTCTACAGAGTGAAGCCTACCAAGAGCCTTTAAACCCTCCTCTCTTAGACTCTGCACTCCAATGCTTATTCTGTTAAAACCCAACCGCCTTAGCCTTTTATAGTCTTCATAGGAGTAGTTTTCTGGATTACATTCAAGGGTAATTTCCTCTACAGAGGATATGTCCAAGAAACTGCTAAGTTGCTCAAGGAATACCTCATAAACCCCTGGCTCTATAAGGGAAGGCGTTCCACCTCCAAAGTAGAGGGTTTGAGCTTTTATGCTCAAATCTTTGTATAGCTCAAGCTCCTTTAAAAGAAAGCGCATATACTCTTTTGGTTCTACCACAGGCTCTACTACAGAAACAAAGTCGCAGTAAGGACACTTATGAGAGCAAAAGGGAATGTGAAAGTATAGAGCCTTAACCATGCTCAAACCTTATGGGTCTATTTTTATTCTCTCTAATAATGGAGAAGGCTACACCCATAAACAGAGAAAAGGTGAGTATACTACTACCACCATAGCTTACAAAGGGTAGAGGCACGCCTACAACAGGAGCTAATCCCATAGTCATGAGAAGGTTTACCCCAGTTTGAAAGAGCCAAAGTCCAGCAAAAGCCCCAAGATACAACCTTTCTGTAGGATGAGGGTTGTCTATGGCATGGTAAACCAGCCTATAAAATATAACGAGGAGAGAAGCCAAAAGTAAAAATCCAGCTATAAAGCCCAACTCCTCCGCTATAACGGAAAATATAAAGTCTGTGTGCTTTTCTGGTAGAAAGAAAAGTTGTGCCTGTGTGCCCTGCAAAAAGCCCTTTCCCAGAAAGCCACCAGAACCTATCGCTATAACAGACTGGATTAGCTGATAGCCACTACCATGATAATCTTGGTATGGGTCAAGAACCGCAAGTATGCGAGCTTTCTGATAGTCTTTTAGAAAGTGCCAGAAAATTGGAGACATAAAAATCAACAAGATGCCAGCGATTATAAAGTATCTAAGACTAAGCCCTTTTAGAAATAGGAGGAGAATTACTATCACACCATATATTACCGCAGTGCCAAGGTCTGGTTGTTTTAGTGTTAAAACCGCAGGCATGGAAAAAGCCATAAGAAGTATAAGACCTTCCTTACTTATGAGTTTTTTCATATAACTGAGCGTGTATAGAGCAAAAAGCAAAAGGGAAAACTTCATAAACTCTGAAGGTTGTATGCTAACAGGACCGAGGTCAATCCACCTTTTTGCTCCATATACCGTTTTCCCTAAAATTGGCACGAGAATGAGAAGAAAAAGATTGAGGAAATATATCGCAGGTGCAGTATCGTAAATGGTTCTAAAGTTTATTCTTGAGAAGATAAAAATCACTAACAAACCAGCTACAAAATAAAGGCTTTGCTTTATAAAAAGTGGAGAAGGACCTCCTCTGTATGTGGCACTGTATATGCCTAAAAGTCCTATTAGGCAAAGGAGGAAAAGGGCTACCAAGAGATATGGGTCGTAGCTCCTTAGGATATCTTCAAGTTTCCTCTTCATAATATACAAGCCTTCCACAGCTTGGACAAACTGCCACTTCTCCCTTTATGAGCCTTGAGTAAAGAGCGGATGGTAGTTTTGTTCCACAGTGGGTGCAAGCACCAAAGGAGTCAATGGGAAGTATTATTGGCAAGCCGTGTTTTTTCTTTAGGACCTCGTATTCTTGGACCACGTCTGGCTCTGTGCTCTCCTTTATTTTTTGAAATTCCTTTGTTAACTCATCTAACTTATTTGTGAGCCTTGATTGGGAATATCTCAAGTCCGAAAGCTCTTCTTCTAAGTCCTGTAGCTCTCTCACGAGTTTTTTATCTTCCCTTTCTTTCTGGAGTTCTTTAAGTTTTTCCTCAAGCTCTTTTAGGCTTTTGGTGAGCTTTATAACACAATCTTCATTCTTTGCCCTTTCCCTAAGCAGTGCCTTGTATTCTTCCGCCTTTTTGACTAAGCTTAGTCTCTCTTCTGCCCTTTTCGCACCCTCCTTACACTCTTGGATGGCTTCTCTATGCCTTTTTATCTCCGCCTTTAGACCCTCTATGCTTTTTTCCACACCTTCTCTTTGCCTTTTTAGCTCTTCTATCTTCCCGCTCACTTCTGATATCTGAGATAGAAGCTTTTTGAGAGCACTTTGCACCCTTAGTATTTCAAGCTCTACTTGTTGAAGCCTTAGCATTTTTTTAAGTATGTCCGCCTTCACAAAGAATATAATATAAGCCATGTTTGACCTTCTAATTAAGTCCGCCCTTTTAGCAGAGAAGAACAAGTATGTGGATGTGGCTGTAAGAGATGGCAAGATAGTGGAAATCTCCGAAGATATACAGTCTCCTGCAAAGTATGTTATACAGGCAAAAGGTAAAGTCCTCTATCCCTCCTTTGCTAACATGCATACGCACATATCCATGAGCCTACTGAGAGGTCTGGGTGCAGACCTTCCCCTTATGGATTGGCTTCAGAAGGTTATATGGGTGTTGGAAGGTGAATTTGTATCTCCAGAATTTGTAAGGGACGGTGCACTTATAGGAATTGCGGAAGCCATACGCTCAGGGACAACCCTGTTTATGGATATGTATTTCTTTGAGGAGAGCATAGCGGAAGTTGCCCAAAAGGCTGGAATAAGAGCAGGGCTGGGTTTTGGTATCCTTGACTTTCCCACAAGAGTGGCAAAAACTCAAGAGGAATACCTAAAGAGGGCAAGAGAATTTATAAGAGACTTCAAAGGACAAGAGCTAATATTCCCAACCCTTTGTCCTCATGCGGTCTACACCTGCTCTCCAGACACCCTGAGAAAAACCCTCCAGCTTGCCCTTGAAGAGGAAGTATACATTCACATCCATGTAGCGGAAACCCAACAAGAAGTGGACGCATCCTTAGAAAAGTTTGGCAAAAGACCTGTGGAACACCTATACAGTCTCGGTCTACTTACAGACAAGACTTTGATGGCTCATGTAGTATGGACCACAGAGGAAGAAAGGGAAATGATAAAGGAGAAGGGTGCAAAGGTCTTGCACTGTCCTGAGAGCAACCTAAAACTCGCCTCTGGCATAGCACCCATAAGCGACTACATAAGAAGAGGCATTCATGTATGTCTTGGCACTGACGGACCAGCTTCCAATGACAACCTTGATATGCTTGAAGAGTTAAGCCTTATGGCAAAACTGCAAAAGGGTGCAAACCTTGACGCAAAGGCAATGGATGCAAGAACCGCCCTTAGAATAGCAAGTGAAGAAGGCTTTAGAGCGGTGGGTATAAAAGCAGGAAGGGTTGAGGTAGGATACGACGCAGACCTTATACTTCTTGACCCTAACAAGCCTCATCTACAACCCCTTTATGACCCCATTGCCCAGCTTGTATACTCCGCAAAGTCCTCAGACATAGACACGGTCATATGCAAAGGAAGGGTCTTGATGGAAAAGGGAGAGCTAAAAACCATAGACCAAGAAGAGGTTCTCTTTGTTGCCAACAAGTGGAAGGAAAAAATACAAGGTTTTTTAAAGAGTAAAATTCTATCCTAACGGGGTGTGGCTCAGGTGGCAGAGCGCCTGCTTCGGGAGCAGGAGGTCAGGGGTTCAAGTCCCCTCACCCCGATGTGAATACTCAAAGCAAATCCTTGATAGAACTCTACTTCTTTTCATGGCACTTCATTGTGGAAAATTTTCTTTAATTTTCGGCAGTATTTCGGCAACAAGCTTTCTAAGACATGCCTGATATTCATCGTTTATGGTGATATCATCCTTTGACTTAAAGACAAAGTCCTGACACTCTACCTTTTTGACCTCAGGATAGACCAGAAAGACCTCATCTCTATTTACTTGGTATACTCTGTGTATCTCTGTGAACTCACAATCCTCACAGGTTCTTTCCACAACCTTAATGCCCGCTTTAGTATCCCCTAAAAAAAGCCAGCCTCTTTCAACGGGTATGAGATAAGGAGGATGTTAGCGACGACGAAAGAGTGAATCTCCTCCATGTAGCCCTCACAAGAACAAGCCTAAAAACTAAATTCCCTCAAGAAATTCAAGACACCCTTGATTTTATTAATAGTTTGCAAAGAGCAATGGGCTATAATACAATTAATGATACATAAATATAGCTTGATAGAGAATATAAACATGAGACAAGAATTTAATCACAACATTGAATATGTAATAGGTGATGCAAGATTTTATGAACCTGACAAGGAGGTGCACCTTGTAGTAACATCTCCACCTTATTTCAATTATATAGATTATGGAACTCAACAAGGACTTGAAAACATAGACAATTACCATGAATATATAGAGGAGTTGAAAAAAGTCTTTCAGAAAATTTACAACTTTATTACATCAGGAGGCACTATTTGTATAAACATTACTAATATGAAATCAAGAAGGAAAAGAGAAGGACAATCTTTTTTATATCCAATTGTAGCGGATGTAATAAAATTTATGATTGATATAGGATTTGTGTTTTTTGACGAAATTATTTGGGTGAAGGGTTATGGTAACAACGGAGCGTTAAAGGGAAAACCTCTTTTTGGTTCGTATCCGTATCCACCTACTCCTAAAATTCTTGATAGCATTTTTGAAAATATCTTAATTTTCAAAAAAACAGGTAAAAGGACAGTTTCCAAGGAAATTAAAGAGTTATCTAAAATTAGCAAAGATGAATGGATATTATATACAAGGGGTATTTGGTATATAGAACCAGACAAAAAAAGTAAGCATCCTGCATCTTTTCCCTTAGAAATTCCTATGAGATTAATAAAACTTTACTCTTTTTATGGTGATACTGTTTATGACCCATTCGTAGGTTCTGGAACAACTCTTATAGCAGCAGCTATGTTAAATAGAAGAGGGATTGGATTAGACGTAAATCCAAAATATAAAAGTGAGTTTGAAAAAAGATGGAAAGAATTAACATTAAACAAGAACTTATTTTAAAATCTATATGGTTTACATGTGCATCAATATCACAAACATTTGAAAGGACAAGTAGGTCAAGAGAGGATATCTTATATCACGCATGGAGAATATTTACAGGAAAATTAGGAGAACTTACATTTGCAAACTGGTTAGTAGATAAAAACTTATTGTCTTTAGAAGATTATAAAAAATATGAAGATAATGCTTTAAGTATCTTTTGGGGTAATACTAATGTAGATGAATTTGATTTACATGTAAATGGTTATTTAATAGATATTAAAACTCTGCCAGAACATTCTCATAAATACCTTATAATACCTAAGGATCAATTTGAAAATCAACCCAAAGATATATATGTATGTTTGAGGCTGGAACATTCACTAAATAATAACGAAATGAAGATTAAATTATTAAACAAGAATTGCTTTGAAATCTACACTCTGTTAAAAAACAATACTATAAAAGAACAGTATAGATTCACCGCAGAAATTCTGGGTTTCATTGAAAGAAGGACAACCCTTTTTGAATTTTATGAAAAAGATGCTGTATGCCCTGAAAAATCTTGTTATAGAATACATATTAATAGATTAAGTAACATAGGGAATCTTTTTCCTCTTTTAAACCCTTTAAGTAGTTGACAGATGCTATGTTCAACAATACCAATTTTAAACTTTCATCAAAACTCCACATTAAGTCTTTGAACTTCAACAACTTTAAGATGCTCACCCATAATGTTAGACAGAGCAATAGAAATCATGCATCACAAGCAGGGGGTCGGAGGTTTAAGTCCCTCACCCTGATTTAAAGATATGCTGATATGCTTAAATAAGTGTCAGTAATCTTTACTACAATCAACTTTTATAGCCTCACCACACCTACACAGATAAAATTTTTTTCTCAAAAGCACAGGAGGAAAAGCATGAAAAGGTTTTTAGTCCTTAGTGTAGTCAGCATTTCCTTGGCACAGCCAGTGATTGACCCACCCTTTGCGGACAGGCTCTTTCCCTATGTAACCTATGGAGAGGTTTGGACAGGCACGCCTGCGGTAATTAAGGATGCAACTATCCCAAATACACTTGTGGTCTATGGCTCAAAGGAAGACCCTGACGTAGTTGCCCTTGCGGGCAGGATAGCCTACTACCTCGGACAATGGACGGATGACATAGGCTTTACCGCAGAGGACGTTCGTCAATCTAAAATGCCAGAGCTTCTCGTAAGCGACCAAAGGCTAAAGAGTATAAACTACCAAAATCTCATAGTGGTGGGAGTAAACAATGACATAGTAAAAGAGGTGGGTTTGAGTTTTGAAAAGCCTACTATAAAGGTAGTGCAAAAAGATGGCAAAAACATACTAATTGTAGGTGGTGCTAACAAGGAACAGATAATGCAGGCAGGTAGGTATCTTGCAGATGTAAGGCTCAACTTCAAAGCGGGTGCATACAGAACCTTTTTCTCCTTTGTAGCTCTCAGGGGGTATATAGAAAAGGGTGAGTTTGACGCAGGGTTAAGGCTTATAAGAAGCCCCATGGGGCTGTCCGCCTGTGGAAAGAATATGGCTTTGGCAGGTCCAATGGTAGCCCAGTGGGGAGATGACCTCAAGGCAGTTGTCAGACACAGAAACAACATCCTCTACAATGAGCTTCCAAAAGCTCTTGAAGCAAAAGACAAAGAAAAAGCGGTTAACCTCTGGAAAGAAGCTATGCTTACTTGCTACCAGTGCCATCAAGGCATAAACGTGCCACAGGTAAGAAGGTTCAAACCCATAGAGAGCATACACGCCAAACACCAGCAGATAGCAGAGAGCTTTGGTCTTGTAAGGGTAATAGGCACAGAAAAATCCTGCATAGCCTGTCATGCGGGACCTACCACAATAAGAGGCTACAAGTAGGTTATACTTAACCTATGGCGAGTAAAAAATGGGCTGTGAGCCTTTTGCTCATAGTCCTTTTCCCTATTCTCCTTACACTGCTTGTAGTTCGCCTTGCCTTCACAGACCTTTTTGTGGAGTTCCTCTATAAAAGAGTAGACCTGCCACCAGACCCAATGCCTTACGAGCTAAGACTAAGCATAGCCAAACTTGGGCTTAGGTCTGTTCTTTCAGACAGTGGCATGGAAGAGTTTAAAAGCTCTGGACTTTTTAACGAAAGAGAGATAAAACATATGGAGGATGTGAAGAGGCTGTTGAGTTTTTCCTTTGGTTTTATGTATATCATCCTTCCTCTTTGGCTTATAGGCTTCTTTAGTCTAAAGAATAAAAGGGAGATGGGAAAGGTTTTATTCTTTGGTGGGCTGTTGCTTGAAGTTTTTGTCCTTTTTGTGTTAATTGTTTCTGCGGTCAACTATGACTGGCTTTTTACTGCCTTTCATAACCTTTTCTTTGACCCTTATTCGTGGCGTTTTAGAGACGAGGACATGCTCCTGAGGGTCTATCCCATGGACTTTTGGTTTAAGGCAACCTTGTATCCCGCAGTAGGAGTCTTTTTTGCAAATCTTTTCTTTCAAACCTTTGGTTTTATCCTTTGGAGAAGAAGTTCCTGAGTTTCTCTTCCGCAGGTCCAGGCTTTCCTATGTAATAACCCTGTGCGTAATCTATGCCTAAGTCAAGGAGGATATCAATGGTCTCCACATCTTCCACATATTCCGCTACTGTTTTTATGCCAAGCCCCTTTGCCACTTCTACCATGCTTTTTACAAAAATCCTGTCCACATGGGACCTCTTCATACTCTTTATAAATTCGCCTTCTATTTTAAGAAAATCCACAGGAAGATACTTAAGGTAAAGAAAAGAAGCATAACCAGAGCCAAAATCGTCTATGGCAAACCTAAAACCTGCCTCTTTTAAACCCTTTAGAAAACTACTCATCCTACCTATATCCTGTATTGCCTCCCTTTCTGTTATCTCAAAGACTATACGGTCAGTTTCAACACCATAAGTCCTTGCCCTTTGCACCACATCCTTTATAAAGTCATGCGTAAGGTCTTGGGGAGAAAGGTTAATAAACAATAGGATATCCTTTTTATCCTTAACAGAAGCTATCTTCTGAAACAGTCCTTCTATCATGGCAATGTCCAGCTTTTGAACAAGCCCCATATCTTCTGCTATGTTTATAAACCTGCTTGCAGGAAGAAGGTCATCGTCTACTTTTAGCCTCATCAGTGCTTCAAAGCCCTCAACCTTTTCGGTGCTTAGATTAACTATGTCTTGCAAGAATACATCTATAGATGCCTTTTCAAGGCTCTCCAGAACCTTTCTCTCAATCCTTCTAAAGGATGTATAAATTTCTTTTACAGATTCCTCTACGGTCTTTACCCTTCCTTTACCTTCCCTTTTTATATTATGCATAAGGGCTTCACCGAGCGATAGTATCTCTTCTTTATTCTTAGCATCCAGAGGATAACATACTATACCCACGCTTAAACTTGCACGGATTTCCGTATCACCAAAAGCCAGTGGCATATTTAGGATTTCCTGCCTCAACCTCTCCGCTATATATTCCACCACACCCTTATTAGCCTTTGGCAGTATTACGCCAAACTCATCTCCACCCAGCCTGCCAGCGGTATCAAGCCTTCTTATCTTCTTTTTGAGCACCTCCGCAACATGCTTAAGGACCATATCTCCCACGTGATATCCATAAGTGTCGTTTATAATTTTGAAGTTATCCACATCGATAAAAAGCAAACATAAGGGCTCTCCAGACCTATCAGACCTTTCTATTTCATCTTCAAGAAGCTTTTCAAA